>DAOUGD010000143.1:0-16103 GCA_034429475.1 Anaerolineae bacterium
GACGTGTGCTCATCCGATCTACCCTGTTTCATTCCCCCAATTGCCAATCCTGCCAGCGACGTTACAATAGTCAGGTCAGCGCCTCAACGGATTGAACGGATTGAACAGAAATAATCCGTTCAATCCGTTCAATCCGTTGAGAATTTTGCCCGATACCCCAGGAGGTCATTATGCGTTTCGTTCTTGGTCTGCGTTGTACGATCTGCGGCGCGGAATACGCCGTAGACGACGTGTCCTACGTCTGCCCGCGCCACGGCGACGATGGCATTCTCGATGTGATGTACGACTACGACGCGCTCCGCCAGCGCGTCTCCCCCGCGTCCATTGCGCAAACGTCCACCGACGCCGGCATCTGGCGCTACAAGCCCCTGTTGCCGGTGCAGGCGGACTCCCCTGTCCCGCCGCTGCGCGTGGGCTGGACGCCGCTCTATGCCGCGCCGCGCCTGGCGGAACGGCTTGGCTTGCGCCACGTCTGGGTGAAGGACGACGGCGTCAATCCCACCGCGTCGTTCAAAGACCGGGCGTCGGCGGTGGCCATGGTCAAGGCGCGGGAAGCGGGCGCGCAAATCGTCACGACGGCCAGCACCGGCAACGCGGCGGCGGCTCTCGCAGGGCTTTCCGCGAGCATAAGCTTGCAAGCCGTCATCTTCGTTCCCAAAACCGCGCCGCCTGCCAAGATCGCGCAGCACCTCATCTACGGCGCGCGCGTCCTGCTGGTGGATGGCACGTATGACGACGCCTTCGAGCTGACGTTGAAAGTCGCCAAGGAATTCGGCTGGTACAATCGCAACACCGCCTACAACCCGTACATGTCTGAAGGGAAAAAGACCGCTGCTTACGAACTCTGCGAACAACTCTCCCTCCCCTCTCAGGGAGGGGCCGGGGGGAGGTGGGTCGCGCCTGACCGCGTCTTCGTGCCGGTGGGCGACGGCTGCATCATCGGCGGCCTCTACAAGGGTTTCCGGGATTTGCTGGCGCTGGGCTGGATTGACACGATGCCCAAGATCATGGGCATCCAGGCCGAAGGGTCTTCCGCCCTGGTGGACGCCTGGGAACGCGGCCTGCAAGGCTGGGAGATGACGCCTCAGCCGGCCAACACCATCGCCGACAGCATCAGCGCGGGACTGCCGCGCGACCGCATCAAGGCGCTCGCCGCCGTCCGCGAGACCGACGGCGCGTACCTGCGTGTCTCCGACCAGGAAATCCTCGACGCGATCCCCGTGATTGCCCGCAACACCGGCATCTTCTCCGAACCGGCGGCGGCGACCGCTTACGCCGGGCTGGTCAAGGCGGTGGAGCAGGGCCTCGTAGACCCAGCAGAACGCATCGTCGTCCTGCTCACCGGCTCCGGCCTCAAAGACATCGGCAGCGCGATGAAGACAGTGGTGCAGCCCCCCATTGTCGCGCCGACGTTGGAGGCGGTGAAAGCCGTGATGTGCGAGGCGTGAGGGAGTAAAACGTAAAACGTGAAACGTGATGATTTTACAGTCAAACCTTTACGTTTCACGTTTTACGTTTCACGAATTTGTATGGGGAAACGTAACAAGAAATATCTTTGGGCGCTGCCGATCCTTTTGGCAGCGACTCTGTTGGGTTTGTACGGCTGGCTCTTTTACGATTTGCCCGACCCCGATGACCTTTCTGCCTACACCACCGCGCCCAGCAGCAAGATTTACGACCGTTACGGGCGGCTGCTCTACGAAATGCCGCCCCCTTACACCGGCAGCCACACCCCCGTCCCCCTGACGGACGTACCCCCCGCCCTCGTCTGGGCCACCATCGCCACCGAGGACGCCACGTTTTACACCAACCCCGGCCTGGACGCCTGGGCCATCCTGCGCGCTGCGTGGATCAACGTGCAGGGCGGCGAAGTGCTGGCCGGCGGCAGCACGATCACGCAGCAGTTGGTGCGCACCGTGATGTTCGAGCCAAACGCCTACCTGGATCGCTCGCTGCGCCGCAAGTTGCGCGAGCTGATCGTGGCCGTGCGCCTCACGCAGCGCTATAGCAAAGACGACATCCTCGCGCTGTACCTGAACGAGACGTACTACGGCGCGATGGCTTACGGCGTCGAGGCGGCGGCGCAGACGTACTTCGGCAAGCCCGTCCGCGACCTGGACGTGTCCGAGTGCGCGCTGCTGGCCGGACTTCCCCAGGCGCCCGCGCTCTACAATCCGCTGGAAGCTCTGGCGGCGGCCCGCGAGCGGCAGGTTGTCGTGCTGGATTTGATGGTCAAGCAGGGTTATCTCAGCACAGAGGATGCCGAGCTGGCAAAAAATGAGGAACTGGCCTTCGCCGCCGCGCCATTCCCCATCCGCGCCCCACATTTTGTGATGTATGTGCGTGGGCTGTTGGAAGAGGAACTGGGGCTGGAACGCTTGCAGGCCGGCGGACTGAGCATCCACACCACCCTGGATGTGGATTTGACCGAGGCCGCGCGCGACATGATGCGTCACCGGCTGGAACTGCTGGCGACCTGCGCCTACGCCGCGGAATGTCCCCCCGGTGGGCACAACGTCCGCAACGCCGCCGTGGTCGCGCTCGATCCAACGACGGGCGAGATCCTCGCTCTGGTCGGCAGCCCGGATTACTTCTCGGCGCGCATTGACGGCGCGGTAAACGGCGCGACGGCGCTGCGGCAGCCCGGCTCGGCGATCAAGCCGCTGACTTACGCGGCGGCCTTTGCCAGCGGCGACTTCACGCCGGCAACGATGCTGCTCGACGTGCGCACAGCTTTTGTGACGCAGGAGGGCGCGCCCTACGTGCCTCTCAACTACGACCTGGAATTTCGCGGCCCGGTGCGGCTGCGAGAGGCGCTGGCCTCGTCGTACAACGTGATCGCGGTCAAGGTGCTGGACGCCATCGGCATAGACGCGCTGCTCACGCTGGCGCGGCAGATGGGGATCACGACCTTCGACAAAGCGGACCGCCTGGGGTTGGCGCTTACGCTCGGCGGCGGGGAGGTGCGGCCGTTGGAATTGACGGCGGCCTACGCGGCCTTCGCCAACGGCGGAACGCGCGTCGCTCCCGTTGCCGTGCTGCGCGTGGAAGACGCCGCCGGAAACGTCGTCTGGACGCCGGACGAATTGCCTGCCGCGCGCGTGCTGGACGCGCGTGTGGCGTACCTCATCAGCGACATCCTCAGCGACGACCTGGCCCGCGCACCGACCTTCGGCGAGGGCAGCGCGCTCACGCTGGCGGGACGTCCGGCCGCCGTCAAGACCGGCACGACGACGGACTTCCGCGACAACTGGACGGTGGGGTACACCCCCGACCTGGTGGTGGGGGTGTGGGTGGGCAATGCGGACAACGAGGCGATGAAGGACGTCAGCGGCGTCAGCGGCGCGGCGCCGCTCTGGCGGGATGTGATGGAGGCCGCGCTCAAGGGGACGCCCGCCCGCGACTTTGCCCGTCCTGACGGACTGGTAGAAGCCACGGTCTGCGCCGTCTCCGGGCTGCGGCCCAACCCGGATTGCCCGCACCGCGTCACGGAACTCTTCATCGCCGGGACGCAGCCCACGCAGACTTGCGCCGTCCACCAGGTCATAGCGGATGCCCTCTACACCGTCCTGCCGCCGGAGGCTCACGAGTGGGCGCGGGAACACGGCCTGCCGCAGCCTGCCGCAGCCGCGCCGCTGCCAGACGCCGATTCCTCCCTCCTTGCCGCCGCGATCCGCATCACGCACCCCGATCAGGGGGCCGTGTACCGCCTCGATCCCGCCCTGCCCCGCGCGGAACAGCGCATCGCCGTCGCCGTCGAGACCGACGCGGCGTGGGCCACGGTCACGTTGCTGTTGGACGGGACGCCGCTCCAGGAGTGGCGCGATCCCCCCTACCGTTTCATGTGGCAGTTGACGCCCGGGGAGCATACCTTCTCCGTCGTCGGCGTCACGCCGGAGGGCGCGAGCTTCAGCGGCAATAGTGTGACCATCACTGTGCAAGAGTGAGTGGAAAGTTGCTATACCGGTAATGAAGCCCCTTTACCTACTTTCAACTATCTAAAACCATGCTAAACTAACAGTATAGTTTACAGCGACCTTCCAGGAGCTACTCCATAGTCGCTGGAAAAGTTTATCCATTCAACAGGGAGGCAAACGATGAGCAAGAATTATGAAGATATCACCAAGCTGGCCGGGCTGGTTTTCATCCGGCGCAATTTTTTGGAAGACATCCTGGCGCAGGGATTGGATGCCGTTCTTCAACAGATTGATACGCAGGGTGATTTGGCGCCCGATGAAAGAGCTACTTTTGAAGCGTGCATTGCCAATCCGCGTCTCCAACAGGTTATTCACGATTGGTGGACTATTTACGATGAGGAGCGCAAGGTGGGAAGTATTCCACCGGTTGCCGCCGTATGGATGCCATAAACCCCAAAAAACTGTCGCACATTTCGGTTCGAGTCAAAACAGCCCGGCTGGTACTCCGAGGCAGCCTGGGTATATTTGGCGTGTCCCTTGTACTGTATGTGTATGTTTTAATCCCACTGCTGTTGAACCCGCCGGACCGCCCTATCCAGTGGGCCAACCTCTGGGGGTTGTTGGGCATGGCGGCGACCACAGCCGTAGCTTTGTATCTTATTAAGAAATCCCTTGCGGCCGGAATGTGGCTTTACGTTGGCGGCGCCTCTATCTTTTTGTTGATCATGATCTTGGGTGTGTACTTCAGTGGCGGCGACCGCACGTTTCCCTTTTCTGTTTACGGTTTTCATTTGGGAATATTGGCCCTGGGACTGATACTGGGGTTCAAAGCGGGAGTCATTTACACCCTACCGGTCATTTTGGTGACTATAGGGTTAGGGGTCCTCTGCCAAGATACTGGCGGGAATACTTACGTAGCCGTCGCCTTCGCATTCGGGATGTCGCTGCCTTCTCTGATAGTAGACCTGCTGGAGAAAGAATTAAAGCGTACCGAGGCAAAATTCAGTATTATCTTCCAGGAATCGCTAGATGTCTCTCTGGTGGTGGATGAGGCGGACGGCCAGATTCTCGACGCCAACCGCGCCACGCGCGCCACGCTAGGATATGAGGGCAGCGCTCTGATCACACAGTCGGTGGCGCAACTTTTCCCTCCCGATGCGTCCCTGTCACCAACGCAGTTGTTGCAATCCTTACAAACCCAAGAGGCTATTTTCGGCTCACAGATGTTCCGGCGCGCCGATGGGACGCTCTGCCCGATGGATTTGACCGCCACGCGCGTTCCCTGGGAAGAGGGCCAGGCGGTGCTACTCACCCTGCGCGACGTCACTACGCGTAAGCAAGCAGAAGAAGAATTACGCCAACACCGGGAGCACCTGGAAGAGCTGGTCGTCGCGCGCACCGCCGAACTTCAAGCGCGCAATGCCGAACTTGACGCCTTCGCCCACACCGTCGCTCACGACTTGAAGAATCCACTCGCCACCCTCATCGGCTTCACCGAGTTGTTGAACACCCAATACGAGCCGGCCGAGCCGGAAAAACGCCAACTGATCGTCAACGCCATTGCGCAAAGTGGACGCAAAATGATCAACATCATTGACGAATTGTTGTTGTTCGCCAGCGTGCGGCGGGCGGAAGACGTAAGTACGGCGGAAATCTTCATGGAGCAGGTGGTCAAGGAGGCGCTGCAAAGAATGACCGACCTGGTCACAGAACGGCAGCCGGAGATTGTGACACCGGAACGATGGCCGCCCGTCTGGGGGCATGCCGCCTGGATTGAGGAGGTCTGGGGCAACTACATCAGCAACGCCATCAAATACGGCGGGCGACCTGCCGAACACATTCCCCCGCGCATCGAACTGGGCTACGATTTTTTGGATGCAGGGCTGCCGATGGAGAACTCCAAATCCCAAACGCCAAAATCCAAAGTCCGTTTCTGGGTGCGTGACAACGGCAGAGGTCTGACCCAGGAAGAGCAGGCGCGCTTGTTCACCCCCCTCACCCAACACCAGGTGCGCGCCAAAGGCTATGGACTGGGGTTGTCCATCGTCAAACGCATTGTGGAGAAATGCGGCGGCGAGGTCGGCGTCGAGAGCATCATCGGCCAGGGCAGCACCTTCTACTTCACCCTCCCGACCGCGCCGACGTCCCAGGGGAAACAACCAGAAAAGTTATTCATTTGAAATGCTGCCGTCACTTTCAGCGTGTGACAAAACCCACAAAGAGCACTAAAATTAAAGTGTGTCGTCAAACCCAAAAGATTCATCTACCATTTACGAAAGGAGTACTATGTTAACAGGACGTCAAGATATTTTGTGGTTGTCAGGGCAGGTTTTCCTTTTCCGGGACTTCATCAAAGAAGCCGAGGTGCAGGGATTGGAGGCCATGTTTGCCCGGTGCCCCTATGGGGATTTAACCGAGGAAGAGAAAGCGACTTTCACCGCGGCTTTCAACGATGGTAAACTGCGCAAGATTGTAGAAAAGTGGTGGAAGACCTACGACGAGGGGCGGGAAAGCGGCGCAATACCATCCGCCGCGAAAAGCACCTACTGGGCAGTCTAGCGGTTTAGATTGATTCACTGTTCTTCCCGGAAGCCATCTTTTCAGCTTCCGGGAAGAGCTTTCATAATAGAAGGCTATCCGCTATGATGAATACAGATTTTCAACAACTTCCTGCCGGCGGCATCCGACGGTATGCTGCCAAATGGATATTGGCAGCCTATAGTGTCCTGGCAGGCCTGGGCGTTGGGTTACATTTGGTCACGGGGATAGTGGCAGGGCAGCCGCCGAATGTTGTGTATGTGGGACTGACCATCGCCATCGCCGTCGCTGGAATAGTTACTTTGCAATATGTAGACAGAAATTTACGTCTGTCTATGGTTGGATTTGCCTGGGTGAGTTGGATCTGTTTTACGGGTCTGATGTTTTACGATCTACAACGTGATAGGGATATTCTCCCTATGATTTTATTGTTGTTCGCCAGTATCTTTGCGCTGGGCCTAGTGATGGGGTTCCAGCCAGCCTTTTATCATGCCTTAAGAATTGTCGTGGCCCTGCTTGCTTTAGGACTTATTTTTCAAATGGATTGGGCCATGATTCCCTATTCCATCATAGCTATTGTATTTTCTTTGCCGGCCATCGTCGTAGAAAAGCTCATCGCCGAAAGCACCCAAGAACTCCTCCAGATCAACGAACAACTCCGCCAGGAAGTGGTCAAGCGGCAGCGCGCGCAGGCCGAATTGCAACGCCATCAAGCCCATCTGGAAGAGCTGGTCGCCGAGCGTACCGCCGAATTGACTCAGGCAAACGCCGAACTCCAAACGCGCAACCAGGAACTCGACGCTTACGGCCATACCGTGGCCCATGATCTCAAAAACCCGCTCTCCACCCTGATCGGCTTCAGCGAGTTGTTGTTCAGCCGTTATGATCAGATGGAAACAGATAAAAGGCAATTTGCGCTCACAGCCATCGTCCAGAGCGGGCGGAAGATGGTCAATATCATTGATGAGTTATTGCTATTTGCGAGTGTGCGCAAGGCCGACGCCGTGACGAGCACGGCCATAGATATGGACGCGGTGATCAAAGACGCTTTTCAACGTCTGATCGGCCTGACCGAAGAATATCATCCCGACATCGTGGTACCCTCCCAATGGCCGACCGTCTGGGGGCACGCACCGTGGATTGAAGAAGTCTGGGTCAACTATCTCAGCAACGCCATCAAATACGGCGGGCGCCCCACCGAAAAAATCCCGCCGCACCTGGAATTGGGCTACAACCTCCTGGAGTTTGGACTGCCGAATTTGAGCAAAATGTCGGAACAAGCGCCCCGCGCCAATCTCGAAACCAAAAATTCAAAATCCAAAATCCGTTTCTGGGTGCGAGACAACGGCAAGGGCATGACCTTTGAAGAACAGGCGCGCCTGTTCACCCCCTTCACCCGCCTCAGCGAGGTGCGCGCTAAAGGGCATGGCCTGGGACTGTCCATCGTCAAGCGCATCGTAGAAAAATGCGGCGGCGAAGTCGGCGTCGAAAGCGTCGTTGGCCAGGGCAGCACCTTCTACTTCACTCTCCCGGCAGAAACACCGCAGAACTAAATTTGCGCACAGCCCTCCGGCTTTGACAGGCTGTGCCGGGCGGGTCGTGATAGCAAAGACTCTATGACCATGACCGAAATCCAAAATCCAATTGAGAGCTACCGGCAGAGCATGGCCGCCCTGGTGCAACGGCTCGGCCCACAGCACCCGCGTTATTCCGAAGCTCTGATCTACCAGCAGCGGCTCTTTGAAAACCTGCGTCGCAGCATTTACGGCGACACAGACGACAACCGGGCCGAGCGCAGTCAGATCCTCAGCCAGCTCGAAATCCTGTGCCAGGAAGTGCTGGGGACACCCTTTCACACCCTGTCCGCCCCCGAAATTCCGCCGGCCGCGCCAGCGCCCGACGATTTTGTCAACCGCGAGGCCGAACTCCGCCCGTTGGACACCGAGCGGCTGCGCGCGGCGCGTTCGCCATACACCCTCGTCTGCGCGCCGGCCGGTTATGGCAAAACGTACCTGCTCCAACGGCTGATGGCGCTGGCTGCTGCGCAAGAGTGGGACTGGCGCTACGTCACCGCCGCGCCGCCCGCCGCTGTGGACGCCGCCGCCATCGCCCAAACCATCGGTCGCCAGCCGGCGCCGCCGGCCACAGATGCTATTCCCGCCGTCTGCAACGCCGTGCTGCAAACGCTGACCGCCGCACCGGGGCCTGATCCCGCCCTGCTGCTGATCTTTGACAGTATCGAGCACCTCGACACCCCGACGGCGCAATGGGTGTACACCTTGCTCAACACGCTCTACCAGCGGACGCGCCTGAACAACCGCGAGATCTACCTGGTGCGGGTCATTCTCGCCGGGCGCGACGTGGACGCTTTCTGGGAAGGCTATCGCTGCGCCTACCCGCGCCTGCCGGCGCCGCAGCGCATCGCCCTCACCCCCTTCGACGAGCGCGCGCTTCAAGATATGGTATGGTTCCAGGCCCGGAAACTGCGCCGCCAGGAGGCGCTCGATGAAGCCACGGTCACACAGATCGGCGACGAACTGCTCCATCTCAGCGGCGGCCATCCGCGCGTGGCGCACGATCTGGTCGCCGACCTGGCCCAGAAATTCTTTGGCCTGGGAGTAGTAACCGACTACTTCGCCCAGAATCGGGAGCGGTGGGCGCAGGAGTGCATCGCGCCGGTAGCCGACGCGCTGCTACAGGCGCTCCCGCCCGATCTGGCGCAGGCCGCGCGCATCCTGAGCATCTTCCGCCGCGTCAATGCCAACACGGTGCAGGCGCTCGTGGAGGCGCACTGGCTGCCGGCGGCGTGCAAAGCCGTGGACTTGCTGGGCGACCTGGTCAAAGCCCGCCTGCTCACCTCGCCCAACCTGCGCGAGCCGTTTTTCCGCGATCCGTTGACCCGCCACGTGCTGGCCGGCGACATGGTCGGGCGGTCCGCCGCAACGCGCGAGCAGTCCGTGCAGCTCAACCAATTCGCGCGCACCCTGTATGCCCGGTGGATTCGCCAGGGATTGCAAGACCCGCATTTGGGGCCATCCCAACGGCTCTTGTCCGTCGTCGAATGGCTGTACCACACCCTGGTGAGCAACGACCTGGCCCCGGCGCAACTTCAAACCGACCTGCAAGCACACATGACCCTCCTGTGCGCGGCGCCGGAGTCCGGCTACGTGCGGGATATGATCAGGGAAGAAATTCAGCAAGATGCGGAAATCGGTTACTTGCTGCGCCGCCGGCTGGGGCCAGACGGCGGCGCTATCGTGTGTGAGTGGTTGCAAACGTAGGAGAGGAACTATGGCTAAGTTTGACGTATTTGTAGGACGGCAAAAAGAACTCTCGCTGATTGACCAATGGTCACAGCAGTGGAATACGACGCATTGGATCCTCATCGGCGGGCAGGGCGGCATCGGCAAAACCTTCCTGCTCAACAAAGTACTCAAAAAGTACACCGACCGCGACGACTTCACCGTCATCCACTACGACCTCTCCGAACAGCCGCCGAGTACACTCCGCGAGGCGCTGCATGTGGCCGAATCCGTCGGCTGGGAGCATTTCCCTCAGTTCCGCGCCAAGATCAACGCCCTGGATCGCGGCGATTACGACATTGCCGACATCCGCCTGCCCCAATTGGAGCAGGACGCGCTGATGAGCCTGGTGGAGGAACTGCGCACCTACATGCAGAACAAACGACTCATCCGCCTCACCGACACGCTGGACATGGCGCCCCTGGCTGAACCACGCGCCCAGTTCTATCGCTACGGCAACCTCGTTCCCAACCTGCTCGGCATCTCGGCCGGGCGCCGCGCCAAAGATTTCCTGCCCCAATTCCAACAAGCCCTGGGGCCGGAGCAGGTCACCTACATCGAACTAGAGAGCTTTAACGAGGATGAAAGCCAGGCGTTCTTCGCCGAACTAGACGAAGACGAATACATCCCGCCCGATCTGCGGACCAAACTTTACTTCCTCGCCGGCGGCCGCCCCATCCTCCTCTCGCTGGCGGTTGAATGGCTATCGCACGACGTGCCGTTGCCTGAAATCATAGACACCCCCCTGGAAGACCTGCAAGCCCTATCGGAAAATGTCCTCGCCGAACTGCGCGCCCGCTTCGAGTTCGAACTGGTCAGCCGCGTGCGCCAACTCCGCCGTCCCCTGGACCGCGCGGTGCTCTACATGGCCCAGATTGACCGCCGCTGTGACGAACACATTCTCGCCGCGCTGCTGGATATTTCCGAGGACGCCGCAGAGGAGCTGGTGGAAGAGCTGGCAGACCTATCCTTCGTCAAATACAACAGCCTGACCGACAGTTGTATGCTCCACGACGAGATGAAAGTCCTGGTGAACCGCTACGCCTGGCCCTATGTGGATCCCACCGGCGACATTCGCCGCGCGCTTACCCACGATGTTATCGTCAAATACTACGAACCGCGCATTGCCGAACTGGCGCGGCAGGCCGCCGACCGGGCGCCGGAGCGCGGTCAGCCCGTCCGCCGTACCGAGATCAGCCCGGCGGAGTGGGAACTGTGGCGGCTAGAAGCGGAATGTCTGCACTATCACCTGGCGTTCAGCCAGGCGCAGGGGTTGGAATACTTCGAGGCGCGCTTCGGCGAGGCCCACCGCAACAACCATCTCATCCGCATGCAATTCCTCATCGGTGAAATGGAAACCGCCGATCCCCACATCCGCCCCCGCATCGAATTGCGCCGCGCGGAATCGCTGCGCCTGAGCGGGCAGGCGGAAATGGCCCGCGCCATCTGCACGCGCATCCTCGACGACCGGCGCGTGTCGGACGACAACCGCCTCAGCGCACACATCACGCTCGGCTGGATCGCGTCGGCCACCGACTCGCAGCAGGCCCTCAAGCACTTCCAGACCGCCCTGACCCTGGCGCAAAAACGGCGCGATGGCCGTCTGGTTGGCATCCTGTACAACAACCTGGGACAGGTCTACCAATCCACCGGGGAATTTGACGCCGCCATTGACCACTACCAGCAGGCCGTGCGCTTCAGCACGCAGGCCGACAACCCGATCACCGTCGCCTCGGCCAAAAACAACCTGGCCTACGTCTACCGGCTGCAAGGCGACCTCGCTACCGCCGACGCCATCTGTCGCGTGGCCCTGGTACAGCGGCAAAAACTGAATCTGGAACGTGACCTGGCCTACAGCTATCTGACCAAAGCCGACATAGACCGGGACAAAGGCGATCTGGAAAGCGCGGAACGCTACACGAAACTGGCGCTACGCACCTTCGACAAAGTGGACGAGAAGCGCGGGCAAGCGTTGGCCTACAGCGCCCTCGCCAACATCCATCGCCACCTGCACCAATACGAAAAAGCCAAAGTCTACCTGGGACAGGCGTTGACGCTGGCCCAGCAGCTCAACAACGAACCCCTGTTGGCGAGTATCTACGACATTTATGGGCGCGCAGAACGCGACCATGCCCTCTACTTACAAGAATTTGACGGCGAGAACGCCGCGCAGGTGGCGGAATTGTTTGCCAACGCCACCCACTACCTGGAACAAAACCTCCAGGTGAGCGCCAAATACGGGAACCGCTGGCTGCTGACTCGCGCCAGGTATGAACTGGCCCTGACCTACTTCTACACCCACTCGCATACCGACGTGGAAGTGCTGGAACAGCTCGCCGCCGTGTGGGAACAGGCCGATGCGCTCGAATACACCCTCATCCAGGGGTACGTGGAAGAAGTGCGCGGCGAAATTGCCCTGCGCCAGGGCGACTATCCCGTGGCGGCGCGGCAACTGGGGCTGGCGGCGCAACTCGTCGGCCAGTTCACCGGACGCGAGGCGGCGCGCTTTTTCGACCGACTCGGCGACTACGTGTTGAACCCGGCTCTCTCTCCGGCGGAAAGCGCCATCCTGGCCTGCGGCATCCTGAGCGTCATCGGCGCCTCGGCCAGCGACGCCGAACTGGCGCGCTTACACGCGATCTGCGCGCAGACCGTTCTCAAACCGGCCGGCGAGCGCATCGTCACCACCTATCCCGGCAGCGAAGCCCTGGAAACCCTCAAAGCCCTGTGCCAGCAAGTCCTCCTGCAAACCCAATAAGGAGCCTCTGATGAAAGTTGTGCTGACCCAGAATCCCACGGATCGCGGCCTCGCCCAAGCCGCTGCCCGCGCCGAATGTGCCTGCGACTGCAATTGCGCCTGCCCCATTGACGGCGCGCCCACGCCTGTTCTCGCGCTCCCGGCAGCCTACTACTTGGAACTAACCCCGGCCTGCCCCAATCACTGCCCCGGATGCGGCAACGTCTACGCAGCAGAGCGCAGCGCGCTCTCCGCCCCGTTGGGCGGCGCCGGCTGGCGTGCCCTCATCACCCGGTTAGCAGGCCACGCACACCAATTCAAGCTCACCGGCGGCGAGCCGACGTTGCACCCGGACTTCGCCGCCATTGTCCGCACCGTGGACGATCTCGGCATCCCCTTCGCCCTCTTCACCACCGGCCGTTGGCGCGATCCGGACGCCACGCTCGACCTGCTGCGCCGCACGCCCACCTGCGAGGGCCTGCTGATCTCGCTGCACGGCCCCGACGCGGCCACGCACGATGCTTTCAGCGGCGCGTCCGGCGCATTCGCCGACGCCGTCGCCGCCATCCGCCGCGCTGCCGACGCCGGATTGCCGGTCGCTGTGAGCTGCGTCCTCCACCGGCGCAACCTGGGCCAGATTGAGGCCACGCTCGCGCTCGCGCAGCGCCTCGGCGCGCACCACGTCGTCTGCAACCGCCTCATCGGCGACCACGGCCCGTCCCTGATGCCCACGCTGGCGGAATTACGTACGGCCATCGCCGCCATTGAAAGCCTGCGCGCGGCGGGGCAGCCGATCCGTTTTGGGAATTGCATCCCGCAGTGCTTCGCGCCGTCGTCGTCCACGGGATGTACAGCCGGCAGCACCTTCGCCACCGTGGACCCGTGGGGACGGCTGCGCCCGTGCAACCACGCGCCCCTCGTTGCCGGCAGCCTGACGGCGCAGCCGGTGGAAGCTGTGTGGAATGGCACGGCAATGCAGCAGTGGCGTGCCCTGACGCCGGAAGCGTGCGCCGATTGCGCGGCCTTCGCCCTGTGTCACGGGGGCTGTCGCGCCCAGGCGCTGCTCGCCGGGCAAGCACAGGATCCGCTCATCCAGGTGGCGCGCCCCGCGCCCCGCTCCGAAGAGACGCTGCCGCTCTATGCCGGGCTGCGTCCCGTCGGTCGCTTCGCGGTCCGCAACGAGCCGCAAGGCGTGATGCTCATCCAGCGCAGCCAGGTCGTCGCCGTCCCGCCGGCTGCCGCCTCTCTGCTGGCGCGCCTGGACGGCAGCCTCACGCTGGCGCAAATCGCCGCTCAACACAACGCGCCGATCCTCGATTGGATCGGCGCGCTGCATCAGCATGGGATGGTGACGTGGGAATGAAACGTAAAACGTGAAACGTGATGTTTTCACGTTTCACGTTTCACGTTTCTACAGATACAGACTTCGTAATTTACGAAAGCCCCATCGCCCGCAACATTTCCTCATTATTCTTGAATTTGAACAGTTCCACGCCCAGTTCGGCGGCTTTTTGACGCTCGATGGCTTCAAGACGCTGCCAGTCGGCGGTTGTGACCAGCGGCTTGCCGAGGCTCGCCAGCCGCGCCGCCAGCTTGTCCGCCGCGCCTGCTTCAGTTGCCGGGAAGTCCGCCAGGTATTGCGTCACGGCTTTGACGCAATTGAGCGCGTCTTTGCGCGCCAGCCCCACCTGGCCCTTGCTGGCCTTGCGCGCCCAGCCGGCCACAAAGATGCCGGGAAGCGGCGCGCCGGCCTCCGGGTCGAACACTTCGTAGCTTTCGCCGTCTACAGGATAGTGCGGCGTCGCATGCTTGACAAACTCGTTCTGCTGCACCGGCAGGCCGAAGCGGTCGCTGACTTTGTCGCCGATGCAGAAGACGACGGTGTCCACGTCCAGCACATACGACGTTTCCAGCCGCCGCGCGTGCGTCTCGCCGTTGGCCTGCGCGATCAATTCGGTGTCGTCCACCTCTAACCCGCAGACACGCCCCTGCACGTCGCCCAGGATGCGCTTGGGTGACGAAAGAAAACGGAAGCAGATGCGCGTCTCGGAGACTTGCGGCAGCGCCTTGCCCGACAACGCCGACAGGATGAACGTTTTGGCTTCCTCCGGGTCTTGCCCGACGGCGCGCACCCGGTCGGCCACGCGCGCGATTTCGGCGTCCAGGTCGTCCAGGTCGAAGTTGTGGGCGATGTACTCCATCTCCTGCCGGGTGAATTTCACCTCCGCCGGACCGCGTCGCGCCACGCCGATGACCTCGTCCACCTGCACGTCGCGGGTGAGCCAGTGCGCCAGGTCGGCCATCACGTTGCCCACGCCGATCAACGCGACGCGCTTGCCGATGGCGAATTCCTGCTCGCTGAAGGGCGGCAGATCGTTGTAGTGGTAGAGCAGCGGCTTGGAGTGGTACACGCCGGTCAAGTCCTCGCCGGGCAGGCCAAGCCACTTCGTCCCCTGCGCGCCCACTGTCACGAGGATGGCGGCGAAACCCATCTGCCGGAGTTCGGGCAGCGTCACGTCGCCGTCTTCGCCCACGGCGACGTTGCCGTAATAGACGATATCAGGCGACGCCAGAATCTTGCGGAACTGCTTGCGCAGCCCTTCCTTGATGCTGTACTTGTCGTAATAAATGCCGTACTCGGCCAATCCGCCGGGCTTGATGTCGCGGTTGAGCAGCACGACGCGCACGCCCTGTTCCGCCAGGCTCTGCGCCGCAAACAATCCCGCCGGTCCCGCGCCGATGATGGCGACGGTGGGTTGGGTGGGTGGTGTCATATTCATTCCCTTCCTAGTGATGTGATGATTTCCATAACTGCCTGGTTCAACTGCAGAACCTCTCCTCAGTTAGTTCCGGGGTTCTGCCGCTTGCGGACCAAATTAACGCCGGCCTGGATCAAACTGTTGGCAATGCCAACAGCCATAGACAGCAAAAACAAGGGCAACAGATAAGCCAGCATATCGGATGGTATGGTGATAAGGCCATCTGTCCAACTGATAGTCAACTGTTCTGAAAACAACTGTTTGAACACGACCAGTTGTTGGGGATCAACAAAGAGGTCATGGATCTTCAACACGATGCCCACGGCCACAGCCAGGCCGCAAAGAATCAGCAGATACCCCATACCACGGCCTAGTTGAAACTGCCCAAACGACTGCTCATCTTGACTTTCTGATTCCCATGTCATAGAGACCTCCGCCTATTGAAAGATTCATAGCCTTTCTAAATGCCACCTTATTATCCCTTTACCCCGCCGCCCGCCTGACCCAATGACTGTATTCTTTTGGCTATCCCAACGCCATCGCTAACGGTCTAACCGCCGTAATCGGAGTGGGTTCTGTAATCATAGCCGGGGTATAAGCAGAGAGGGCTAACAAATCGCTCACAGGGGGTTGGCGCAAGATGTACAGAACTAGCTCTCGGAGGTCGGGGGACAATTGGGCTAAACCGGACAAGGGGAAACTACGTGGTCCCAATTCAGGGTGTTGTCCCTGATTTTCCTTGATGGACATCATTCTTCCAACAGGGTGAACAAAGGTTTGAGTGTCGACAATTGATCCAAGAATTGTGCGGGCACTCGGTAGGAGAGCAGCTCAGCAGTCGTCCAAACAT
>DAOUGD010000144.1:0-1622 GCA_034429475.1 Anaerolineae bacterium
CAACAATTCCGGGTGGAGTACAACGACCGCCCGCATCAAGGCTTGGCCATCCCCGGTTTGTCGCCCAATGCCTTCGCGGAACGCATCGCCGTGATATAGTCGTTTTTTTAAAGTGCTGTTGCCTATTACAATGCGTATGTGGTCGGCAGTTATCGGCTGATGAGACGGGTGTTGGTCTTGTTGGCCGTGGCGCGGGGCGAAGCCATGACCCAGATTGCCAAGCGGTGGGACATCGCCCGCCAGTCCGTGTACAACTGGACGGTCGCCTTTTTGGCAGCAGGACTGGACAGCCTGCCCTACAAACGGCCGAGTGGTCGTCCCCCCAGATTGACTCCGAAACAACGGGCCGAATTGCAGGAGGTGTTGAAGGCTGGCCCGCAAGCCGCGGGGTATCGGAGTGCCTGTTGGACGACGGTGTTGATCCAACAACTCATCAGTCAACGGTTTGGGGTGTTGTACAGTCGGCAATATGTGGCGGACCTGTTGCATGGGTTGGGCTTTTCCTATAGTTGTTCAGCTAAAGATTTGGACACTATGCGGGCAAGGGTACCCCCAACGTCATCGCCTGACAATAGACGCCCATGACTTGTTTGACCTCGTCGGGGTGCGCCGCGTAATAGGTCAAGGCTTCATCTACCGACATGGTCAGGGCCTCGAATTTGTCGAAATACTGATTGTGGGTGGCCCGCCGCCGGATGTTCTTCCAGAGATATTCGATGGGGTTGTAATCGGGCGAATAGGAGGGGAGTTGATACACACTGATCCGGTCGCGATGCGCGGCAAAGAACGTCTGCATGGCTTTGCTGGTGTGATACTTGGCGCCATCCTGGATGAGGATGAGGCGTTGGGAGGTGGCCGCCAGCACTGTGAGGAGAAAGGCTTGGTAGGTGTCGGCATTGAAGCGCGCGGTGATGGCTTGGTAAAACAACTTGCCAGTGAAGAAGTCGATCACGCCGAAGACCTTGTAGCCTTTCCGCTTGCCACTGGTCTTGATCAGCGGTTGCTCCCCGACGGGGGCCCAGGTATAGCTGAGCGAGCCCCATTGGGGGAAGCTGGCCTCGTCCCCAAACAGCAGCAAGGCTTGGCGTTGTTTGGCCTTGCGCCAAATGCGCGGCCAGTGCTTCTTCATCCACCGCCGCCGGCGGCGTGCATCCAGATGGTCAGACACGAACTTGGCCTTTTGATATAGAGGTTCAGATAATGATTTTGACACTTGTCTTAGGTTTTACGCTCAACTTAGCATAACTTTGTCCAAAACTTTATCTGATTGTCTATAAGTCCCAACGGCGTTGGGCATCCGCTTGGGCTACTGTCCGACGATGAATCTGCCACTCCTGCTCCATCGGTACCTCCTGGTGGGTTGTCTGTTTCCCAGAAGGTAGCATCAACTCCCGATTTTGCCTGGCGTAGCCGCAGCGGACGCCGCCACCAGCTCAACCGGAGCGGGGCGGTGCGCACAAAACAGAATTTGTCATTTGTGATTAGCCCATCTCTACCCACATGCGTTTGGCATCCAGGGTCAGGATATGCTGGCTGGCCGGTTCGGTACTGACGATGTACCAGGGGGCGGGTTTCTTGCCGGGTTTAGTCGGGGGCGCGGTGGACAAGGACAGGCTATACGG
>DAOUGD010000145.1:0-3909 GCA_034429475.1 Anaerolineae bacterium
CTACCGCCCGTCACCACCAAACATCCTAAAAATAACGGCTTTAGCCGTCCGCTGCGCCGCACCGTACCACGCGCCAGGAGAATGATAAACTCTGGCCCGCGAGAAAGTGCTGGCGGCGCGGGTGTTCATCGCCCGCGCCGTCAGTGCTTTTCCGCCGTCGGTGCAGTCTGGCTTTACTGAAGCAGCAATTGGCTCAGCGGGACCAATTCAAAGCCCTGGGCGCGTAATTGCTGAATTATCGTGGCGAGCACCTGCGCCGTTTGCGCCGAACTGAGGTGTGAAACGACGATGCTCCCGTTGTGGGCCTGGCTCACCACCTTCGCCAACACTTTTTCCGCCGTGGTGTTTTGCCAGTCGCCGGAATCCAGAGTCCAATAGATGGGGTAGTAACCCTGCGCCGCGACCAGCGCATTGGTGTGGGCGTTGCGCGCGCCATAGGGGGCGCGGAAGAAGGGGCGCGGGGAGACGCTGGCGATGCGTTGGACGATCTCTTCCGTGCGCTGCAACTCGCTGAGGATGGCGTCGTCGCTTTGGTGCGTGAAGTCGGGATGGGAATAGCTGTGATTGCCGATTTCATGGCCCTCGGCGGCGATCCGTTGTAACAATTCCGGATTGTTGTTGGCCCACTGCCCGGTGACGAAGATGGTGGTTTGCACTTGATTGTCGCGCAGGATATCGAGAATGGTGGATACGTTGGGGGAGGCGATGCCAATGTCGAAGGTCAATACAATTTGGGGCCTGTCCGCCGGGCCTGCCTCGACTTCACCGATGGCGTTGTAGTAGGGCAGGGTGGCGACTGAGGCCGGCGGGGTGACAGGCGCCACCCGTGAAGGCGATACGGGTGTGAGCGGTATAACCGGCTGGACGGCTACTGGCGGCGCCGGCGTGGGGATGGGCGTCGTTGCCGCAGGGATGGTCAAGAGTTGTCCCGGGTAGATGAGATTGGAGGTCAGTTGATTGGCCGATTTTAAAATGGCGACGGTGACGCCACTGCGCCGCGCAATGGAGAAAAGCGTGTCGCCATATTGGATGGTGTAGGAGTGACCTGCATAGAGGGGCGTTGCCGGAGCGCCGGGCGCCGGCATCAGCCAGGGCGGGACGACGGGAGTTGCGACTGCGGGTTGGACGGCCAACTCTACCAGGGTGGTCATCAGATTAGGCAAATCTGCGCATACCTGTTGGCGCTCGGTATCCACCCTGGCGTCCAACGTTTGCCAGGTTCCGCTGATGGGTGCGGTCAGTACGACGAAGTGGGCCGGGTCATACTCGGCGCGCACCAGATCGTCCAGTGTGTAGGCGTAGCACAGCGTCAATGGCGCGCCTAAGCCTACCAGCCACTGATGGTGAGCGTCGTAGAGATTGAAGTTGCTCACTTTGTTGAGACGGCTCAGAGATCCGGGGGCTGCCGGCGCTGCGTGCGGATCGAATTCGCCGCAGTGGAGGAGCGCGCCTCCCGGCGACACTTGCGGCGAAAGGGTCGTCAACCAGGCGCCGCAGGTGAAAGTACCGCCTTCTGCGCTGACTGGATAGTATCCTTCTTCAGCGTATATGCCTACAGGAAGGAGGAATCCCAGGATAAGGAACAGGGTGATCCACCAGCATTTGCGTAACATGATGATACCTCCTTTGAAAATAGCGAATAGCGAATAGCAAAATCGCTGCGCTCGCTGCGGCTCTGCGGTGAAAATTTTCAGCCGACCGCTGGTGAACCGCAGGGTAATGCTGAATTCCCTTAGTTTTTACTGGGTGGTCTGGGTTTAATTTATCATAGAAGGTCATTGTGAGAGATTAAGCTCTTGTTACGAAGGCATAAAAGTTAGGAGAACTGTAGCAAAAACTTTGACAACTTGTTGCAAATCCTATTTAAGAGTATAATTGTTTCAAATCCTACTTTACGAAAGGAGTGTCTCTATGAATCGCAAATCTATCGTTTGGATGTTTTTGGTGTTGCTGACGATCTTGGCGTTGGGCTTAGGGGGCTGCACGCGTTCCGCAGTCCGTGAGACCCCTTTACCCGAAGAGGGTACTCAGACGGTGACCGAGGCCGCGAAGAACTCCCAGACGCCGCAGGCGAAAACTCCGGCGGCGCAGACTGTTGCGACCAACACGCCGACGGCCGGCGCGACGGCCACGACGGCGCCGCAATCCACAGAGGCCACTGCGACCATCGCGCCTACGGCAACCCCCACAGCGGCATCCACAGCGATCCCGGCGACCGCCACCCCACAGGCCACACCAAGTTCTGTGCAAACGACGCCTGGTAAGCATATTGTGCAAGCGGGCGAGAACCTTTTCCGTATCGCCCTGCGCTATGGTATGACTACCGAGGCGTTAGCGCGCGCCAATAACATCACGAATCCGGCGCTGATTCGGGTGGGACAAGTCCTGGCGATCCCTGGCGGTAGCTCTGGCGGCACGGCTGCGACGCCAACGCCGGCGCCAGCGCCGACCGGTGAGATTAAGCATGTGGTGCAGGCCGGCGAAAACCTGTTCCGCATCGCGCTGAAGTATAATTACGATCAATACTACATTGCGAAGTACAATGGGATCAGTAACCCCGCCCTGATTTACGTTGGGCAGGTAATTCGCATTCCACAGAATTAAGACGGCTCTCTGCCCACAGACCATGGGCAAAATTACCAGCCTGAATAACGAACGAATCCGGCGGGCGCAAGCGCTTCAACGCGGCGCCCGCCGTCGTGATCGTGAGGCATTGTTGGCGGTCGAGGGGCTTCGCCTGACCGGCGAGGCCCTGCGTGCGAGGGGGCCGGTGGTGGAGGCTTTCTACACCGATTCCTTTGCCGCGACCGGGGCCGGCCGGCAAATGTTGGAGGAACTGGCCGGGCGTTCGACGCCCTGCTGGAATGTGACGGATGCCATTTTTGCGACTCTGGCCGATACACAAACGCCCCAGGGAATCCTCCTGGTTCTGCCGCTGCCTGAAACGCTCATACCAACGCATCCTGCATTGATTTTAATCCCGGATGGTGTGCGCGACCCCGGCAATCTGGGCACCATGCTGCGCACGGCGTGGGCGACGGGTGTTTCACTGGTCTTATTGCCGCCCGGCACGGTGGATGTATACAATCCCAAAGTGGTGCGCGCCGGAATGGGCGCCCATTTTCACGTTCCGCTGCGTTGCGCTACGTGGGCGGAGATCGGCGATTGGGTGGCCGGAACGCAGGTATGGCTGGCCGAAGCTGGGCGTGGAACCGCGTACGATGCCGTAGACTGGCAGGCGCCGACCACCCTCATTATGGGCGGCGAAGCGCAGGGGGCCGGAGCTGAGGCGCGTATTTTGGCCGAGGAACGCGGCGTTTACATCCCCATGCAGACCGGGGTGGATTCGTTGAATGTGGGGGTGGCCGCGGCGGTGTTGCTGTTTGAGGCGGCGCGTCAACGTCGCCACCCGTGAAGTGTGTTGCGCGTGGCCACGCTTCAGGCTATGGTTTGACGCGCCAACGCCAGGATTTGTTGATGGTCAAACGCTAACGGCGGCAGGGCCTTCAGGGACCACCAGGCTGCCGCCGCCGCATCATCTCCGGTGCAGGCAGTGAGCGCTTCTGTCGCCCATCCCCAAAAAGCGACCGAAACCGTCCAGCCGCGCGGATCGCGCCCCGGGTCGCCAAAGACGGCCAACTGCTGCAAGGCCATTCTCTCAAGTCCGGTTTCCTCTTGAAGTTCGCGGCGCGCTGCGACTTCTAACGGTTCATCCTGATCCACAAACCCGCCAGGGAGCGCCCAATGGCCGGCAAATGGCGGCCTTTTGCGTTGGATCAGGGTATAGAACAGAATATAGGGAAAAGGGAGAAAAGCATCTGATAAAATAGGGAAAGACTATCACAATGAATCGGAGGGAGCGAATGCCCGGACGAATGAGTAGAGCGCAACGCAAAGCCGCGTTTATGG
>DAOUGD010000146.1:0-2570 GCA_034429475.1 Anaerolineae bacterium
GTAACCGTTTAGTAAAATGAGCAAAACTCGCCCAATCTAATGAAAATCCAATCCAGTTGCAGTAAACTCAAAGCCGAATGCCAATGAACGACGTACCAAACGATACCCTCGAAGCGATACAAGCGCAATTAGCAATCCTGCAGGCTGAAGTCAAAGACCTACAGGCAGAAAACGCTCGCCTGCGGCAAGAACTCCAAGCTGCACATCAGCGCATCGCCGAACTGGAAGAAGAGAACCAACGCTTGCGAGATGAGTTGAACAAACGCAAGCAAGAGCCATTCACAGCCCGACGTCGGCGCAAGTCGCCCGGCCAAGATAGCGAAAAGGGCAAACGCAGCGGGCGCAAAGCGGGTCACGTTGGAAGCGGACGAACCCGCCCTACGCACATTGATCATACCGAGCCGATCGCCGTCGGAGACTACTGTCCCGATTGCGGTACGCCCTTGAGAGGCAAGGGTGTGAAGCGCGAGCGGATTGTCGAAGACATTGAGCCAGTACGCCCCACGCGGGTCACTCGCTACGAGATCGACCGGCGTTGGTGTCCTCACTGCCGCAGGTACAAAGAGTCTCCAGTTGCCGATGCGTTGCCTCACCATAGTCTGGGCTTGCACGTGATGTTGTTCGTGGTGTATCAGAAGGTCGCGTTGGGCTTGAGCTACAGCAAGATCCGCCGTGAACTGGCGACCTACTTTGGACTGCGTGTGAGCAAAGGCCAATTGAGCAACATCGTAGGCGAAGTAGCCGCGCTGTTTGGCCCCGCCTATCGCCGGTTGATCACCTTGATGCGCCAGCAAGCCGCAGTTCACGTCGATGAAACCGGCTGGCGCGTCAACGGTGATAATCACTGGCTGTGGGTTTTCATCAGCGACGCGGTCACCCTCTACGTTCTCAGTCACAGTCGCGGCAGCAAAGTTCCCCAAGCGCTGTTGGGTTCCGAATTCGCCGGCAGCGTCATCAGCGATTTCTACTCGGCTTACTCCCCCTTGGATTATGAAAAGGGCAAGTGTTGGGCGCACCTGCTGCGTGACGCTCATGAGTTGACTGAGGGCAAACCCCCGCCGAAACCAGAGCGCGTCGAATTCAAAGAAAACTTGCACCAGCTCTTCTTGGATATGGGCTTGGCTTTGGAACAAGTTGCCCATGACCAGGCATCTCGTGAGATGCTGTACCAGGAGATGCGCGAGCGTCTGAGTGCTTTCGCTCAACGCCCCTGGAATGATGATGACTGTTGTCGTCTGGCCCAGCGCATCCTCAAGTATTTGGACGACTTGCTGCTGTGGCTCCGCAACCCGGCGGTTGACCCCACCAACAATCTCGCCGAGCGCGCCTTGCGTCCGGCTATCATCACTCGCAAAACCTCCTTTGGCAGCCATTCTAAGAAAGGCGCCTTGGATTTCGCGCGGTTGTTGTCCTTGATTCGTACTTGGGAACAGCAAGGTCACGACTTCTTCTCCTCCGCTCTCAGCCTGCTTTCTCAGCCCTGCTCATAAAACTAAACGGTTACACATGTCCTTTAGCTCACTGCCTTGCAGGCCAAGAGATAAAAGTTAAGTGTTTTTCGTGCGGGGGTACCCGCACGAAAAAACACTTCCTTTTAACCCTCCGCCGCTGACGCGGCGGGCTATGTTCTGAGGAGCAACATGACCAAACCACGAGAAACATTCGAACGCGAGATGCAGAGTCTCGAAGACCAGATTTTAGTGTTGGGGAGCATGGTTGAGGAAGCGCTGACGACCGCGGTGGACTTCCTCAAGCGCCGCGACTTTGAGGGGTCGCGGCGGCTGATGGAACACGACCTGGAGATCAACGCCAAACGTTACACTATCGAAGAACAAACCCTGGCGCTAATCGCGCTGCACCAGCCGGTGGCGCGCGACCTGCGCACGCTGGCCGCCATCCTGGAGATCGCCACCGAACTGGAGCGCATCGGCGACTACGCCAAAGGCATCGCCAAGATCAACCTGCTAATCGGCGAGAAGCCGCTGATCAAGCCGCTGATTGACATCCCGATCATGGCCGAGAAAGTGCGCCTGATGTTGCATCGCGCCCTGGAGGCCTTCGTCCGGCAGGACGTTGACGCCGCCCAACTGATCCCGCAGTCCGACGACGACGTGGATCACCTCTACGAACAGGTGTACCGCGAACTGATCACCTACATCATGGCCGATCCGACCGTCATCGAACAGGCCAACTACCTGCTCTGGGCAGCGCACAACCTGGAGCGCGCCGCCGACCGCGTGCTCAACATCTGCGAGCGCATCCTGTTTACCACCACCGGACAACTGGCCGAGTTCGACTCGGAATTGAAACTGCGCGAGTTTGGAACAGAGAGCGGGTGAGCGGGTCAGTGTTCTGTAGCTCTCCATAGTTGGCTCCATTGACAGTTTCCCCCATTCTTTCTCCCTGTTTTGAAATTTGCAGAATTGTACAATGATCTTCGAGAATCATTATACCAGCTCGCTTGCCTGAGTGCTAAAACAGGCGTATAACGAGAGACTCAATCTGCTCTCAAGCACAAATGTTGGATTTTTTTTCAAGGAGATATAGGGTGGGTTTTCGCGGGCGAGCAG
>DAOUGD010000147.1:0-9049 GCA_034429475.1 Anaerolineae bacterium
CTGGCGCTGGCCAGGTCCGCGATCTCCGGCAGGGCGGTCGGATCGTCCGGGTGCCAGAGCTCCTCGCCCGCGGCCGCCCGGCCGGCGAGGATCCGCACCTTGGCCGGGCTGCCCGGCGGGACGTCGCACGGGGCCGGCTCGCCGGGCTCCCAGTGGACCCGCGGCCGCCCGGCCCACCCCACCATAACCAGATCCTCCTCGAACAACGACACGAACCACCAGCCCGCCGGCGGATCGTAGTGGACCGCCCGGGCCACCGCACGCCGCCGCGCTTCGTAACCCACGGCCCGCGCCCCGGCCGCCACCGGCCGCCCCTCGGCCGCCCGGAGCGTCAGCAATCGCTCGTACATCCCGTCGACCAGCGCGACGTCCCGCTCCCGGCACCTCACCTCCTCACTCGCCGCGCGAGCCAGCGCGGGCGACTTGCAACCGGTCTTCGGAATCGGCTCGGCCAACGCCTGCGCCCGGGCCCGCTCCCGCTGCGCCTCCCGGATCCGCGCAAGCGCCTCCCTCCGCCGCGTTTCCAATTCGATCGGTAGCAACAAATCGAGGCGCGTCATGAAAACAGCATCCCCTCCCCGCCCGCCAAACTTGGACCGTTGAGCAATAGGATCTCCGGGGCCTCGCAATTGCCGATGCCGCGGCGGTTCTGGACATGTAGGTTCTTTTGCATCGTGCACTTCCGAACCGTCCAGCCTGGATACAGCTCGCGGATCCGCGGCGACTCGTAGTAGCTCACCACAACTCGACTGCGCCGGAAGCGGCAAAGCTGTTCGGCGAGCCTTTCGTGGTCCTCGTCTCGAAAATCATGCTGATAGACGGACCCGCCACCATCGGCGCGCGTGCTGGCCAGATAGGGCGGATCCGCATAGACGACGACCCCATCCTCGTCCGCGATCTCCGGAAGCACCTTGAAACCGTCCGCATTCAAGACCAGCACGTTTCGGAGGCGATCGTGCCACCAAGGGATCGATTCAACGGCAGACCGCCACCGCCCCGCAGTGGAGCCACCGCCCGGCGTATACCTGCGCGACGGGGCGTAGGTTGTCCGACGGGTGCCGGCGGTCCCGTTACGGCCTTGCCAAGACACGACGAGAAAGTGATATGCTGCAACGATGCCGGTAGCGCCGGGATTGGACTCGAGCCATTCCAGCGACTCGTAATACAGCGCTTCGCACGATAGGGTCACGGCAGCCCGCTTATAGAGATCGAGAGCGGACTCCTCGTTGGCAAGCATTCTTGCAAGGTTCGTCACCGGCCCGTGCAAATCGCAGACGGTCTCCTGTTGGGATGCCGGCTTGGCAAACAGCACGGCCATGGATCCGCAGAACGGCTCCCAATAGGCGCGGTGCGGCCCGAACTCCCCGACGATCGTCCGGGCAAGCGTTCGCTTGCCTCCGAACCACGGTGCAATCGCGCCGATCTTCGACTTGGCCTCGCTCACGTCGCGTCCCTCCTACGCCGCGTTGGTCACGGTCTCACACAGCGCCCGCATCACCGGCGGGCAGACGGCGTTGCCGACCTGTTTCACCCGCTCGGCCTTCGTGCCGACCAGCTCGTAGCCGTCGGGGAACCCCTGCGCCCGGGCGAGCTCGTCCACGTCCAGCATTCGGAACCCGATGTCCACCACGCCGAGCTCCCGCATCGTCCGAACCAGCGAGACCATGGCCAGGCCGAAGCGGTCCCGCGTGGTCACCACGTCCAGCGGCTCGCTCACCGGCCGGGCCGTGCCCGTGCCGTAGTACTTGGTCAAGAACGGCAGGACCAGATGCCCGGTCGCGTTGCCGGCGATGATCGTCGGCAGGGGCTCATCCACGCCGCGGCATCGCTTGAGGTGGTCCCGAGAGTCGTACACCCCGGTCCGCGGCAGGATGAAGGGCACCGCTAGGCCGCCGGCCCCGTGGCTGGTGACGGTCGGCGCCGGCGCGTCCACGGAATGCACGCGCGGCGACTGGCCGGACCGCTCCCCGAAGTTGGGCACCAGAAACGGCACCGCCAGGCCGTGGTGGGCCCCGCTGGTGCAGATCGTCGAGAGGGGCTGGCCTGCGCCGGCGGCGTCCTGATGGTTCCGCATGACGACGATGAACGGCCCGGCTGCCTCGCCCACGAATTTGCGCAGGCCCGCCTCGATCCGCGCCAGAGTCTTGGGGGCCAACGCTCGTTTCCGCGCGAAGATCGACGGGCAGGGCCGGCCCCAATCGATCACCTCTGCCGCCGGCCGCCAGTCGGCTGGGGCGTGGGTCGGCTCCGGCCAGGGGATCTCCCGCCGGCCGCGCCGAGAGTCCAGCCGCCGGGCGACGATGAACAGTCGGATCCGCTTCGTGGCCGCGCCGAAGTCTGCGGCATTGAGGAGTTGGTGGTCCACCTGGTAGCCGAGCGACTCGATCGCCCGGATCCAGGCCCGGAACGTCTGGCCGCGGCGGCTCTTGTCCGGCCGGTTTCGCTCGTCGAGCGGTCCCCAGTCGCGGAACTCGCGGACGTTCTCGACGATGATCCACTCCGGCCGCTTGGCCTCGGCCCACACGCAGACGTGCCAGGGCGTGGCCCGCTTCTGGTCGTCGATCGGCCGGCCGCCGCGGGCAATCGAGTGGTACACGCACTCAGGCGAGGCCAGCAGCAGGTCCAGCTCGGGCAGCGTGCGATCGTTCCGCGGGTCGACGTCGTCGATCCGGGCGCAGATGTGCCGCGTCGCCGGGTGGTTCGCCTGGTGGCTGAGCACGGCGGTCCGCCAGTGGTTGACCGCCAGCACGACGTCTACCCCGGCCTGGACCGCCCCCGTCGTCGATCCCCCCGCGCCACAAAACAAGTCCGCCGCCTTCAGTCGTCGCATCGCACTCTCCCTCGATGGCCGCGCCGGACCTCGACCAGCGTCCGGCTGGTGACTTCACGGGCTCCCATGGCGATGGCCTTCTCCCGTTTCCGCGGCGTCAGGTCGTAGTGATCGTCGTGTTTCCACTGGGCCCGCAGCCCGAGCATCGACGCCGCCACCTCCAGCTCGAAGTCGTCGTCCGCGAACAGGTGGCACCACCACACGCCGTTGACGCACCGCAGCGGATCGACGTAGAGCATGGCTCACTCCGCCTGCGCCTTGAATTTCCAGTGGCCGCCGAAGGGACCTCCGCGGGTGAACGTGATCGTACCGCGGGTCCCAGGCCGGACCGAATCCGCGTAGGTCCCGACGCGATCCACCAGCGCGAACGCCTCGCCTTCGTCAGCCCAGAAAACGAGCAACTCGGCCGTCTTCTCGCGGTAGACCCGATGAACCGTGCCCGGCTTGACCGTTCCATAGGGCCATGTCTTGTGTTGGACCATGCGTTACCCTCCGGCGTCTCCGTCGTCCATAAACCGCACGTCCATCGAGCCGCAACACGGGCAGTAGTTGACGCTGTCTGTCACATCGCCATGTGTGTCAATTGTGAATGTCGCGTAGCATGTCAGGCACTCGTATCGGTCCATGTCACCCTCCCGGCCACTGGTCCCACGTCAATAGACCTGCTCCCATTCCTCGGTGGCAGCGTAGGCGTATTTCAGACCGTCGCGGAAATGCACCACGTCGCTGTAGACTTCCGCGTCCTCGTCGTAGCATGGCTCGTGCCGCTCGAAGAGTCCGCCGGGCCCTAAGACAGTGATCTCCCAAATCCCACCACCGCAATCCTTGCCGTATTTGGCCTTCAGGATCGTCCCGTCGCTGAATGCGAGTAGCACGCCGTACATCCCTATACACGCGACTTCACCATTAACGTCGCCTTCTACTTCGATTAGATCGTCCGACGCCCCGTACACTTTCGTTGCCATCGGTATCTCCCGTTATGAAGGCCAGTGGTCCCACGTCACGCCGTCGAGCAGACGGCCGGCACGCTTCTTGCCGATGCGGGCCATATGGATCTCGCGCCCCGACGAAAGTATCGTGTTGTCCAGAAACTCGCCCTGCTCATCGAAATGACCCACTTGCCTGGCCGTCTCTGCGACTTCGTTGGACACGGAACCGCCGACACCCCACGGCGCCCACTCACCCCACGCCTTGAACGTGAACGGCACGCCCGCCGCCTTGCACTCGTCGCGGATTCGCCGGACCCAGTCCGGGTGCATCGGCCGCGCGCCGGGACCCGTCTCGCCGCCGACGATGACCCAGTCGAGCGTCGGATTGATCGGGTACTCCCCCTGCAAATCGCAGTCGCAATAGTCACCATGCCGCAGGCACTCAGGACAACGAAACGAAAGCCAGTCGGCATCGAATTTCACTGGCCCGACCAACGGCTCTAGCGACACGCCGAGCATGGGGACCAGGACCAGGTCGCGGCACACGAGCAAGTGGCCGATGCCCGCGTCAAGCGTCGCTTGGTCGCTCGCCGAGTAGACAAGCCAGACGTTGTCACGGGGGCCGCCAGGCCACACCCATACCACGTTCTCCGGCCGCTTCGTCAGAAGAATCCAGTCGAGGTTCGGCGTCTGGTCGATCAGCTCGAAGAACTGTCCGCGGATGAAGTTCATCGGCACGGCGACCGTCTCTTTGCCGCACTCAGGACAGTCCGTTGGTTTCTTCTGCGGACCAAGCTGGCGCATGATGACCGGCAACGTGCCCCACCAATCGCAGAAGCGGCACATCCGCAACTCGTCCCCATCGCTGGCCAGCATCGGCCCATCCCAATTCTCGAATGGATCGCAGAGCGAAGGAAACACCTTCAGCCGCTTGCCTGCCGCCGCGGCCTTACGATTCCACGAGAGCGGCTTCCGCCAGTAGGCCTGGCTGGTGACGCGGCGTGTCCCCTCCGGCCCCCACGTCACACCAAACCGCCGGCCGAACGTGCGGGCGTAACAGTGATCGCAGCCCGTATGAACCGGCGAGCATCCGATCCAGGGATTCCACGTCGCGTCGGTCCACTCGATCTTGGATTGTTCAGCCATTGAGAATCTCCCAACAGTGTGTTGGCCACCACCGACCATCGGCCTGCGGGACGCATTGTCCCAAGAGCCACGGGACAAGGTCCTGGGCCCAAGTACCGCGATCGATCCACCCGCGGACGCACATCGCGTTGACGTCGAACACCATTGATCGGCCGTTGGCGGGGTTGTGCATGGCGATCCAATGGGTGTGCCGATAACGGACCCGGACCGGCACGCCCGACTTGGTCCAGGGACCGCCCCACTGAATCCGCACAAGACCAAACGCTGGGTAGACCGCGTCCACCGCCTCGTGGGACCCCGGACACTCGTAGACGCGCCGAAAGGGGATTCGCAGGCCGCGCAGAATCGCGGCCATCAGCCTTGGGTTGGTGTAGCCTTTTTGCTCGAAGTCCCCAAGATGCGGCCGGATCTCCGCCGGCGTCCTTCCCAACACCGCGCACAGCGCGGCCGGGCCGCAATTAAACCCCCAGTCGTCGGCGGCCCATTGAGTCTCGTCAATATCGAACCGAATCGGAGGCACTCGAATCATCTCACTCCCTCTGCGTCCCCGCGTTTCCGCGCGATCCACCGACCCTTCCCGGCTCCAGAAACGAAACAGGGATGTTCAGTTCCCGGGCAATCGCAATCTCTGCCTGGACTCCGACACTCTCCTGCCAGCCGGGCAGCATCAGCACGGCCAGGCAATCGCAACGCCGGAGGAATGCCCGGTCCACGCGCTCCCAAAAGTCCCAGCCGGTGGGCAGCTCGCCGGCCAGGAGGATCGGATGCGTGTGCGCGATGGGCGAGAAGAGGATCTGCCCATCGCGCATCATCCCGGCTGCCTGGGCACAAACGGCCCGAAAACGCTCATCGCGGACCGCTGCCTGCGCGTGCGAGTAAGGCGAGGCCAGGTAGAGCATTCTTGGGGCTCCGTCACGGCGAACCATGGTAAACGGGGATCTCCAACCCCGTCTCGCTCAACAGCCTCTTGAGCGTCTTGAAAACGCACCCTTCGGCCTGCTCTCGGGCCGCGGCCAGTGCGCCGGGCAGCGGCACGACGGCAAACGTCTCCTCGAGCGAACCGATCTCAACCGCCACACGGACCTCGTAGCGCTGGCGCAGTCCGTCCACGTCCCAAACCGGCACACTCAACAGCAGCTCCTCCGGCAGCTCCGCCGTACCCTTGACGGCGGATTCGATGTCCCGGCCGAGGCTCTCCTGCCCATGTCCGGCGACGGCTCTGGTCGCCCGGGTGTGCTTCCAGTCGATCCGGCGGAAGAGCGCGACGACGTCGGCGGGCACCCCGAGATTCAATCGCAGGAGCGAAATGAACTCGCGCTGCGGAAAGTACTTGGGCGTGCCGCCGGGACCGACCTGCAATACCAAGAGCGTCTCCCATGGGAGCGAGATGGGCAGATTGAGGACCGCCTTCTCCCGACGATCCGTGGCGTCGTAGGTGAGCACGACTTCCTCGCTGCCGTACCACAAGGCGGCATTGGGCCAGGACTCTTTTTCCTTGTCCGCCAGGTCCACGAGGGTTTCGAGATCCGAGACCTTGTGCTTGCGGAACGGAGCCGGCATGGCCTCGCGCTCGCTCCGATCGCCCTGCACGATGGCGAATTGTCTCTCCTCGGGCAGGACCAATACACTCGCGCCGGCCGCCTTGACGGCCAGGTCGCGGATCTCCCGAATCGCTCTATCGATACCTTCCACTTCATTCCTCCTCGGCTTCGCCGAACTGGGTGACCTGCTCCGGATTATCCGGAGCGTCGGGATTGAAAATGAGTTGCCCCTGGTGCGTCGTCATGTACGGCCGCGCGCCGGTCTTCCACTTCGGCAGCTTGGCAGAGATCTCAAACGACACGTCGCAGAGAATGACCTCGCCGTCCGGCTCAACCTTGGGCGTCACGAGCATGACCAATTCCACGCGGCGCACCTTCTTGTCGCCCGGGCGCTTGATGCAGTCCCGGACAACCTGCTCGACGCACCCGTGAAAGGCCTTCATCGCTTTGCCAAGATCAACCTTGTCGAGGTTCTTGAGGTCAAAGAACATCCGCGCCATCGTCGGTCTCCTTTCATGTTTGAACGTCAGTTGTTCCCCGCCCGCCGGGCCTGGCAGAACATTTCCAACACGTCCAATTGGTCCTGGACGCGGATGGCGGCGTGCGGCGCGGTGGCGGCCGCATCGTCGTAATGATCCGGCCACCGCTCGGAGGCGATCTCGCCGTCGAGGACCCAATCGATCACCCTGAGCATATCGAAGGCAAACTCGAAGAGCCGATGTCCCTTGGTTCCGGCCGGGCATCCAGCGGTCTGCTGCATCGCCTCCCGCAGCGTGGACCGCGCCCGCCGGAGTTGCTCGGCGGTTTTCATTGCACGACCCTGATTCCGCTCTCAACCGAAATGGTGGAACGCCCCAATACCGCCGCGAGCGTGATCACCGTATCGCCAACGATGACCCTGACATCCTCCTCCTCGGCGCTCGGACCTTCGGTGCGCCCGATTGCGAGACACACAGCCTCCTCGAGCTGCTCTGCCGCCTGCGAGAAATTCGATTTGGCCGCCTCCAACTCGGCCTGCGATCTGCGATACCGCGCGAGCGCCTCTCTGACGGTCATGGTTTCCCTTTCGTGACTTGGTTCACCGTTTCCGACCTCCGACTTCCGACCTCCGACCTCCCGCAGGGCTGGCCCGGCTCGGCGGCCGGCGCAGCTCGATCCCGTAGCGGCCGGCCAGCTCGTCGATCTTCGTCCGGAAGAACCCGCCCGGGTTGCGCAGCGTCCCCGCGGCCCGCATCGCGCGGACGTGGTTGAGAATGGTCCCCAGATCCCGCGGCGGCACGCCGTGCTCGACCACCAGCCGCACGGCATCGCGCAGCGCGTGCATCCCGTCGAGCCGCCGCTGCCCCACCACCGCCGCCTGGGCCAACTCGGGCACGACGGCGAGGATCTGCCGCTCCACCGCGCTCGGCTCCCCGGCCCGCTCGATCGCCTCGGCAATCGCCGGCGCCAGTCCGGTGGCCCCACTCGCGGATGGTGGGCTTGAATTCCCGGTTGTGCACCCTGGCTTCACAGCGCACTCCGCGCGCGCGGGATCTGCGCTCGAGCTGGTATTGGGAATTGGGAGTTGGGAAGTTGGTAAGAATTGTTCTTGGTAGTTGGGAATTGGTAATCGCCCGCGCGCGGATAACAGGTGCGTCGCGGCCGGCTCGCGGCAGGCCGCCCGGGCCGAATCGCAAAAACGCGGCCCGGATTCCGCTCCCTCTGGGTGGTTTCCGTCGTTTACGGCGCAGGGTTCTGCGCCGTAAACCCCGTTTCGTGGTTCCTGTGGGTGGTTTCCGGGGTTTACGGCGCCGGGTTCTGCGCCGTTTACGGCGCCGTAAACCCCGTTTGGGTCCAATTCGGGGTTTACGGCGCAGGGTTCTGCGCCGTCTTCTGCGCCGTAAACCCCGTTTCCTGGTCCGTCTGGGTGGTCACTCTCCTCGAACGCGATCCGCCGCTGCGGATCGGGAGTGGCCTCCGTCTTGTCCCTCGCGGGAGCCGGGCCGAACACCCAGACGCGGAATTCGCTGCGATGGCGCGGCTTGCGGATCTCGATCAACCGGCGCTCGGCCAGATCCCGCAGCGACTTGGCCACGGTCCGCGGCGAACGCCCCACGGCCGCCCCGAGCACCGCCGCCCCGAGCATGATCTCCCCAGGCTCCCTGCCGGCCAGCGTCCAGAGGTACCAGTAAACGAGCTTCGCCGTCGACGGCAGCGGCCCGTCCGCGGTCACGTGGGCCAGGGCCTTCCAGTCAGTCGACATCATGCCGATCCTCCCTGCTCACTCGTGTCTCCATCCGATCACCACGCACAGTAGCGAGGCCGGCCAGGCCGCGCCGATCAGCACGGCCAATACGAAGTTGGGCGTCGTGTGCGAGTCCCGCACGTCGAGGCAGAAATCCGCCGACGTGCCCAGCGTCAGCCCGCAGTAGGCCAGCCCGGCGAACCAACCGGCCAGCCCAACGTACGCGCACACGATCCACGCCGTGCAATCCATGGGTCGCCTCCTGCTAAGGGCCAGAATCAGGGGCCCGGCGCTGCGGGCCCTGGGCGAGCACGCGCTCGTGGACCTCGGATCGATCGACCCGCACATCCCGCGGGGCCGTGATCCCCAGGCGAACCCG
>DAOUGD010000148.1:0-3571 GCA_034429475.1 Anaerolineae bacterium
GCGCGGCTGGGGGTGGGTTTGGGGGGTTGGGGGCTGGGGGATGGGGGATTGGGGATTCGCTGAGTCGCTGATTCGCTGATTCTTGATTCTCGATTCTTGCTTCTTGCTTCTTGCTTCTTGCTTCCAGGTATGCCAGCAACGCCTCCAACCCGTGCAGATAACTCCGCCAGCCGAAGCCGCAAATCTGGCCGACGCAGACGGGCGCGAGTAGGGAGGTGTGGCGAAATTCCTCGCGGGCGTGGATGTTGGAGAGGTGGACTTCGACGGCGGGCAGGCCAACGCCCGCGATGGCATCGCGCAGCGCCACGCTGGTGTGCGTGTAACCGCCGGGGTTGATGAGGACACCGTCCGCCCACCCCAGCGCCGCGTGCAGCGCGTCAATGAGCGCGCCTTCGCTGTTGGACTGCAAGATGCGCAATTCCGCCCGTCCGGCGGCCGCGTCCGTCAACGCCGCGTTAATCTCATCCAACGTCACCCGCCCATACGTCTCCGGCTCTCGCCGCCCCAATAAATTCAAATTCGGGCCGTGCAATACCAAAATGTGCTGAGGACTGAGGACTGAGGACTGAGGACTGAGGACTGAGGACTGAGGACTGAGGGCTGAGGGCTGAGGGCTGAGGGCTGAGGGCTGAGGACTGAGGGCAGGCTCGCTGACTCGCTGACTCGCTGACTCGCTGATTCGCTGATTCGCTGATTCGCTGATTCTTGCTTCTTGCTTCACTTAATCGCTCCCATTTCAATCAGAATAGTTTTGACGACGGCTTCCGGCACGTCGTCCACAATTTCCACATCGCCGATGGCGCGGGGGAGAATCCAGCGCAGGCCACGGCCTTGCTTTTTCTTGTCGTGCATCATCGCATCCCAGATGGCGTCTGCGGGATAGGACGGGCACGTCGTTGGCAATCCCCACGCCGCCAGCGTCTCTGTAATCTGCGCCGCCAGCCCCGATTCCGCGCGGCCCAGCACCTCCGCGATCCGCGCCGCCGCCACCATCCCGATGCTCACCGCGTCCCCGTGGCGCAGCGTGAAATCGCTGACCTGCTCTAACCCGTGCGCCGAGGTATGCCCCAAGTTCAACACCGCTCGCCGCCCCCGCTCAAACGGGTCTTCTTCCACAATGGCGATTTTAACTTGCAGGGAACGGGCCAAAGAGGCAGGAGGCAAGATGCAGGAAGCACGAAGCAGGGGGTAAGATTCTTGCATCTTGCATCTTGCGTCTTGCATTTCTTCAAGTAATTCCGGCGCGCCGATGATCCCATGCTTGAGTAATTCCGCCATGCCGGAGCGAAATTCGGCTTCGGGCAGGGTGTCGAGCACGGCGAGGTCAATCAGCACCAGCTCCGGCTGCTTGAACGCACCGACGAGATTTTTGCCCTGGGGTAAATCCACGCCGGTCTTGCCGCCAACGCTGGCATCCGTCATCGCCAGCAACGACGTAGGAACTTGCACGAAGCGCGCGCCGCGCATGAACGTCGCCGCCGCGAAGCCCGCGATGTCGCCGGTCACGCCGCCGCCGAGCGCGAGGACGACGCCGCTGCGGTCGAGGTCGCCTTTGAGGAACAGCCCATACAGTGTCCGCACCGTGTCGAGCGTCTTGTGCTGCTCGCCATCGGGGATGATACAGACGAAGGGGCGATACCCGGCGGACGTGAGCGTGCCTTCTACTTGCGCGGCATAGAGCGGGCCGACAACGTTGTTAGTCACGATGGCGACGGCAGTTCCGTCCCGCACGCCTGCCGCCCGCAGCGCGCCGCCGAGATGCGCCAGCAGCCCCCGCCCGATGTGGATGGGGCATGCGCCGCCGGGATGGCGCACGGGGAGCGTGATCGTCTCGGCCAGCGCGAGGACTTGCGCGACCACGTCATCCACGCTATGCCCGGTCGTCGCCACGTGCCAGGGGATCGCGCCGTAAGCGTCGCGGCGGGCCGCCAACAATTCCGCGATCCGCGCCGCCGGGTCCGCCACATTCAACAACGGGCGATCCGTAGGGGCGCCGGTCCCCGCGCCCCCCACACGCCGCAAAATCTCGTCCGGGTCGGCGTCCAGGCACACCACGACGCCGCTGCGTTCCATCGCGGCGCGGTTGGCCGGATTCACCAGCGCGCCGCCGCCCGTGGCAATCACCAGGTCATCTCGCCCGCTCAATTCGGCGCACAGCGCCGCCTCGATTAGCCGGAACGCCGGTTCGCCGTCCTCCGCAAAGATGCGCGGGATCGGCTTCCCCATCCGCGCCACGATGAAGTCATCCATATCTATAAAAGTGCGGCCCAGCCGTTGCGCGGCGGCCCGCCCGATAGTCGTCTTGCCGGTTCCCATAAAGCCGGTGAGAATGAGGTTCATCAACAAGTCCCCCCTTAGCCTCAACGGATTGAACGGATTAAACGGAAAGTCGTTAAATTCCGTTCAATCCGGTGAGAGAATCATTTTGATTCAAAGGTCACGGGTGTGTGACCAGTTGCCACACCTTGGTGTGATCCGTGACCCAGACTTGCCCGGCGGCGTCTCCGATGGCCGTGCAGGGCGCGTCGGGGGCGATTTCAGGCAGGGCGGCGACGGCTTCGCCATTGCGCGTGACGACTCCATATTGGCATCGCCAGGTCGTGCCATCGGGTGCGAGGGTGAGGGGATTAGTAAGTCCATAGACGCCCAGCTTTTCCCACGCCTCGCCGCGCCGATGATACAAGGTGGTTCGGATGAATTTGCCCTCTCTGTCGGTTTCTGCCACGGTGATCCAGGGGACGCCGCCTGCATCGAGGGCCAATTCCGTCACCGCCTGGTAATACTGCGTTTGCGGCAGCAAAATCTGGCGGAAGGCTTGCTCAGAAGGGGCGTAGACGGTCAGCGCGAAGCGGCCGCCGAGCCACACTTGCCCTTGCGCGTCCACGTCAATGGCGTAGACGCACTCCTCGACGGTGTCGTCCGAGCCGCTCCAGGTTTCGCCGTTGAACCAGCGCGGCCCCTGCCCGCGCAGGGTTTCGCCGTAAGCGACGCAGTCGCCCACCCAGAGGTTGCCGAAGGTGTCCAGCGCGGCGTCGGTCAGCAAGTGGCCTGGCACGGCGCCGGCGACGGGCGTGAAGCCCAGATCGGCGGCGGAGAGACTCGCCCACTGGCCGGTCTGCGCGTCGAGGCGGCGCAGGTCGTCCCGGCCCGTCGTGAGCCACACGTTGCCCGCGTGGTCGAGGATGGGGCGGCCCCACGCGCTGTAACGCGGCGGCAGAGGCGTCGCCTCCGTCAGCCCGGCGGGATCACGCGGCGGCTGCCAGCCCTGCGCCGGGCCGTAGGTGAGCCATTGCGCGCCATCGTAGGCGGCGATGGCGGCGGCATCCGGCAGCAGAATCCATATCCGGCCGGCCGCGTCCTGTCCCAGAATGTGCGCGACAGGTTCAGGGTACACAGTTTCCCATCCGCTGCCCGCCTGCCGCCAGAGTCCGGCGGACGTGACGACCCACAACCGGCCATCGGGTGCGGGCCAGAGCTGTTGGATCGGTCCGGCGAGAGTCTGGGCGACGGGGCGGAGGGGATAGCTCGGCGTGGGCGTGGGCGATTGCACGGGGGGGGGCGTGGGTGTGGG
>DAOUGD010000149.1:0-22259 GCA_034429475.1 Anaerolineae bacterium
TTCCGATCTGGGCGGCACCGATTTTTGTTTTGCGAAGGCTCTTTATTCCTTGGCGCGCAGATGTGGGTAGAGCAATACCTCGCGTATGGAGTGTTTGTCGGTCAGGAGCATGGCCAGGCGATCGACCCCCATCCCAAAACCGCCGTTGGGGGGCATACCGTATTTCATTGCCCGTAAATAGTCTTCGTCCAGCGGATGCGCTTCCTCGTCCCCATCTGCTTGGGCCATTCCCTGGTGCAGGAAACGTTTTTCTTGTTCAAAGGGATCGTTTAGTTCGGTGAAGGCATTGCCCATTTCTATGCCACCGATAAATAACTCAAAGCGCTCGACGTGGGTAGGATCGTCACTTTTTTGTTTCGCCAGCGGTGAAATTTCAATAGGGTAGTCGTACACAAACGTCGGCTGGATAAGGGTTGGCTCTACCTCGGAAAGTAAATTGTCTACGAGATGCCCCCACGAAGCAGTGCTCGCCGCGTCGTAGCCGCGCTGCCGCATCTCGGCGCGCAGAGATGCGGCGTCGGGGAAGGCGCTGTAGTCAATTCCCGTTCCGGCCAGGATTATATCGCGCAGTTTAAGGCGACGCCACGGCGGAGTAAGATTGACCAGTTGTCCCTTAAAGGGGATTTCATAGGTTCCCAGAACGCGCTGCGCTGTATAGGCAATCATCTGTTCGGCGGTTTCCATCATTCCCTGTAGATCGGTGTACGCGCAGTACAGTTCCAGTTGAGTGAACTCCGGGTTGTGTTTGTAGGATACCCCTTCATTGCGGAAGTCGCGCCCGATTTCATACACCCGCTCATACATGCCGACTAATAATCGCTTCAGGTACAACTCGAAGGAGATACGCAGGTAGAGTTGTTGCTTGAGTTGGTTGTGATAAGTGGTGAAAGGACGGGCTGCCGCGCCCCCATAGATCGGTTGCAACACCGGCGTTTCGACTTCCAGATAGTCGTGTTCGTCTAGCCAGGCGCGCAGTGTGGTGATGATCCGCGAGCGAGTGCGAAAGACTTCGCGCACTTCCCCGTTCACGGCCAGGTCGGCATAGCGCTGGCGGAAGCGTTCCTCTACATCCGAGAAGGCGCTGTAACGGGTCAGTTGCCCATCTTGCGCTTCATATTCTTTGGGGATGGGCAGCGGCGTGATAGCTTTGGCCAGCATCGTCAGGGTGTGCGCCTGCAAGCTGATCTCCCCTGTGCGCGTGCGCATCAGTGGGCCGCTGGCTTCCACGAAATCGCCCAGATCAAAGACCTTTTTGAACAGCGCGAGCGTCTCTTCACCCAATTCGTTCTGGCGTAGGAAGAGTTGGAGTTTGCCGCTGCCGTCTTCGATGTGGGCGAAGGCCACTTTACCCATCACCCGGCTGCTGATGATTCTACCGGCTACCGTAGCTATTGGAATCTCATCGCCAGACTTTTCGGCAGCTTCAAAAGCGGCAATGGCTGCCTGTACTGTGTGGCTGCGCTGGGAGTGATGGGGATATGGAGCATAGCCGGCCTCTTTGAGCCGTTCCATTTTTTCGACGCGTTGTTGTTCAAGTTCGTTTAATTCCATTGGATAACTCCTTGTGTGCTGAAAAGACTATTACAAAACAAGCCCATACGCTTGTATGGGCTTGTCTGGGGTTGCAGTGATGTTACTCGACGATGATGACTTCAAAGACAATGTCTCCATCCGGCGCCTGGACGATGGCCTTGTTGCCAACGCGCTTGCCCAACAGGGCCTTCCCTAAAGGCGACTCATTGGAGATTTTCCCATGAGCCGGATCCGCCTCTGCCGATCCGACCACATGATATTTTTCAATGTTGTCCGTGCCGACCTCTTTGACAGTAACGTGACTGCCCAGTCCGACCGCGCCGGTGGATTTAACGCCCTCAATGATGACGGCTTTGCGCAGTTGTTCTTCCAACGACAGGATTTTTCCTTCCACGAAGAATTGCTCGCGGCGCGCATCTTCCAATTCGGCGTTTTCGATCAATTCACCCTCGCCCAAGGCGGCATGGAGGCGATTGGCCACTTCCTGGCGGCGGACAGTTTTGAGGTAGTTTAGCTCTTTTTCAAGCGTCTCGTATCCGTCATGGGTCAAATACACTGGGCTTCTGCTCATGAAATAGTTCCCTCCAACGCTTTTAATCAATGGCTTTATAAAACAAAAACCCGAGAGCGCGTGGCGCTCACAGGCTAATCCATAATAACATGGTTCTGGATTTTGTAAAGTTAGGAAAATGCTCAGACGAGGGCTTTTTATGCGATGGCCTGTTCAGAGGAAATCACGGGCAGAGAGAAATAGAACGTACTTCCCTTGCCCACTTGGCTTTTTACGCCGATATGCCCCTGGTGCGCTTCCACAATCTGGCGGGCGACGACCAATCCCAATCCCGTACCGGTGGCTTTGCGTTCACTGCCTGGCAGTCGTGAAAACTTTTGGAATAACCTGGGAATTTGCTCTTCGGGGATTCCTGGACCGGTGTCCGTGACTGCGATGGTTACATGGTTGCTATCTGCGGATGCGGCCACTGTGACCGTATCGCCAGGGTCGGAATACTTAATGGCATTACTGAGCAAATTGAGGAGCACCTGGTGAATTCGTTGTGTGTCGCCGAGAGTCAATGGCAGGTTTTCGGGTATTTCAACCTCAAGAATGCGCGCTTTGTCTTTGGCCGAGGGGCGAATGACATCGGCGGCCAGGTTGATGGCCTCGGCGATTTGCAGCGGCTCGCGCGCCATTTGGATGCGTCCTGATTCCAGGCGCGCCAGATCCAGAAAGGTCGTCGCCAGGCTGCTGACGCGCTCCGTTTCCTGGAGGATGATGTTGGCGAACTTGTTCCGCATCTCGGTATTGAGATTGGGGCGTTGCAGCAGGTCGGCATAGGACATAATCGCTGTCAAAGGGGTGCGAATTTCATGGATGACTTCAGACACCCAATCACTCTGCTCAAAGAGGCGGGCGTTTTGTACCGCCACCGCCGCAATGCTGGCGAGCGTCTCTAGCGTTTCTATGTCCTGGGGGGTGAAGCAGTAGCGGGCTTTCATCGTGACGGATTCGACGACGCCAATGACGGTGTCGCCGAAAATCATCGGAACGGCGATGATGGACTGTGTGGCATCAATGGAACCGATATTGTACAGGCGCGGATCCGACTGAGCGTCTTCAACGATGACCAATTCTCGGTTTTGAACGACCCAGCCGGCAAGGCTTCCTTGAATGGGCACCTCAACGACTTCCAGTGCGTTGGCGCCTGGGCCAGAAGTGGCCGCAAACCGCAAGTTTCCCTCACTCTCTACCAGCAAAATAGACGCGCCATCTGCGTGGGTCAACGTTTGCGCTGCATCCACAATCTGCTGCAACAGGCGGCGCATCTCCAATGTGGAATTCAAATTTCGGCTGATTTTGATCAATTCTTCCAGGACAGCAACTTTTTTCACGAGTTGTTCCTGTGTCTTTTCGGATTCTTTAGAATCTTCACACTTAGTTTTCATGGTAGTTTTTGTTGGACTGGGCCTAAATGGTTTTGGTGATGGATTGTACTACAAGCCGTACCTGTTGTGAGATCAGCCCCTGCGGCTGTATCGCAACCATAGGGCGGCCGGTTTGCGCGCTTTCGTAAGCCAGGTCCGGCGCCGGTGGAATTCCGCAGATCATTTCGCGCTGCAACTTCTGCTCAACAGCGTTACGGTTGAGGGAAGAGACCGCCGGGATGCGGTTGATGAGGACGACACGGGCTTTGTGGGCGCCGATGTTTTGTTGATCCAGGATCTCTAACATCTCCTGGGCCATCGTCATCCCTATCGGATTAGGGTCTAACGTTACGATGATCTCGTTGGCCATTCTTAATGCTTCCGCCGTTGCTTCGTCCATAGCCAGAGGCAAATCCAGCAGGATGTAGTCGTAATCAGCATTCAAGTAGCGCAGAATAGTGCGAACGTGGTCCTTGCTCAATGGCGTTCCCAGTCCCCGAGGAGTGATTTTGCTGAGCAAGACATGGATACCCGAACTATGTCGCACCATATGTTCTGTAACCGCTCCCTTGGTGAGGGAGGCCAGGGGGCGGTCTAACAGTTTTTGCAGGCCGCCGGAAGCGGTGATTCCCAACTGTACGGCTATGGTGCCACTGCCTTCCCGCAGCTCGACCAGGGCCACCTGTTTTTCGGCATACATATGCTTCATTTCCAAGGCCGTGTTGACGATGAGGGTGGTGGTGCCGGTGCCGCCTTTGGTGGGCAAAAAGCCAACAATATACCCCCGTTCGCTGTCGGCGTTGATGCGGGTTTTACGCTGCAAGAGTGCCTCAACGCGCGTGATCAGTTCGGCCGGATGGATCGGCTTGGTGAGGTAATCGTCGGCCCCGGCCTGGAAGCCGGCAATTTTGTCGTTTACCGTAGTTTTGGCCGTGAACATCAGGATGGGTATGTTTTCCGTCGTAGGATGACGGCGTAATTGTCCGGCAACTTGATAGCCATCCATATCCGGCATCATTACATCCAGGATGATGAGATCAGGCTGTGTTTCTACGGCCTTTTCTAACGCCTGACGTCCCGAGGCGGCTGCCACAATGGTGTACCCCTTGCGTTCGAGCATAATGCCAACGAGACGCAGGGCTTCAACATCATCATCTACAATGAGAATGTGTTGCGATGTCATCTTTTTTCCCCTTTGCCATTGTGGATAACCTGATTATAGCGTAAAGGCCTCTCCGCTTCAAGCGGCATGACCGGGAATTGCCATCCTCTCATTAACGTCTCATTGTACCATAGGAATGCAGAAAAAAATAACTTCCCCCAACCTTGCGATTGAGGGAAGTTATCTGGAGCGTTGGACTAATTTTGCCCGTAAAGTTGCGCCTTGATGCTCATGACCTCACGTTTGAGTTGATCATCTTGTTCTATCTTCACCCGTACACGTTCATAGCCATAAAGGACGGTGGTGTGATCCCGCCCCCCCAATTCCGCCCCGATTTGGGGGAGGGAGGCGTTGGTTTCCTCACGCATCAGGTACATCGCTACCTGACGGGGTTGCGCCACCCGTCGGCTGCGCTCGGCGCTGCGCAAATCATCCTGATCCAGGCCGTAATATAGGGCCACGGCGTCCAGGATTTCATTCGCCGATATTTCCGGCCGGTTGGGCAGCAAATCAGCCAACGCCTGTTCCGCGATTTGCTTGGACAGGGGCAACCCGGTCAGGCGCGTCATGGCCAGGACTCGGTTGAGCGCCCCTTCCAGCTCACGGATGTTGCTCTCGATGTGGGTGGCGATGTAGCCTAGCAGAGTATTGGGGATTTCGACGCCCAACTGCTCGGCCTTGGACTGTAAAATCGCCACCCGTGTCTCATAATCAGGGGATTGGATGTCCACAATCAGCCCCCACTCGAAGCGTGACCGCAGCCGTTCTTCCAGTGTGACCATCGCCTTGGGTGGGCGGTCGCTGCTCAAGATGACCTGCCGGCGAGTGTCGCGTAGTGCGTTAAAGGTGTGAAAAAACTCTTCCTGAGTGCTTTCCTTGCCGGCGATGAACTGGATGTCATCCACCAACAATACGTCCGCAGTGCGATATTTTTCCCGGAATTGATCTGTCGTGTGGGTGCGGATGGCTTCAATCAGGTTGTTGGTGAACGTTTCCGACGACACGTAAAGCACCTGCATCCCTTGCCGGTAACAGATATGTCCGATGGCGTGTAACAGGTGGGTTTTCCCTAGTCCCACCCCGCCGTGAATGAACAGGGGATTGTAGGCGCGCGCCGGCGCCTCCGCAACCGCCTGCGAGGCTGCCTGCGCCAGGCGGTTACTCGGCCCCACCACGAAGCTGCTAAAAGTGTAGTCAGGGTTAAGCCCCGGATCGTACACCGTTGGCGCAGGAAGGTCTATGGCATTCATTGGCAGCAGCGCCGGCGGTTCGTGGAACCGCTTGGCCTCCCATACTACAAAGCGCGCCTGCATCTCTTCACCTGTGATGCGGCGGAGGGTGCGTTGCACGACCGGGTAGAGGCGGTTTCCCAGCCATTCCACAGCATAACCATTTTTTACACCGACAATGACGGTGGCGTCATCTTCAATTCCAATACAATGTGTATCACGCAGCCAGGTATCAAATGTGGCGCGCGTCATTTGCAGTTCGAGTTCTCCTAAAGCGGCTTGCCACAATCTTTGAGGATTCGCGCTATTCATAAAAATTCCTTTGCTTGTCGGCGGCACAAGACTTACTTCCTGTGCAGCGTAAGTTAATAGAGTGACCGTTTTCTTGAGGGCGTGAGGGGCAGACTTCATCCGGTTTCGACCTGTCTGGGGTAGACCCTATCCCCTGGTGGTGGGAACCACCGCCTCAACTGACCATTCACATTCTACCAGAAAAGCCGTTTCAACACAACGCCTTGGAGGGGAGTTTTCCTTAAAAACCTGTTAGTTTTAATATTGCTTTTTTGCTTGTGAATAACAAACTCTCTGTGCCACACCCCTATGGAGTCAGTCTAGTATAACCACAATATCTGCCGGTTAAGGTTGTGGAGAGAGTCCCAGTGGTTGGTAAGGAATTGTTTTTACCAGAGCATTTTGCTTACATAACGCAAAAAAGACATTTTTCTCTAGCTGGTGGTGCGCCGACCGGTGCGTTGCTCACGGCCACGGGCGCGTTGGACTTCCAGTTGCCGCGAGAGTCCCATCCAATCGTCTACCGGCAGTACCAGCGCGCATTCTTGGGGATGCAAGAGGTACGGGTGAAACCAGAGTTTTATCCACCATAACGGCAGTGGGAAACTCTTCAGCGAGATGACAATGACCGTCTGCCCCCAGAGCTTCTGGTACATCTGTAAGCGCGCGCGTTTCTCTTTTTCGGGAGGGAAGATGTTGTTGAAGAGCATCGGGCGGATCAGCTCAATGCGACTGTAAGAAAATACCACGGGATAGAAGGGCGTGTGGATCACAAAGTGATTGGGCCGGCAAGCCACTGCCGCCTGGCGTGCGAAGATGGCGTAGATCACCAACAGGACACCAATGCCGGAAATTACCAGGATTAAGGGCGCAAGGCTCTGCTCCGGGAGGAACAACTGGGGCGCGGCCCACCACAACGCGATGCCGCCCGGAATGAGCCAGAAAGCCGGCATCAGCCAATGCTTTGAGAGGAGCACGTAGGGCCACAAACGAAAGCGCGTCTTGGACTTCTGAGCCATTGAATTTCCTCCTCCATCCATAGTCTGGTAGTCGTTAGTCGCGTCGTCAAATTATCGGAAAACTCTGCTTGCTAATCCTCACACCCCGGATAGGAGCAGAGATCAGCCAACAGACATTGCTGGCACGCCGGCGACCGGGCGTGACAGACCTGGCGGCCATGGGTGATGAGATTCAGATGAAAAGGATAATAGATTTCAGGCGGCAACAGGGTTTCCAGCAGAGTATGGGCCTTCTCGCGGGACGTGTTAGGGGGGATCAGTTCTAGCCTTTGGGTGACGCGATGGACGTGCGTATCCACCGGAAAGGCCGGACGGCCCAGCGCGAAGAGCAGGACAATCGCCGCCGTCTTTGGCCCGACGCCGTCCAGGGAAAGGAGCCACGCGCGGGCTTCTTCCTGTGGGAGATCGCGCAGGAAGTCCAGGGAAAGGTTGCCGCGCACCTGGGTGATGGTGTGCAGCGCCGCCTGGATGTGCGGCCCTTTGCTTGGCGCCAACCCAGCCGGGCGGATCGTCTCGATGAGGGCCGCGAGGGGGGCGTCGCGTACAGCCTCCCAGGTTGGGTAGCGCGCGCGCAGTTGGGCGTAGGCGACGTCGCGGTTGCGGTCGTTGGTGTTCTGGCTGAGGATGGTGTTGACCAGGGCGGCCAGCGGCTCTCCATCCGGCTGCAAGGGATGGTCGCCATACGCGCCTAACAAGCGTTGGTGGATGGTGAGGGCTTTCGTCAGTAAGGAGGACTCGTTCATAGAACTTGTGGTAAGGCTTGCTGCGCGCGCCGCAGCCATTCTTGTTCGGCGGCAAAGGTCAGGGAGTCGCGCGCTTCCTCCCACGTCGCCCAGATGGGGACGAATTGCTGCTCATCCTCGAACGGTCGCATGACCTGGCGATGCGACAGAGCGCGCATCAGAAAGTAGTGCTCCTCCCGGCGTACTGGCCGGTCATCCAGGGAAAAGACGACCAACTGCTCACCCAGGTCGGCGACGATTGCCAGATCGTCATACCCGGCCTCCTCGATGACCTCGCGCACGGCGGTTTCCGCTGCTGTCTCGTCATTGTCCACGTGCCCTTTGGGCAGACGTACTTCGTCGCGCGCCGGGCGCACCAATAGCAACACCCGTTCGCCTTTGCCGTCTATCACGACGCCGCCGGCCGCCGTATAGTGGACTGTTTGGAAGGGTTTGTTCATCGGCTCACCTCACTCTGCGTTGATGTACACTGCCTATTTTATACAGGCAATTCACATTTTCGGCAAAAGAGACGTTTATGCGCCCAGGCCGGCGCTGACGGCTTTGCTGGCGGCGGCGGAGCGCGTATGCACATCCAGCTTCTCAAAAATAGCGCGTAGATGACGTTTGACAGTATTTTGTGTGATGAACAGGCCGGCAGCGATTTCCTTGTTGGTCAGACCGGCGGCCAACAGGTTCAGGACTTCGTGCTCGCGGTCGGTGAGAGTCTGGAGCCGGGTCAGCGGAAGCGAGGCGGCGCGCATGTCGCGCACAGTCTGTAGAAATGTCTGGCGGTGGAAAGTCTGCTTTTCGAGGTAGGCGAAAATACCGTGGTCACGGTAGGCGCGCGCAATCTCCGCCGGGGCCGCCGCGCCGCTGACGACGATAGTAGGAATGGCGCGCGCCCGCGTACTTTCGAGCAGTTGGTAGCCTTCCTGATCGGTGATGTCGGCGGGAGGCCACATAGCCGTGGTGGAGCCGTCCAACGCCAGGTCAATCACGGCCAGGGCGTAGGGGGTGCGGCGCAGCCGCCCCAAAGCCTCGCCGAAGCTATGGCAGCTATGCACCGCGTACCCGGCGTCTGCCAGCAATTCCGAGAGAATGGCGTTCCAGCCGGCGTCGTCCTCCACAACGAGCGCCGACCCCGGCAGCGCCGGACTGTCTGCCGCCCCCGTGTCATGAGGACGCTCCGCTGCGAGTATGGCGGGGGGCATGTTTTCTGGCGGCGGGGTGGCGGCCAGCGCGCGTTGCACTAATGCGCGGAATTCCACACGCTTGAAGGTTTCTTTGCGGAGGCAATAAAACGCGCCGTGTTCGGTCAACACGTTGACGGCCAGTTCGACGGTGGCAAAGCCGGTGAGCAAGATGGCGACGCAGCCGGGGTCTTGCCGGCGCACCGCGTCCAGGACTTGCAGGCCATCCTGGTTGGCATAGTCGCCCTCGCTCAACGCCAAATCCACAACGGCCAGGCGATGTGGCGCCGTGCGCAGGTGACCGAGCGCCGCCGGCAAGTCGGCGGCGACGTCCACCGCCAGCCCGGCGTCGCCGAGGATCTCGCCGAGAATTTGCTGCCAGGAGGGATCGTCTTCGACGATGAGGGCGCGCGGGCGGCTCATAGCGTTTCCTCTGCAATGGGCAACCGGATGCGGAAGGTCGTGCCGTGGACGCCGTCGCTTTCCACGGCGATGGCGCCGCCCAGCCGGACGACCAGGGTTTTGACCCACCACAGGCCAAATCCCAGTTGGGAGGCGGTCTTGTCGCCGGGCGGCTGGGCGCGTTGCACTTTCGTCCCGTTCTTGAATTCAAAGATGTGCTGGTGCTGCGCCGGCGGGATACCCGGCCCGTCGTCGCTGACGGTGATTTCGACGTGGCGTCCGGTGGTGCTACCGGCCAGGGTGATGTGACCATGTCCCTGGAGCGCGCGCCCGGCGTTTTCCAGCAGGTTGGTGAAGACGAGACTCAAGCTGCGCTCACCGGCCAGCACCGGCGGCAGCGTCGACAACCCGGCCACATCCACGTGGATGCCGGCGGGCAGCGCGGTAGCTTCCAGGGCGTCGGCGACACAGTCCGCCACATTGACCGGCGCGGGGTGGAGCGGATGGAGATGCGCCAGGTTTTCACGCACGGCCTTCATCGCCTCGTGGGCGTTGTGTTCGATGGCCGCCAGATTGGCCGCCAGATAGTCGTCGGCGCGCAGCGCGTCGGCGCATTTGTCCTGGATGCCCTGGATGCGCACCGGGATGGCGCCGACTTTGTTGTTGAGGTGGTGCAGGACGTTGGCCGCGATGTCGCCCATGGCGGCGAAGGTCTCGGCGACGGCGTGGCGTTCCTGGGCGTCGCGCAGGGCCTGTTGTCGCATGGCCGAGTGCCGCGCGAGGGCCGCGTAGTAGGCCAGGCAAGTCAACACCTTTTCGTCCCATTCCGACACGACGCTGCGGTCGGAGGCGGCGCTGTAAACGCCGAAGGCGCCGATGGGCTTCCGGTCTTCGCTGGAGAGAATTGGCGCGATCAGCGCCGTCTCCGTTTTGAGCGGCGCGCCGATGTGAATGACTTCCTCGATCAAGCGGTCAGGGAGCGCGGCGGCGGCGCTGGCGCCGAAGTCGGCGCTGGCTGCCCGGCGGGCGATCTGCTCTCCTTCCAGCGTCCAGATGGCGGCGGCGGTCACGTCCAGCAGGTCGCAGGCCAGGCCGACGAGGTGGCGCAGCACGTCCGGGGGCGGCTGGACGAGCAGGAGGCGCGCGACTTTCAGCAGGGCGTCCAGCAAACGGGCTTCCTGGATGGCAATGACGGCCTGGGTCGCCAGCGCCTGGAGCAGCAGGCTGTCGGCCTCGTCGAACATGCCGATCACCGGGCTTTCCAGGTTGAGCACGCCTTCCAACCGCCCGCCGGAGCCGATCAGCGGCACGGCCAGCTCCGCCCGCATTTGCAAGGTGGAATCCAGCGGATAGTAGAGCCGGTTCCAGGGGGCTGCCTGCAAGTCATGGATGCACAACGGCTGCCGGTGTTCGGCCACCCATCCCATGATGCTGGTTGCGCCGATGGGGAGCGGTTCCACATGGGGATGCTCCAGGGGCGCGCCGGCCATGGCGCGGGTGATGAGGGTCGCGCCGCTTTCATCCACCAGGCGAAACGCGCCATAGTGGGCTTGCGTGACCTCCAGGGCCATCTGTAGGATGCTTTCCAGGGTCTCTTCAAGGCCCATACGGGAGGAAATGAGCAGACCGGCGCGTCCCAGGCGATTCAATTCATCTTCTCTGCGCTGCAAGTCCCGGCGGACGTTGGCGAGTTGGCGCGCCTGGTAAATCGCCATAGCCGCCTGGTTGACGAAGTTGTCCAGCAGCAGCAGCTCAAACTGTCGGAAGGGGCGTTCCTGGTGCAGGTACACATAGAGGGCGCCGACGGCCTGATTGGCGACGATCAGGGGAAAGCACGCCATCGTTTTGGCGCCGGCCTGGATTTTGGCCGGGTGGATGGTCATGTCGGGTTCCTCGTAGGAGAGGACGCGGCGGCGCTGGCTGAGCGCGGCCAGGCCAATACCGTGGGGGCGGGGGGCGTCGTGCAGGGGCGCGCCGGGCGGCTCGCCGGCCGACACCCGTGAGGCCAGGTCAAAAGCGCGGCGCGTCTGATCGTAGGCGTAGATGACAGCGGAGGCGCCCGGCGTCACTTTGATGGCGCTTTCGGCAATCAGGCGCAGGGTGGCCTGTACGGCTTCGGCGGCGCTGCTGACGCTCACGCTGAAGCGGTTGATGGCGACTCCGATCCGGTTGAGGTTCGCCAGGGCTTCTACGAGTTGCGGCTCTGTGGCCGGCAGACCGGCATCAATCGGGATAGGCATTTCAGATAAGTTCATAGGCACTTACGGCTGTGTTGGTCAGTGACCGGGTGAACGATTTTATTGCATTATAAAGTAGGGAGGGGCGGGTGTCCAGTACCCAAACGGGGCATTCCCGGATGGGCGGCGGATATTAAAGAAGGTACTTTTTTAGTTTATGTGTTATACTTGGGATGTTAAGGGCCTAAAGGCTGAGAGCTGAAGAGGAGGTAGGGCATGGCTTTAGACGTTCAAGCCATTCGTCGAGAGTTTCCGATTTTTGAACGGAAGGTCAATGGGAAGCGGCTGGTATTTCTGGATAGCGCGGCGAGTTCGCAGAAGCCGCGCGCCGTTATTGAGGCGATGGGGCAGGTTTACACCCACAGTTACGCGAATGTCCACCGGGGATTATACACGCTGGCAGAGGAGGCCACCGAAGCTTACGAGGGCGCGCGGATCAAGTTGGCCCGCTTCATCAACGCGCCCGATCCCGCCGAGGTGATCTATGTCCGCAACGCCACGGAAGGTCTGAACCTGGTCGCGTATAGTTGGGGCTTGACGCACATCCACGCCGGCGATCGGATTGTGATCACGGAGATGGAACATCACGCCAACCTGGTGCCCTGGCAGCAGTTAGCTTTGCGGCAGGGAGCGGAACTGGCTTATGTGCCGGTGACGGATGAGGGCCGGCTCGATCTCACGGCGCTGCCGCCGCTGCTGTCGGACGGTCGCACGAAGCTGGTGGCGTGCTCGGTGATGTCCAACGTGCTCGGCACGCTGCCGCCGGTCACGCAGGTGGCGGAGCTGGCGCACGCCGCCGGCGCGCTGGTGGTGATGGACGCCGCACAGGCTGCGCCGCATCGCTCGCTGGACGTGCAGGCGTTGGGCGCGGACTTTTTGGCGATTTCCGGGCACAAGATGTGCGGGCCGGGGATGGGGATTCTCTGGGGACGGGGCGACCTGCTGGAAGCGATGCCGCCCTTCCTCTACGGCGGCGACATGATCCGCACGGTGAAACGTTACCAGTCCAAGTGGAACGATCTGCCCCACAAGTTTGAGGCCGGCACGCCGCCCATTGCCGAGGCCATCGGGTTCGGGGCGGCGGTGGACTTTCTCAGCGCCATCGGCATGGAGGCGATTCACGCCCACGAGCAGGAATTGCTCGCCTATGCGCTGCCGTTGGTGGCGGAGATACCAGGAATCCACGTGCTTGGGCCGGGGGTGGGGGAACGGGGGGGCGTGCTCTCGTTCTGGCTGGAGGCCGCGCATCCGCACGATATCTCAGCGCTGCTGGACGCGGACGGCATTTGCATCCGCGCCGGGCATCACTGCGCGCAGCCGCTCCACGAGCGGTTCGGCCTCCCGTCCAGCGCGCGCGCCAGTTTTTACCTGTATAACGACCAAGAAGATGTAGACGCCCTGGTCGCCGGGCTGCACCGGGTCGTCAAAGTTTTGGGGAGATAGAAGAAAGATGAGCAGTGATTTATATCGCGAACAGTTGTTAGACCATTATCACAATCCCGAAAACTTCGGGGTGCTGCCGGATGCCGATGTGGACATCGAAATGGACAACCCCACCTGTGGGGACATGGTGCATATGACGGCCCGACTGGATGCCGAGGGGCGGATTGCGGAGGTGATGTTTGAAGGGCAGGGCTGCGTGGTGAGTATGGCGTCTGCCTCGATGTTCACCGAAGCGGCGGTCGGCAAGACGCCGCAGGAGGTGGCCGCGATGGGGCTGGCCGACATCGAGGAGATGATGGGCGGCGTGCGGTTGAGTATGGGCCGGGTTAAGTGCGCGACGCTGCCGTTGAACGCGCTGAAGCTAGGGCTGAAAGAGGCCGGCAAGCTGTAAAGGCGACACCGGGAAAGTGTGCGGCGGGAGAAGGCCATCCTTCTCCCGCCGCTTTTTTAGGGCAAGTCTTCTTCCGGCGGCGCTTCCGGCAGTGGGGCCAATTTGGTGATCTTGACGGGCACAGTTTCCGGCAGCAAGTTTTGAATGGTGATGCCGCCCGGCGCTGTTACCACGGGGGCCAGGTTGTATTCGCCGGGCTGGAGATTGGTCAGGTCCAGGGTGAGGTTGACGGCGGTGATGGGTAAAGTCTCCATAATCAACAGCGGGCCGTTGAGGATGACCACCACGGATTCAATGCCAACGGTGACGGTGTAGGCCGGATTCAACCCGCGAATTTCAGGCTCAACGTCCAACTTCAGGCCGCTCTTGATGGCTTCGATGGCCAGGACGGCGGTAACGGTGGGATCGCTGGGTTGGATGGGCACCAATCCACCGGGGATTTGCAATCCGACAGTGGCGGTCAAGGTTTGGGTCAATCCCTCGATGTTGATGAGCTGCGTCTGCAAGAATCCTGGCATCTCGTTGATGGCGCGGCTGGTCGCGTAGACTTTGACGACCGGTGGCAGCATCTTTAGATCGGCGATGCGGTACCCCGCCGCCGGTTGACCTTCCAGGGAGACGTTGACCGGCAGGTCGCGGATGTAGCCGAGGGCGCTGATGGCGATATGGATGTCCACCGACTTGGGCAGCACTGTGACATTAGCGACCACCTGGCCTTCGGCATCGAGGGCGGCCAGTTCATAGTCGTTGTGACGACTGCTCTGCATCCCCTCAACTTCGACGACGGCCTGGACGACGCTCACTTTTTGCACGAAAGAGGCCGGCCCCTGGATGCGCGCTGTTTGGGGGACGACTTCCGGCGCGCTCATTTTGTAACCTGTCTGGGGGGCGCCATGCACTTTGACGGTGACGGTCAGTTCTTTCTGGATAAACGATTCGACATTCAGCGTGACTTCCGCCGGTTTCACGCTCAACAAGCGCACGGGCGTTGGGGCTATTTTGACCAGCACGGGGGTGGTAACGACACCCGTAGGCGTTTGGGAAAGGTCAATGTAGGCATTGATGTCGGCGGCGGTTAAATTTTCCCAAACGGAGTGCGGCGCGCGCAGGGCCACTTGTACGCGATTGGCGCTTTGGCCATATTTGACCATGTTCTCAGGCAGCCCTTGGACTTCCACCGGTATGAGCGCTTCATAGGTCTTCTCCTCGGTGGGGTCTTCAGCTTCGGTGGCGATGGCCCAAAAAAAGAAGGCCAGCAAGATGGACAGAATCAACAAGCTCACATTTTGTCCTAACCAGCGGCTCATAAGTCCTTTCCTTCTTTTTGATTGAGAGGTCGGCGGCGGGAGAGGCGAAACCCGGTTTTGTGGGCTTTGGGCAGCAGGAAGGCTTGCAGGATGGACGTCAGGCGCTGCGCGTCCACGTCCCGAATGATGCGCCCGTTGTGAGTCAAAGAAATGGCACCGCGTTCCTCGGAGATAACTACGGCGACGGCGTCGGTGTCTTCAGTGATGCCCAGCGCGGCGCGATGCCGCAGCCCCAACTCGCGGTCGGACAGGAAGGCGGCGGTGAGCGGCAGGACGCAGGCCGCCGCCACCAGCCGGCCTTTGTGGATGATGACGGCGCCGTCGTGGAGGATGGTGTGATGGTCGAAGAGCGTGGTGAGCAATTCGGGAGTGACCTGCGAATCCAGGGCCACGCCAGTTTCGGTATATTCCCTGAGTCCGGTCTGCCGTTCAAAAACGATCAGAGCGCCGATGTTGCGCGCCGCCATATAAACGCCGGCGGTGACGACGGCGTCTATTGCGCGGGCGCACTGTTCGTTATCTACCTGTGACAGCCGCATCAGCCGCCCTCGCCCCAGTCGCTCAAACGCGCGGCGTAATTCCGGTTGGAAGAGGACCGGGAAAGCGACGAGAAAGGCCGGAAGCAGTTGCTCAATCAGCCACGAAAAAGCGCGGAGTTGCACCACCCGCGACAGTAGGGCCAACGAGATCAAGAGGACGGTCAAGCCGCGCACCAAAGGTAACGCGCGGGTGCCCCGAATGGCGTAGAAAAGCCAGAAGAACAGAACAGACACCAGGGATATATCCAAGATGTCTGACCATGTTAGGCGTTGAATCAGCCAATTCAGATCCCACATTCCAGACTAGGGTTGCCGCGGTAACGGTCCGGTGCCTCGGGGCGCCGGCGGTTCGCGTCCGGTCATCTCACGGTATAGCGCTTCATAATCCGGCCGATTGGGGGGATTGAGCGCCAGGATCGCCTCAATGGTCTTGGTGGCGGCGTCTTTCTGGCCGGATTCCAGTTGCAGGTCGCCGAGGATGTCCAAATGCTCCAAGGCCTTCTCCCGATTGCCGGTGTTGAGGTAGAGTTGCGCTGCCCGCGCCCGCAACGGGGTGTTATCCGGTTCGCTGCTCATCAAGTCTTCCAGGATTGCCAGGACTTTGTCCGCCCGGCGTTTTTCCAGGTGATGCTTGATGAGTTTGTCGAGGGCGCCCATCCCCAAGTGCGGGCGTCCAGTGCGGGGATAGAGGCGAAACAGGCCCAGGTGCGCGCGTTCATCATCTGGGGCGATGCGGACGATTTCCTCGTAACTCTTGATCGCGGCCTGCCAGTTGAGCCGCTGCATATCCAGGTCGGCCATCTTGTGGAGAAAACGCACTTCCCATTGGCGCGGTTCGCTGCCGCGCGGCGCCACCCGCAGGGCCTCGACGTAAGTCTCCCGCGCCCGCTCCGGCTGCGCCAGTTGATAGTAGGCGTCGGCCAGTTCCCGGTATTGGTTCAGCGCGTCGTCAATGCGGCCATGCTGCACCATTAGATCAATGACGCGCTTATGGACGTTGATGTCGAGGGGCGATACCTGCAAAATCTCGTGGTAGGTCGCCAGCGCCTGGGGTGTTTCGCCGCGAATTTCGTGGGTGCTGGCGATGGTGTGCAGCTTTTCGACGGACTGTTCCACGTTGCCGGTTTCCTGGAAGAGCGTCGCCAGCAGGTGATGGAGCGGCAGGTAGTCCGGCGCCTTGCCGATGGCGTGGAACAGTTCTTCCAGGGCATTGTAGATTTTGTGGCGGCGCTGGTATTCTTGCGCCAACGCCAGGGATTTGAGGACGTCTTCTGAGCCGGAGAGACTGATCAACTCGCCCAGGCTGAGCACCACGCCGGAGCGCGCCATGCCATCCAGCCGTTTGCGGGCTTTCATGGATTCTTCTTCCCACCCACGCTGCCCCAGGAAGTTGACGAGGGTCTCGCCCAATTGCTGGATGCGTTCCGGTTCGCCGGTGTTGATCAAATTTTGCGCCAGTCCTTCGTAGACCCGGATCAGATCGTTAGCCTGGGCGTGTTCGATGGTCGCCAAATCTACGATTTTCACCGCTTCCAGGAAATATTTGAGCGCCTGCTGGAAATTACCCTGCGCCTGGTAACATTCGCCCAGGGTATAGTTGCTGCTCAGGACGTACTCCGGGTCGGTGATGGAGCGTTCAAACTGTGCGATGGCGTCCTTGAAGCGCATTTGCTCCTTGTAGAGCAATCCCAGGTTGAAGTGGATGGAGGGCATCGAGACGCCCGCTTGCAAGAGCTGCTCGTAGGATTGCTGTGAGACCTGGTAGTCGCCGCGCGTCTGGGCGTCAATGGCCTTCCCGATGAGCATGTCCACTTCCATCTGGGATAAGCCCTGAACCTGGGGTTTATCCTCGTCGAAGATGGACTCCGCCAGTTTTGCCAAAGCCCGCTGCCGGGCGATGTCCACGGGACTGCCGCTGTCTTCGGCCATTTCTTCGGGAAGTTCCTCTGCGGCAGTTCCCGCCGCGTCGGTGCCCGGTGTAAACGCCGCTGGTCGAGGCAAGCCGCGATTGCTTTGCAGCAGCATCATAGCTTGCCCGATGAGCGGCTCGTGAGGGATGAACTGCTGCATCTGGCGGCACACTTCGACCGCCCAGTCGTGATGATCGTCCTGGTAAAGATACGCCAACCAGAGCGCCGCCTGCACGGCCTTGTCTACCTCGCGTTCTTGCTGATATTGTTGTAGCAATTCTGCCCAGGCCCGGTCATTGGTGGGGGTCAGGCGCACTGTGGCTTCCAACGAAGCCGTCATTTTGGCGCTCAGGTTTTGTTTCTTGTAACGCTGGGCTGCTTCAGCGTACATCGTGGCGGCGGTTTCGCCCTCGCCGCGTTTTTCGCGGATTTCGGCGATGCGTTCGTAAGGTCCCGCGTCGGCAGGGGTCAGGTGGGTGAGGCGTTCATAGACCTCGAGCGCCTCATTCGTCTGCTCAGCGTTCAGTAAAGCCCAGGCATAGCCCAACAAGGTCGAAACATCGTCGGGGAACTCTACCAGTGCGCGCCGGTAAACTTTGACGGCGTCGTCCCATTTTTCTGCCCAGACCAGGTCATTAGCCTTTTGGATTGCATCGTCGAAGCGCAAGCGATTCCCAGCCATAAGTTACCTCGTTTTTCGGGTGATTCGTAATTCGCTATTCGTAATTCGCTATTAGTTATTCTCTGCGTCCATGGCCCAGACCAGGATGCCTTTTTGTGCGTGCAGGCGATTTTCGGCCTGATCGAACAGCGCCGAATGGGGGCCATCCGCGACGGAGTCGGTGATTTCTTCGCCGCGATGCGCGGGCAGACAGTGCATGACGATGACGTCGGGTTTGGCGCAGCGGAGTTTGTTGTCATCTACGCGATACGGCGGGAAGATTTTGCGGCGCTGCTCCGCTTCTTCTTCCTGGCCCATCGAAGTCCAGGTGTCGGTGTAGAGCACGTCGGCATCGGCGGCGGCATCCATAGGGTCGTAAGTCGCCTCAAGGTGCGCGCCGGTCTGCGCCGCGATCTGCTGGCCCAAGGCCCAGGTCGCCGGATGCAACTCATAGCCACGCGGCGTGGCGATGGTGCAGTCCATCCCCAGCAGCGCCGCGCCGAACAAGAGCGAGGTCGCCACGTTGTTGCCGTCGCCCAGGTAGACCAGTTTCTTGCCCTGGAAACTGCCCTTGTATTCCAGGATGGTCAGGAAGTCGGCCATCCCCTGGCAGGGATGCGAATAATCGGACAGGCCATTGATGACGGGGACGGTGGCGTATTTTGCCAGTTCGACCACATCCGCATGGGCGAAGACGCGCGCCATGATCACGTTGACATAGCGGGAGATGACGCGGGCGACATCAGCCGTGCTTTCCCGCTTGCCCAACTGAATTTCGTTGGGCGAGAGGTACAGGCCGTTGCCGCCCAGTTGCAACATCGCCACGTCAAAAGAAACCCGCGTGCGCAGGCTCGGCTTCTGGAAAATCATACCCAGGACTTTGTTCTTCAAATAAAGCGGGGCGTTGCCAGCCTTCCATTCTTGCTTGATGCGCAAGGATAAATCGAGAATATGCTGCATCTCCGCCGGGGTGAGGTGCGCTAACGAGAGGAAATGTTTCATCAGAATTGCCTCCTGTGAGTTAGTATGTTTCATAAGTATACCATGAACAGTCATCCAGTAAAAATATTGCTCGGATCAAACGGGCGGTTACACATGTCAGGCAGTTATGGCATTGACGCCAGTTGTCGAGGCGGTGCAGTTCATGCTATACTGACAGAGATGTGAAAAAATCTTCTCAACGGATGAAACGGAATCTAACGGATTTTTCCGTTAAATTCGTTCAATTCGTTGAGCCTATTTTTGTAAGGAGTGACCGATGACTGAAGTAAAGTTGCTATGGATCGAAGAAGAAGTAAGGGCGTTACAGGAAAATGGCCTGTTCATCAATTTGCGCACGATTGAATCCGCGCCGGGCGCGTGGATGGTGGTGGATGGGCAGCGGGTGCTCAACCTCTGCACCAACAACTACCTCGGCCTGGCCGACGACTCGCGGCTGATCCAGGCGGCCAAAGACGCGCTGGATCGGTACGGGGCCGGGCCGACGGCCGTGCGCTCGATTGCCGGCACTCTGGCGATTCATAAAGAGTTGGAGGCAAAGGTGGCGGCCTTCAAGAACGTGGAGGACGCGCTCTACGTGCAAAGCGGTTTCCTGGCGAACCAGGCCGCGCTGCCGCCTTTGGTGGGTAAGGAGGACGTGATTTTCTCCGACCGGCTCAATCACGCCAGCATCATTGATGGCGCGCGGTTGAGTCGCGCCAAGATCGTAGTCTACGAACACTGCGATCCGGCGGATCTGGAGGTCAAGATCAAGGAGCACCTGCCGCAATACCGGCGCGGCCTGCTGGTGACAGACGGCGTCTTCTCGATGGATGGCGACGTCGCGCCGCTGGATAAGCTGTACGAGGTGGCCGAGCGTTACGGGGTCCTGACGATGGTGGACGACGCGCACGGCGAGGGGGTGCTGGGGCGGGGCGGCCGCGGCATCGTGGATCACTTTGGCCTGCATGGCAAATTCGATGTGGAAGTTGGTACGTTCTCCAAGGCGTTTGGCGTGGTCGGCGGTGTGGTGGCGGGTAAGAAGCTCATCGTAGATTACCTGCGGCAGAAAGCGCGGCCTTTCCTGTTCTCCAGCGCTGTCACGGCGACCGATACGGCGGCGTGTATGGCGGCGGTGGAGATGCTCACCGAGTCCACCGCGTTGGTAGACCGGCTGTGGGAGAACACCCGCTACTTCAAGGGGCAGATGCAGGCGTTGGGGTTCAACGTGGGTAACAGTGTCACGCCGATTACGCCGGTGATGCTGGGCGACGTCAAACTGGCGAAGACCTTCAGCCAGCAGTTGTTCGCGGCCGGCGTCTTTGCGATGCCGCTAGGTTTCCCCACCGTGCCGCAGGGACAGGCGCGCATCCGGGTGATGGTATCGGCGGCCCTGTCTCGCGCCGATCTCGATTTCGGCCTGGAAAAATTTGCCCAGATTGGCCGGAGCCTGGGCGTGCTGGCTTAAAATTGACATGCGGGAGGAATCCATTACAATGCTCATATAAGCCTGTGTTTTAACGGAGCGTATTGAGTTTTTTGTATTGCGAAGATAGCATGGATCCTGGCAGAGCAACTCACAATTTGGTGGTCTCTTTTTGAAAAGCAGCCGTCCAATTCACGGATGATTGGACGGCTGCTTTTGTGTGTTTGTCTTGTCTGTAGAAAAAAAGGAGCTGTGAAGATGGGGAGAATTCGTCGTTTGGTGCTGGACACGTTGAAACCGCATGAGCCGACCATTGTGTTGATGGCCGAACAGCTCAGCGAACTGCCGGGCATATCCGCCGTCAACATCAGTATTTACGAGATGGATCGCAAGGTGGAGAACGCCAAGATTACCGTAGAGGGAGAATCCATCCCCTACCGCCAGGTGGAGCAGTTGATTGAGCAAATGGGCGGCGCCGTCCACTCTATTGATGAAGTGGTGGCCGGCAAAATCATCATTGATGACGCCGCAACGTTGCAGGACTGAAGATATATTGGAGGCTGAGTCGTGATAGAGAGTCGTTATGTTGAGGGTGAGGAGCAGGCGGGCAAGATTGTCGCTGGGAGTACAGGTGCAGTGACAATTCGCGCCCGCTTGAAACAGAGCATGTCCCGGATCCCCAGGGCGTTGGGCCGGACGGTGCAGCGCTGGCGGGAGTATTCGGAGCTGTCGGGGGCGGGCAATATTGCGCGGCGCGCTTTTGCCAATAACTCCTTCGATGGGATACTGACGATGGTGGGTGTCGTGATGGGGGGATTCGCCGTCGGCGTCAAGGACCCCAAGGTGATTCTCGTTACCGGGTTGTCCACTGCGGTGGCTATCGGCGTTTCCGGCGGTTGGGGGGCATACCTGACGGAGTCAGCGGAGCGTCAGCGCGAACTAACCGAACTTGAGCGGAGCACGTTGACCGACCTGCACGAATCCAAGATCGGTCAGGCCGCGCGCGCGGCGGTGCTGATTGTTACGGCGACAGATGGCCTGTCGCCGTTTCTGTCGGCGTTCTTGGTGGTGATCCCTTTCTTCTTTGCTTCGTTGCTACCTTCGATTACCTATGCCTTCTATATGTCCTTGGGCATGGCCTTGCTGACCCTCTTCGGCTTGGGCGTCTACCTCGCCAGCGTCTCGCAGGAAAACCGGCTGGTTTATGGCCTGAAGACCGCCGTCGCCGGGCTGGCCTGTATGGGGTTGAGTTTGTTGGTGGAATACCTGTCAGGTTAACGCCGGTTCACCCAATCTTCATCCCCCCAATCGCGTACCGCTCCCATCACCCGCCCGGCGACAATGCCGAACACAATGACGACATAGCTGGCAATCCTGACCCAGGGATCATCCGCGATCATATTCATGATCAACGCGACGATGACCCCGATGACGCCGCCAATGATCATCAACAGCCATTTGGCCGGGAGGTCCTGGATGATGCGTTTGACGGTGAGCGGTTGGCGACTTTTGCGGTGTCGGGTTGAAATGCGCTGCATCTTGGCGCGATCTTTGGCGGTAGGATCGCGGCTGCTTAATTGCTCGTCACGTAACCGTTGCAAACGGCGGATCTCGTCTTCTTGCTTGCCCATAGTGAACTCCTTGTGCTGGTAGACTGAGCCAGCGGTGGCTCAAAGACGTTTGTGCTTAAGTATACTCAGTCTGTTCGTTAAGTCTATAGCTTCTTCCGGCGAACTTGTCCCCCTGTTTCCCGTTTCTGATTCAGGGCAATCGCATTTGGATATTTTCACCCCACTGAGGGGCAACATGATGGCTATGATGGCGACTACTGCCGCCACTTCAGGAGCGTATGAAGGCTGCATTCCCCACTTTGGCCCAAAAAATACCCCTAAT
>DAOUGD010000150.1:0-37494 GCA_034429475.1 Anaerolineae bacterium
ACGGACTTCAAACACGCCATCACCACCTGCCTTGCCGAAGTGTCGGGGCAATACAAAGACCAACTGGCGACGTTGCTCACCCTCAACTTTCAAACCTTTGAAAATGTGACTTTATGACCCTTACGAGTATATCTTGATATCCATCCGAGTGTACGAGGAATGCGATGACAACGATCCATCAGAAATCCCCTGGACTTTCCCCCGATTTATACAAACACATGTACGATACATTGATAAAGTGTAACCAATTTGACACCGACGAAAAGCTTAGATCGATTTTTATTGACTCACGGATTGCCCCTTGGCGTAACAAATTACCTCAAGCAAATGACTGTGATAGTCGAGTGCTATTAATCATCGATTTCCTATATGTACGACATAACACTTCGGGCGATAACGCCCTCGTTTTGTTTTTACACGTACTAAGTGAACGGATTGATTCTGGTGACGCACTCTGTTGTGAGTTATTGGCACTGGCAAAGGAAATTGAAGGAAGTCCTCCACCACCTCTCCTTATTCCTGAAACTGTCCTCATTCCTGCTGGCGATTTTTGTATGGGTAGTGAACCAGGCGATCCGCTGGCATTTAGCAACGAAACGCCACGCCGTAGACTAAACTTGCCTGTTTATGCGATTGGCAAATATCCGGTGACCAATGCTGAATACTTGGATTTTGTCCGGGCAAACCCTCGTTACACACCTAGCCATTGGATCAACGATCGAATTCCAGAGGAGAAAGAAAACCATCCAGTTATCAATGTTAATCTTCAAAATGCGCAAGCTTATTGTCAGTGGCTCATAGAGCAAACTGGCAGGCAATACCGGCTACCGACTGAAGAGGAATGGGAAAAGGCTGCAAGAGGAGCTTGGCCTGAGACACGGCGTTATCCATGGGGGGATGATTGGGATCGAGCATGTTTCAACACAAAGAGTACAAACTATAGCGATACAACGCCAGTCAACACTTTTGAAGGCAAAAATACCAGTTTTTTCAAGGTTGTTGATATGGTGGGAAACGTTTGGGAATGGACAAATACCCCCTACAAGGAGGGTCGTTACGTCATCCGTGGAGGATCTTTTCGATATGAAGCTAGATTTGCGAGAAACTCCTGTCGCGGAAGGTGTAGACCAGAAAATCAAGATCCGGATTTAGGTTTCAGAATCGTTCAAATTTTTGGAGGATAGAGATGTCAGAAAAACCAGAAAATTCAATCCCAAACGAAGCCCAAGTCTCTCCTAAAGGCGCAGATGTCTATGACTATAAGTTTAAACTAGGCGAGATGATCGCCAATCGTTATGAAGTGGTTGCTCCGCTCGGTTTCGGCGGTTTTGCTGAGGTATACCATTGTTTAGACAAAAATTTTGACACGCCAGTATCAGTGGCGACCAAGGTCATCAAAGAGTTGACATCCTCCAAAGTGCGCGAAGAAGCTGGAAAGACAGCTTTGTTACGCAATGGCCCACATATCGTCCAAGTGTATGATGTAGCAAAACCTAGCGAGGATCTTTTCTACCTCTCTATGCAACTCTTGAATGGCGGAACGTTGGAGAAACGCTTGGACACTGCTACATTCCGTCGTTTGCCCCTAGATAAAGCAACCTTATCCATCTTGGAACAAGTGGGGCAAGCACTCGATCATGCTCATAAAAAGGGCATCATTCATCTGGATATTAAACCCAGCAATGTTTTGTTTGACGAGAACGGACAAGCTTTCCTGGGAGACTTCGGTCTGGCGCAAGTCAAAGATATTCAGAGTATAACCAAAGTCTCCAAAGTAAGTTTGAGTATTATGGATGGACATATTAGCGGCACCATTCCGTATATGTCGCCGGAGTTAGTAGATGAGAAAGAACCAGATAAACGTTCTGATATCTACGCTTTGGGGGTGATGGCCTACGAAATGCTGGTTGGGCAAATGCCCTATCGCGGTCGTGCTACGGCGCTTACAACTAATATCTCGAAATCCGAACCGATTCCACCGCGTATGGCCAATCCCGAATTGCCAGAACGGGTAGAAGCGGTTTTGCTCAAAGTATTGAGTAAGGATCCGAATAACCGCTATCAGTCTTGCGCTGAATTTGTGAGAGAATTGAAAGCGGCCGCTGATGCTTACATCCAGGTCGAGGCTCTTTATAAAGAGGCGATAGTAGCAATTCAAGCGCAAGAATGGTTCGAAGCATTGGAAAAGTTTCAGCAGGTAGAACGGAAAGCGCCAGGGCATAAAAACACGCGCTTGTATCTTCGGGATGTGCAAGAGCAGGTAACGCTGCTTCAAACCTATCAAAAAGCGAATTCGTCGTGTGACAATAGTCGTTATCAAGAATGTATTGATACTCTGAGTTTCCTTGACAACCAGCTTGGTGTATACAAACCCGAAAAGGCACTCCAAACAGAAGAAGAACTTCGGAAGATTCAAAATTCGCGTCAGGAAGCTATTGCCTCACTCACTCAGAATATAGAAACCTTGCGTCAAAAAGCAAGGGGGTTACTAATCGAAAATAATCGCCAGGAAGCACGAAATCTCTATCAGAAAGCTAGAACACAATTTGCTCAGGGTGGTTATGAAGAATGCCAACAGACCCTAGCCCAGGCGCACGTATTGGATCCTAATCTCAATGACCCTGATGATCTCGAAGAACAAGTTGCCAAGATCCTAGAAAAACAACAGCATTTACAGGCAATGTATGACAAAGCTATCGAATTCAGCAAGAACGCACAATGGAATAAAGCCTTACAGGCTCTCAATGATCTGGAAAAAGAAGAACCCAACTATAGAGATGTGCGCCAAAGATTAGTTACAGTTGAGCATATGGCTGAACTTGCCGAATTATACCAGCAAGCTGAAGAAGCTCTACAGACAAAAGAGTTTGAAGCCGCAATACAGGCGCTCATCCGACGACTCGATAAAAACCGACGACACGAAGCTGAAAAGGTTGCTACTTTGCAAGTCAAGATTTTCGATATGTGGTATGCCCAGGCACGCCAACAATTGAGAGAGAAGCGTTGGGATGAAAGTCGGAAAACCCTCGATACATTGCGGAAATACAATTCTGATTATGGTGACCCAGAGGATATAGATACCCAAGCGCGTCTGGGAAAAGTATATGATCAGGCTGTTTCCTACGAGACACGAGGAAATTATACTGAGGCCCTGAATCTATGGCTCCAGATTCAACAGGAGGTTCCTGAGTATGTTGATTCCCAAAAAGTTGCTTTGCATGCAAAAGGCGGGTTATATACAAAGGCCCAATTTGCCTTTGCACAACATCGCTATCAAGATGTTGTGACGCTGTGGGAACAAATCACAAAAGCAGATCCAACCTATCCAGACAAAGATGAGATCGTGGCTCAGGCAAAGGCCCAATTGGAAAAGCAGGGAGGGTTCAGCGTTTTATTATCAGGTATCGGGAGCAGGATCAGCGCTTTCAGGCGGCAAGCTATGATGCAGTGGCGCAAAGGCGCACTCATCGGCGGCAGCATTCTCGCCATCCTCGTGGTCATCATTCTCGCCAGCACAATCTTAAAGCAATGCGGAGCCCCATCTGCTGTCTCGCCGACACCAACATCTTCCCCTACTGTTTCTGCCGCCACATCCACGCCGACGCGGGTTGTTACCCCAAGTTCTACGGCTGCCCCACTCGTGCCTTCAAACACACCACCACCCACACCCTCATCCACTCCGACCGCCAGCCCTTCGTCTACTCCAACACTTACCCCTTCGCCAACAACAACCCCATCCCCCACTCCCACAAAAGAGATTTCACCAACACCAACCAAGACCGCTACACCCACGCCAACTAAAACCCCTACACCCACGCTATCCCCCACACCTAAGAAACCGACAGCTACATCCACACCCACTCCCACACCAACACCGACTACGTCCGATGACAACGCCACCGCTCTCGAAAATTCTGGCATCTACGCCGCGCCGAACTCCAATTCGACGCAGTTGGGATACGTCACCCAAGGCGACCAAGTACCTGTTCTTGGTCGCTCTGCGGCTGGGGAATGGTATTACATCCGCAATGCTCAAAATGTGGAAGGATTCGCCCACGCGCCGCGTTTCCAATGGTCAGGGAACTACGACTCACTACCTGTTAAACAACCCCTGGAAGCTGTGCCCTCTCCAACACCCACTTCAGGGGGAACTATTATTGGAGACCTAACAATGGATCTCTGGCCTCTCGACGGACGGTGTGAAGCAGGCGGCGTTTGGTTTAGGAGTATCTCCATAGCCGGACATGGCGGTGACGGAACATATACCTATTACTGGAACGCTGAAAAGGTGGGTGGCCCAATGGCTGGGGGGCACGGCTTCGAGGTGCGCAGTGTCGGCGGCGCGATTATCGGTAAAGGCAAAGTGGTTTCAGGAGACGGGCAATCTGTCGAAAGAAACCTCTACATAGAACCGCCCGCTTGTAACCAGTAAACCCTCGCCAAATCGAACAGGCCAGCGCAAGTTGTGCTGGCCTGTTTTGTTGAATTCAACGAGCTGGAAGCCTCAAAAGAGGGTGGTTCTATCCGGCGGCCACCCCAGGACCGCCCACCGGCGGCGCGCCGGTACGATAAAACGGTTATTCATTTGGCTCACGGCTGCGGAACAGGATAACCCCGATGGTGGAGCAAGCGATAGGCTTCTGCTTTCAATAAAGTACAGCGACCAATTTCATCAAGCAAATCCTCGAATTGCGCCGTTTCACCGACCGTCAGGGGGCGAACTTGCTGGATGGTTTGTAGGGATTGGAATTTCTCTTGCTGCGCCACGCTGATGGTTATGCGCGCCACACACCACAAAGCCAGATCGTCGAGCCTGGCCAAGGCCGCAATGTCGGCGATCATCCTTGTGGGCACATCTTCCAGGGATGGCAATGCCACATCCAGAATTTTAAGCAAATTTGCGAAGGCTGCAACTTTTGCATAACTCTCACAACAAACTCAACGTGTGCCGCAATGCCATATCCACCTCTGCCATTGGCAACCATCCGATCACCCGATCAATCTCAGTATAAGCAACGGTGGCGAGGTTGTCCGTCATCACCACTGAATCACTCAACAACCCTGAGTGGCGCCCCTCTGCCGTAGAAAGCAACACAGTCACGCGGCTGTGATGAGCGGCGCGGAACATCCGACTGGTAATCATTGCGACGATGACTTGCGCTAACCCGGTTTGCAGGTCATCCGCCTGAATCACCAGCGCCGGACGCAACTTGCCGGTGCGTAAATTGGAGTCAGGAAAGAGCACCAGCACAATCTCGCCCCGTTTACAGTTTGGCTTTGGCGACGTCGTAGGCATTGTACATATCCATTTCAAGGCTTTCCCAATCTTCGGCAAACGTTGCCAGGCGCACGCGCAGGTCAGCAGCCTGCACTTCGTCAATGCCGCGCGCTCTTAGGTCTATGCCATTGGGTTCAAGAAAAGTGACTATGACCGGTGTTTCATCGCGTACATCGCCTGGAATAGTGGGGAGCACAATTTGGCCGCCCCGATACACTCCCTGAATAGCCGTCAGCATAACACCCTCCTTTGATGAAAGCCCTCAACAAGTTGTAGATTCCCAACCTTGTTCAGGGTTTTACTCTGCGTCACTTCCATTATAGCACAGCCGGCTTTCCACTGATGGGCTATCTGTCAAATTCATTCGTAGGCTTCAACTCCAACTCCACCACCGGCACGACTGTATCCGGCTGCTTGACCGGCAAATCCAAAATCAGCGCGCCTTCCCCCGTCTGCATCTGGCTCGCGTACCAATCGCCGACTTTCAGGCCCACTTCGCTGCCGTCGTGCAAGAAGCGCGCATAGGCGACTTTGCCCGCCAGTCCTTCCAGCGCCAGGTGGCGGAACGGCCAGGCGTAGAGGTGGACGTAGAGCTTGTTGCCCTTCTGCGTCAGGCGACAATCCTGCGGCTCTTTGAACGCGCTCTGCGTGCAGCCGTAGATGGACTCGGAATGGCGCGCCATCCAGTCACCGTAGATGCGCAGGGCGTTCAGCGCGCGCGGATCGAACGTGCCCAGCGAGGTCGGCCCGACGTTCATCAGCAGGTTGCCGCCCCGCGCCACCGTGTTGACCAGCATCCGGATGAGCTGCCCGGCGTCCTTCCAACTGCTCTCGTCGCGGTGATAGCCCCAGCTCCCGCTGAACGTCTGGCAGGCTTCCCACACCACCGGCTCGCCGTCCACCTTGAGCCATTCCGTCGGCTGCCACTGCTCCGGCGTGTAGATGTCCGCCGCCACCGGCAAATCCATGCGGTTGTTCAGAATGATGCGCGGCTTCAACTCCCGGATCAGCGCGTAGAGCTTTTCGCTCTCCCACTCGTTGCGGCCCTTGCCCGGCAAGCCGTTGTAGCTGTTATCGGGATAAGAAAAATCGCACCACAGAATATCGGGATCATACTGCGTGATCAACTCGCGCACCTGATTGCGCATGTACTCGGCGTAGCGGCGGATGTCGCGGCCTGCGTTCAACTGCGCCACGTCCGGGGCGTTGCGCAGTGGATGAAACACGTCAATCGGGAAGTCGGGATGATGCCAGTCCAGCAGCGAATAGTAAAAGCCCACGCGCAACCCCTCGGCGCGGAACGCTTCCACAAAGGGCTGGAGCAGGTCTTTGCCGTAAGGTGTATTCGTCGCCTTGTAGTCCGTGTACGCCGAATCCCACAGGCAGAAGCCCTCGTGGTGCTTGGAGGTGAGGACGACGTACTTCATCCCGGCCTCGCGGGCCGCTTTGGCCCACTGGCGAGGATCGTAGGCCGTCGGGTTGAAACGCTCGAAGTATTTGCGGTATTCCTCCGGAGGAATCTGCTCCTGCGACGCCACCCACTCGTGCCGCGAAGGGAGCGCGTACAGCCCCCAGTGAATGAACATTCCAAAACGGGCGTCCACGAACCAGGACGTATCGCCAACCGTCGGTTTCGGTGTGAACATAATCTTAGCCTCTCCTTTCTGCTTGTAGTGAATTGAATTAGGATTTACGCAGCAAAGGTTTTTTCACCGCAGAGGACACTGAGGACGCTGAGAAATTACATAAAATCTCTGCGTTCACCGCGTTCTCTGCGGTAAAATTTCACCCATTTGTGTAAGTCCTGTGAATGATTTTCCGGAGCGTAGCCGATGCTGCGTTCCAATGCCAAAATTCTACTATCGAAAACGCCGCCCCGCAATGGACAGAACGTTTGACGTTTTACGGAATACGTCATACAATTTTCACGCTGGTATGCCAGCAAGCAGATGTTGTTTTCACCGCAGAGACGCAGAGCACACAGAGTCCCCATTTTTTCTCTGTGAACTCTGTGTGCTCTGTGGCTCTCAATAAAGGAGGATCCGATGGATGCTTTAACAGAACAAGTGATGAAAAAATTAAAGAGGAATGACCTGTCCCAAATCAGCCAGCAAATCGGCGCTGACGAAAAGACCACCAAGTCAGCCCTGTCGGCGGTGATGCCGCTGCTGGTGTCAGCCCTGGCGAACAATGCCGCTAAACCGGAGGGCGCGCAATCGCTCCACCAGGCATTGGCCGAAGATCACGATGGTTCCATCCTCAACAACCTGGGTGGCTTTCTGAGCAATCCCCAGGCGGCCAACGGCGCCGGAATTCTGGGGCACATCCTCGGAGCACAGCAGCCCGTTGTCACCCAGACGGTAGCGCAGGGCGCCGGCCTGCAAAACGATCAGATGGGGCAACTATTGCAAATTGCCGCCCCCCTGTTGATGGGTGCGCTAGGACAACAACAGCAGCAGCAGGGACTCGACACCAATGCGTTATCGGGCTTTCTCGGCACGCAGCACCAACAGGCGCAGCAATCCAACCCGGATTTGATGAACGTCCTGGACAGTTTGTTAGACATGGATCAGGATGGCACATCGTTGGATGACATTGCGGGCATGGTGGGGCGGCTGTTCAAGAAACGCAAAACTTCTACTGCGCGTGAGAAAACCCAAAGCACCGGCAGGCGCGGGAAAGCCCGCGCCACGGCCAGAAAAACTTCAACTGAATAGAATTCCCCCCCTGAAATAGAAGGGTTGTTTGCGCGGGCAATAGGCCGTCCACGCAAACGACTCCTCTTAATCTACAGCTTTTGCAGTCCCTTCGACTTGCAACTGTTGACTTTTGAATTTCGACTATTTTCAAGGAGGCATTACGTGCAAGGAAAAGAAAAACTTAAGACCATCGCCGACCGCGTGCTGACGCTTTCCGGCGCGGATCAGACGGAAGTGTTGATTCTCAGCAACGACGAGCAGTTAACGCGCTTCGCGGCCAACACTATCCACCAGAACGTGGCGGAAACCAATGTGACGGTGCGGGTGCGCGCGGTCATCGGGCAAAAAGTCGGCGTCGCGTCGGGCAACGATTTGAACGACGCCGCGCTGCAAAAGCTAGTGAAGTCGGCGGAGACCGTAGCCAGCTTCCAGCAGGACAACCCCGACTTCCACTCGCTGCCGGAGCCGCAGCCGGTGCAGGAGACGGAGGCGGCGTTCATTGCGGCAACGGCCGAGTGTACCCCCGAACAGCGCGCGCAGGGCGTCGCCGCCATCTGCAAACTCTCCCAAAAGAACGGCCTGCAAGCCGCCGGCGCGTTCTCGACCTACGCCAACGAATTGCTGGTCGCCAACTCGCTGGGCGTGTTGGCCTATCACCCCAGTACCACGGCGGAGATCGTGACCGTCATCATGAGCGACGACAGCTCCGGCTATGGCAGCGCCGCCGCGATGGACGTGCGCACCCTCGACCCGGAGGCCGTCGGGCGCGTGGCGGTGGACAAGGCGCTCCAGAGCCGCCATCCCACCGGCATCGGCCCCGGCGAATACACCGTCATCCTGGAAGAAGAGGCCGTGGCCGATATGCTGTTTACGTTGAGCTACCTGGGCCTCGGCGCGCTCTCGGTGCAGGAAGAGCGCAGCTTTATGAACAACGCCTTCGGCAAGCCCATCACCGGCCCCAACATCACCATTTGGGACGACGGCTACGATCCGCGCGGCTTGATGGCACCCTTCGACTTCGAGGGCGTGCCCAAGCAGAAGGTGACGCTCATCGAAAACGGCGTCGCCCAGGCCGTCGTCTACGATTCATTCACCGCCGGGCGCGAGCCGGGCAAGACTTCGACCGGCCACAGCCTGCCCGCGCCCAACACGATGGGGCCGCTGCCCGTGAATCTGTTCATGGCGCCCGGCCAGGCCGCCAAAGCGGACATGCTCGCCTCCATCGAGCGCGGCATCTGGGTGACGCGCTTCCATTACACCAACCCCGTCCACCCCATCAAGACCGTCCTCACGGGCATGACGCGCGACGGCACATTCCTCATCGAAAACGGCGCGATCACCCGCCCACTCAAAAACCTGCGCTTCACCCAGAGCATCCTCGAAGCCTTCGCTCACGCCGAGATGCTGGGAAAAGAGCTGAAATTGATCAAAACCGGGTGGGGCAATTTTAGCCGTTGCGCCCCTGCCGCGAAGATTCACGGATTCCGGTTTACCGGGACGACCGAGTTTTAGGAAATAGGAGATAGGAAATGCGAGAATTAACCGACCGCGCGTTAAATTTAGCCAAAGTACGCGGCGCGACGTATGCGGATATCCGCATCGTGCGCCGGGAAACCCAGAATATTGAAGTGAAAAACGGTGTAGTACAGACGTTAGCGTTGGACGACGACCAGGGCTTCGGGGTGCGCGTCATCGCCGACGGCGCGTGGGGCTTCGCCAGCAGCCATCGCCTGGAAGCGGCGGAAGTGGACCGCGTGACCGCCCTGGCCGTACAGATCGCCAAAGCCAGCGCGCTCGCCAAGCGACAGGACGTAGACCTGGGGCCGGCGGAAGTTCATGTGGCAAAGTATCGCACGCCCGTCGAGATTGACCCCTTCGCCGTGTCGCTCAACGATAAAGTGTCGTTATTGCTGGCGGCGGATAAAGAGATGCGCGCCGTCAAAGGCGTCGCCGTCGCCACCTCCAGCCTGGCATTCATCCGCGAGACCAAAACTTTCGCCAGCACCGAAGGCAGCTTCATCGAGCAGGAAATCATCGAAAGCGGCCTGGGTATAGTGGCTGTGGCCGTCGCGCAGGGCGAACTCCAGCAGCGCTCGTACCCCAACTCGTTTGGCCGACACCAGGGAACGGCCGGCTACGAGTTCATCCAAAAGTGGGACCTCGTCGGCAACGCGCGGCGGATGGGCGAGGAAGTGGTGGCGCTCCTGAGCGCGCCGCAGTGCCCGAGTGGCGTCACCACGCTGATTCTCGACGGCCCGCAGCTCGCGCTGCAAGTCCACGAATCGTGCGGCCATCCCATCGAACTCGACCGCGTCTTCGGCACCGAGGCCGCCTATGCCGGGACGAGCTTCCTGACGCCGGAGAAGTTCGGTGCGTTCCGCTACGGCTCGGACGCCGTCCACATCACCGCCGATGCCGTGACGCCCACCGGCCTGGGCACCTTCGGCTACGACGACGAAGGCGTCCCCGCGCAAACGACCGACATCGTGAAGGACGGCATGTTCGTCGGCTACCTCACCTCGCGGGAGACGGCGCAGCAGTTGCGGCGCATCCACCCCGACGCGCCCGCGCGCAGCAACGGCGCGATGCGCGCCGACGGCTGGAACCGCATCCCCATCATCCGCATGATCAACGTGAGCTTGCAGCCCGGCGACTGGACGCTGGACGACCTCATCGCCGACACCGACGACGGCATCTACATGATCACCAACAAGAGCTGGAGCATTGACGATAAGCGGCTCAACTTCCAGTTCGGCACGGAGCTGGCCTACGAGGTCAAGCACGGCAAGCTGGGGCAGATGGTGAAGAACGCCACGTACACCGGCATCACGCCGCAATTCTGGGGCGGCTGCGACGCCATCTGCAATGCCGACCACTGGACGGTGTGGGGCACGCCCAACTGCGGCAAAGGCCAGCCGGGACAGGTCGCGCACACGGGGCACGGCGCAGCGCCGGCGCGCTTCCGCAACGTGCAGGTCGGGGTGATGAAGTAGCGAATCGCCAAAGATTTCTCAACGGATTGAACGGATTAAACGGAAAAATCCGTTGGAATCCGTTCAATCCGTTGAGAACAAGGAGAAATAAACTATGAACAAACCCTTACAAATTACTCCTGGCGATTACGATGTCTTCCGTAACGATTTGTTGGACGTGCCGGAGCAGGAATGTACCAACGAGATCGAGTGCGCGGTGGGGATGATCCTGGAAGCCATCGGCGAGGACCCCGCCCGCGAGGGACTGCTGCGCACGCCGAGCCGCGTGGCGCGGATGTACGAGGAGCTGACCGCCGGCTACCACGTAGACCCGGAACGGCTCATCAACGACGCCGTCTTCAACGTGCATTACGAAGAGATGGTGTTGGTCAAGGACATTGACTACTACAGCCTGTGCGAACATCACATGCTGCCGTTCCTGGGCAAGGCGCACGTCGCCTACATCCCCGACGGCAAGGTCATCGGCCTGAGCAAAATTCCGCGCATCGTGGAGATGTTCGCGCGCCGCCTGCAAGTGCAGGAACGGATGACGCAGCAGATCGCTGAATTCCTGGACGAGACGCTACATCCCAAAGGCGTCGCCGTCGTCGTCGAAGGGCTGCACATGTGCGCGGCGATGCGCGGTGTGAAAAAGTCCAACGCCCGGATGAGCACCAGCGCGATGCTGGGCGTCTTCAAAGAAGATCAAAACATCCGCCAGGAATTCTTCTCGCACATCGGGCGGCGACCGGTGAATTTTTAAAAGGCGGAACCGTGATATCCGGGAAGCTGAGTTAGCTTCCCGGATAATTTTTTGTCATTACGGGCAAAAAGAGCGTCGCCGGAGACATTTGCCGCGCGGCGCGCATGGCCCGCCCCGCGTCCAATCGCCCCCACCCCAGATACTCGTCCCAGCCGGGCAACAGCAGCGTCCCGCCATTCACGTCCTGTGCTGTCGAGGTCAGGGCGTACATCACCTGCGCCGCGCTCAACTGTGGATATGCGCTCCATATCAGCGCCGCCGCCCCCGCGACGTGCGGCGCCGCCATCGAAGTGCCCGATTTGGTGAAGTAGTTACCCCGATACCAGGTGCTGTAGATGCCGACACCGGGCGCAGCCAGGTCTACTTCCGGACCGTGATTGGAGAAGGACGCGCGCGCATCCTGGCTATCCGTGGCGGCGACGGCCAGCGCGTATTCACAAGCGGCTGGATACAATACGGCACCACCGGTATTTCCGGCAGCCGCGACAACCAAAACGCCGTGCTGCCGCGCGTAAGCCACTGCCGTCTGCAAAAATTCCGAGCGTTGGCTGGTTCCCAGGCTTAAAACGATGATACGCGCCCCATTATCTACCGCATAGACCATGCCCTCCATCACATCGGAGGCCCGGCCGTCGCCGTATTGATTTAGCACCTTGACGACCATCACCGTCGCGCCGCCGGCGACGCCGGCGACCCCCACCTGGTTGCCAGTGCGCGCCCCCACAATCCCGGCGACGTGCGTCCCATGGCCGTAATCGTCGGCGACGGCATTATCCTCCATCGGAACGAAAGCCTGCCCGTCCCAATGCTGATAGAAATGCCAGCCCCAGACGTCATCTACCTTGCCATTGACATCGTCGTCCAACCCATTATCAGGAACTTCCGCCGCATTACGCCACAAGCCGCCTTGTAAATCAGGATGGGTCAACTGCACCCCCGAATCCACGACGGCCACGATCACCTCCGACATTCCCTGGGTGGTCTGCCAAGCCGTCTCCACTGCGATTTTCTGCATCCCCCACTGTTGAGACCAACCGGGGTCGTTCGGAAACACTCCCACAGCCTGTAGCCCGTAGTTCAATTCGGCGAAAATGACATCGGGGCGGCGGCGCAACTCACACACTGTCGCAGTCTCCTCTCCAGGCAAAGTTTGCAAAAGCCACACCCCCAACGCCGGGATCGTATCCTGAATTGTCAGTCCCATTTCTGTAATCGCAGTCGCGTTTTCCCGAAACCTGACCAACACTTGTCCCGCCACAAACCTCGGCGAGGGTTCCTGCGGCGGGCGATAACCCGACATCAGCAAGAGCACTCCGCCCAGCACCAACCATTGGATGCGTCGCGTCATCTCAACACTCCCCAAAGATTAAGCTATAAAAAAGCCGCCGACGTAACGTCGGCGGCTTGAGAAAACCCGATAGGGTGTAAAGCTACGGGTTAGCGCGCATCACCAACGGCAGGTAGATGTAGCGCGTCCCTACCACCACATTGGTGACCAGATCAACCGATTCGATCTCGTTCATATAGTCATCGTGGCGGACGGTGGTGGTGATCACCCGTTCCTCGCCCTTCAGCACCGTGGTGCTGACGACCGTGGTGAAGGTCATCACATCGCCAGCTTCCAAGACACCGGCCCACATCAACGACGTCTTCATCAACGTGCCAGGGGTCGGCAGAATCACGGTGCCGGTCTCCCAGCTCGAAGAGACGAAGTCTACTGTCGGGTCGAGAACGTACTCGAAACGACGTTCCTGTGACAGTGTGTTGCCGGCATTGTCGTTGTCCAGCACCATCGTGTAGGTGATGAAGTGTGTCGCGGCTTCATTCGACGCGATCTCCGTCGGATCAACGCTGGCGTGATACGGGCCATCCAACTCACCGAAGCGGATGACCGCGGTGGAGTCGTAGGCATCGTCGCCGGCCTTGGAGACCAGTTCGAAGTTCACGCCGTACTGCACGTTGTCGTCGCCGGGGTTGCCGGAACCAAGCCAGGAAGGCCCATAACCAGCCCCATACAGACCGTAGAGCGGAGCGCCCGCGAAGTTGGTGATGCGCGTGCTGTACAAGTCCTTGGCAGGAATCACGGCGCTGCCGTCACGGTTGTGGGCACAGATATAGCCCGCCGCGCACGGGCTGCCGTAGTAATAACCGGCATAGTACCCCTGCGAGTCATCGAAGTTGGTCACCGCGGTCTTAGCAGGAATGAGGGTAGGCGTGATAATATTGACGCCGCTCACCGCCGAGATCGTGAATGCCTGCGAAGGTTGCAGGGTCAGAGCAGCGTCGTAGCTGCCGATGCGCGAGTTGAAGTAACGCCAGCCACCATTAGACTGCTGGAAGCGCACCGCGCCGGGGTTCATATCCACGACCAACAGTTGGTATTTCGGGCCATAGCTAGGTGCATCGGGGTAGTTGCCATACTGCGCATAGGTGTTGACGTACTTGGTGTTGCGATAGTAAACCACCGCCCCGGGAATGTTGTACGGCACGTGTTCCACCGAAACAGCATCTTTGAAGTAATAGGCTGTCTTCATCATGCTGTCGTACTTAGTCTTGGAACGCCATTCGACAAGGTAGTAGTTCGAGTAAGACTTGGTGGTCGGGACAACCTGCCAGCCGGCGTTGGCCCAGCCGAGGAAGGTATTCGGCGCCGTCGCGGTTTCGAAGTCTTCCACCATCGTTCCGTTGAACATGATGGAGTCCACCCACCAACCAGCTTCCGTCGAGGCCTGATCGGTCAGGTTCAACAGAGTGAACGTAATTGTCTGCCCCGCATAAGGGGTAACATCAAAGCGAAGTACCCCGCCCCACTCGCCGGTCAAAGCCGGGCCAGGCAGATAAGCCGCGCTGTCATTGGGGTCGCCGTCATCTTCCAACACGCCATCCATATCGGCGATGGGCGTGCCATTGACCATAACGAACCCGTAGTCCCAGTTGGCCTCCAGATCCCAGTAGGTCGTGGCGCTAATCACACCACCCGTCGCCGGGATAGCAAATTGTCGCGACAGGGAAATCGTCGCCATGTTGACGCCGGTTCCGGTGTAGGCTGCTTTACCGGTCCCGCCGGATTCGTTCTCGACGGCCTCAACGACGGGTGGCAGACTCACACGGATACCCTTGTTCACACCCTCTGCCGTCTTTTCCAACTGTCCGATGGTAACATCGGCAGCGGCATCATTGTACTGGCGAGTGACCATAGGTTCCTGCCAGTTGCAGTAGTCGGTGCCGCACCAGGCAATCATGCGGAACCACAGCGGCATCCCGGACGGCGCCGTGCCGCCCAGCCAACCCATCCACGCGCCGCCGGACATAATCGCCCAGTCGCCCACGGAGTTCGTCACATCATTCGTGTAGAGGTCAGGCAGGCCAAAGAAGTTGTGACCAAATTCCTCCGCGAAGACGCCGGTTTCGGCCATTTCGGGCTGTACCGTGTAAGGGCTAACGTAGATATCATCGGTGGTGGTCATGACATCGCCTTCGTAGAGTTTGTACGGGGTGGAGAGGCTACTGCTATGGGACCACAGGGCGAAAGTGCCTTCTTCGCCACCGCCGCCTTCCTGACCGGCGCCGGCGTGAATGACCCAGAAAGTGTCAATGAAGCCGTCTTTGTCGCCATCGTACTTAGGCCAGAAGGCATCAGCAGAAGTGTCGTTATAGTAAGAAGGGTTCGTGGCGCTAAAGACATTTACTGCGTCCACGACCAGGTCCCTGGCCGTATGACCGGCGCCGCCCTGATGACCACCCGTCGCGCAAATGTCTGCGCCATAGTACCCTTCACTATGCGGCACGGTGACCCAGCCCACGACGGTGCCGGTGATGTAGACATTACCGTCGCCGGCCACATGGTCGAAGTAGTCCTGAACGGTATAGCCGGCCAGGTTGATGCCGGGCAGGCCATCATCAGGATCGGTCAACTCGAAGCGGGTGCGCCCCACGCCTTCGTACCCGAAGATGATCTTCTCGTAGAACTTGGCGTCCGCCGTCTGTGTCGGCGAATACCAGTTAGTGAAGTTATCCAGCGGGCCGGGGTTTGGCATTTGACCTTGCAAGGGGCCGGTGATGGTCACGGTCTGCGTCTCACAGATAGGGTTTCCGTCGGGGTCTGTCCCCGTCTCCACCGGAATAGTGAAGGTTTCAGTCGCGCCGAAGTCAATCGCCATAGCGAAGACGGTTGCGGTGACCGGCTGGATCGCCTGCGCGCCCAGGGCCGGATCGGCCAGTTGCGCTTCACGCGCCAAAGCCTTTACTTCCAGTTCTGGCGAAATCCAGGTGCGCGACCTCTTGGAGAACTGAGCATAATACTCATTCAACGCCGCCTGAATCTGTTCCTCGGTAGCATTCAGGGGGATTGCTCCCTCTTCAGCTAACTGCGCTTCCACAACCCGCGCCGGCGGAATCACCATATGCTCGCCCACACCGGACATCGCACCGATAGCAATCGGGGCCAACTTAGCAACGGCTTGCTCACCGCCGCCTTCCCCCGGATCTTCCGCGGCCACTACCGCGCCCACTCCCGCAAAGGAGAACAACATGCTCAACACGAGCACAAGGTTGAAAACACGACCCATTTTGCGATACATATTTAAACTCCTCCTCAATTTGATTGGGTTTTTAAATTTTGAACTAAAACCAGGTCTCAATCCATTGCCTTTCCTGCTATACCTCACCTCCTTTCTACAAAGAAAGAAATTGTGCCACAAAATAATCTAATTGTCAACACCAATAATCCGAAATTCTTCGGATTCCTAATTACTTTTGTCGCTAGTTAGGGTGAAATCCTGCGCGAAACAGGAAAGTTTTCCTACCATATATCCCTATTGTACCCAGGTACATTCTTAAATTCATCCGCGCGCCCGATGACAGGCCGATGAAGTCGGCTACAATAAAAGAAAAAAGAGGCGAGAAGCAACGGATCCGCGAATTACGAATTATGAATTACGAATTACGAATCTTGCATCTTGCCTCCTGCATCCTTAAAGAAAGGAGTCAACTATGCCCTCCAATCCCTTGCGATTGAATATTCGACCCAAGCTGGTCATCCAATATGGACTGGTCACGGCTGGCGCTACGGCGCTGGCTGAAGGTCTCCGGGCCGCGGTGGGCGCCGATGTCACCTTGCGCGAAATAGGCGCCGTCGTAAGCCTGGCAACCCTCTCTAGCCTGCCCCTGGGACTGTGGGCCGGCCACCGCCTCAGCCGCCGCGCGCATCACCTCCTGGACGTCAGCCGCGCCTGGCTGCGCGGCAACCTCGCCTTGCGCGTGGACGATCCCCACGGCGACGAGCTGGGGGATCTCGGCGGGCAGCTCAATCTACTGGCCGAGCAACTGGGGGAAGACGAACAGGACTTGAAGGAGCTGCACGAACGCAACGCCCGCCTCACCGACCAGGTGCGCGCGCTCACTGTCGTCGAGGAGCGCAACCGCCTGGCCCGCGAACTGCACGACAGCGTCAAGCAACACCTCTTCAGCCTGGCAATGACGGCCAGCGCGCTGCGCACCCACTTTGATCGGATGCCCCATCCGCCCGCCGAACTGGCTGAGATGGTGTACGAGATCGAAAGTGCAGCGCAGAACGCGCAGCGTGAAACCACCCGCCTCATCGAAGACCTGCGCCCCGGTTCGTTGCAGGAACAAGGGCTGGCGAAGGCGCTCAACGATTACACGCTGCTCTTCGGCGCGCAGGAACACCTGCTGGTCTACCTGGACATCACTGGCGACGACGCCGCGCCCCCGCTTTCGCCCACCGTCGCCGAGACGCTCTATCGCGTGGCGCAGGAAGCGCTCCATAACGTGGCCCGGCACGCTCACGCCACCCGCGTGGACGTCCACTTGCATATCTTGCCAGAACGTGCTACCCTTAGCATTGAGGACAACGGCATCGGCTTTGACCCCATTACCGCCCACAAAGGGCTGGGGATGGCGAACATGCAGGAGCGCGTGATGGCTGTCGGCGGGCGGTTGAACGTTAAAAGTCAGGTGGGCGTTGGCGTCACGGTGACGGCGGAGATCGGCCTGCCGTCGGCCCTCACGCCCCAAAGCACGGCAGGACTGCTGAGCGACAGTCGCCCCAGCCCCACCTACGACAATTGGGCCTGGCTAGGACAGAAACTCGTCATCCCAGTGGGGCAGACGTGGCCCTGGCTACCGGCCGACATGGTCTACTTGTGCGATCCGCTGATTACGCCTCGCGAAGCGGCCTTGTCCGTGCATCGCACCGAGGACTTCCTGGGACTGGGACAAGGCTATGATCTGCAATTTGAGCAGCAACCCACCCCGCTGGTGCGGCTGCGGCACACCTATACCGGCTACAAGTGGCGCAGCGAAGGCGCGCGATGGGTGTTGCGCATCATCCAGGGATTGAACGGGCGAATGGTCTTGCTGCGCAATCAACAACCGCTGGCCGCCTTGCAGTATCAGGGACGGCAGATGAATACCTGGACGGAGATCGTTTATGACAATCACGGCTACCACCTCAGCTACGTCAAGGAGAAAGCGTGTAACTTTGTCTTGGCCAATGAGCAAAATGTCCCGTTGCTGTGCGCCGAAGGCACGGAACTGCCCAAACTCACCCTATACCACCCCTTGCCACTACCTCTGCTCATCACAACAGTGGCGCGCATCCTGGACGAGCTGTCGGCCGCTACTCCCAATGCCGCCGCTAATTCAGTAAGTAGTGCGTAATGACGAATTACGAATTACCGATCATCCATTACCCATTTTTACCATTGAAAGGAGAGACCTATGAGAACCATTGTTGGCTTTATTTACACGCTGAAACCCTATGAGCGAGGTATCCAGGAATTTTTCGGTCAGTATCAACGCCTCGTCCAACCCGGCCTGGGCTTCCAGATCCCCATCTTCCAAATGATCCGCGTGCGCGATATCCGCGAACACACGATGGACATCCCGGCGCAGCCCGTCATCACCAAGGACAACGTCGAAATCAAGGTGGACGGCGTGATGTGGGTACGGCCCAAGGCCGATGAGGACTCCATCAAGCGCACCTTCTACAACATTGACAACTGGAAGCGCGCCGTCATCCAACTGGCGATGACCAACCTCCGTCAGGAGTTCGGCGACTTGACGCTGGACGAGAGCCTGGTCGCCCGCGAGAAAATCGCCAACAACCTGCAACGGGTGCTCAACGAATTTGCCGCCGACTGGGGCCTGGTGGTGAGTAAAGTGGAAATCATGCTCATTGACCCGCCGGACGACATCAAGAAAGCCATGCACAAGCAGAAGACCGCCGAGCAGGAACGCCGTGCGATGAAGCTGCTGGCGACCGGCGAATTCGAGGCCTCCGAGCAGCAAAAGTTGGCCGCCATCCAGCGCGCCGAGGGGGAACGCGAAGCCGCCATCCAGCGCGCCGAGGGGGAGCGCGCGGCCTCCATCAAGATCGCCGAGGGTAAGGCCCAGGCCATCCAACTGGTCAACGAAGCGGCGGAGAAATACTTCCTGGGCAACGCGCAAATGCTCCGGCAGATCGAAATGACGGAAGTTTCGCTCAAGAATAACGCCAAGATCATCCTCACCGAGGGCGGCGTCACCCCCACCCTGTTGTTGGGCAACCTGCCGGTCTCCCGGCCGGAAGAGTAATTCCGAACCACCCTCATTGAGACAACCAGGTGCAACGCACGTCAGACGTGCGTTGCACCTTTGAGGTTAAGAAACTATGCGCATAACACTCATAGGCCACAGCACCGTCTTAATCGAAATTGCCGGGAAAAAACTCCTCACAGACCCGTACTTCGGGACGTGGGGCAATCCGGCGTACAAGCGCGTTGCGCCGCCGGGCCGTCCCCGTGAAGCCTGCCGCGACGTAGACGTGGTGCTCGTTTCTCACCATCACTGGGATCACATAGACAGCAAATTCTTCCGCGCCTTGCCGGACAACGTAGCTGTGCTGACTCCCCCCAATATGGCGTGGCTGACCCGGCTCTACGGCGCGCGCAATGTCACCGGCATCAAACCCTGGGAAGTCCGTCACTTTGACGCTGTGACCATCACTGCCGTGCCGGCGCAGCACATGGCAATCGCCCACGGCTTTGTGATTGCCGGCGAAGGCCGGCAGGTCTACTTCGCCGGCGACACGTTCTACGCGCCGTTTATGGCGGAAATCAGCCGGCGCTTCAAGCTGGACGTAGCGCTGATGCCCGTGACCACTTTCCGCCTCCCCATGACGATGAACGAGAAGCAGGCCGTGCGCGCCGTCCAAACTCTCGCCCCTCAGTGCGTCATCCCCATTCATTTGGACATCCAGCCGCGTTCCCCGCTGCTGCGCACCGCCGACGCGCCGGAAGGCTTCGCTCGCCGCCTGCGTGAGGCTGGGCTGCAAACAGACGTAGTTGTGCTCAAAAATGGGGAAAGTATGAAATTGGAAATTAGTAATGAGTAACAAGTCGCTATATTTGTTCTAGCCACTCATTTCTCATTACCCATTTCCCGTTACCCACTAGGAGTTAACCTTATGCCATCCACCGAACCAGACGCAGAAAGCATCACCGTCTTCATCGTAGACGATCACGACGTGGTGCGCAAGGGCTTGCGCTTTTATCTAAACGCGCGCCCCGACATCACCATCGTCGGAGAAGCCGGGGATGCGCAAAGCGCCAGCGCGGGCGTGGCGGCGGAAGTGCCGGACGTGGTACTGATGGATTTGATGTTACCGCTCAGCCCCGGCGGCCAGCCTTCCGACCAGGGCGGCGTGCAGGCCACGCGCCAGATACGGCAGAGCAGCCCGCACAGCCAGGTCGTCGTGTTGACGAGCTACGCCAACGACGAACTCATCTTCTCGGCGATCAAGGCCGGCGCGCTGTCGTACCTGCTCAAAGACGCCGACGCCGAAACCGTGCTAAACGCCATCCATGCCGCCAGTCGGGGCGAGGCCATCCTGCACCCGCGCATCGCCCGGCGGCTGATGGCCGAAGTTGTCACCCCCACGCGCGGGCAGGCGCCCAATCCCGCCGCCGACCTGACGGCGCGTGAGGTGGAGGTGCTCCAGTTAATCGGGCAGGGCTACTCCAACGCCGAAATCGCCGCCGAGCTGTTTGTCACCGAGCGCACCGTCAAGGCGCACGTCAGCAACCTGTTGAGCAAGTTGCATCTTTCCGATCGCACTCAGGCCGCCATCTACGCCTGGCGCGAAGGAATAATGGAAACATAGCGAGGTTGATTGAAGAAGAGAAGTATCCTTTCCAGTATAGGGCGCTTTTTTCTCATCGTCGGTCTGGCCGATCTTGGCCTGTTCGTGGTAATTGCGGCGTCCTGTCTTATCGGGAGCCGCTGCACCAATCTTATGTGGACCAACCGGATGTTCTGGGCCGGTATGGCCGCTTTTGGCCTGGCGATGCCGGCCATCATTGCCTCACTGAACGTAGCCTCCGGCACGGAAGCCACAGCATACGGGGCAGCCTGGGCGATGAAAGCCGCAGGGAGCACCATCGCCCACGAACGGAAAGCGCTCAGCGGTCGGTGGCGCTATTTTCTCCACATGTTCGCCATTGGCATCGGCGCTATCGGCCTCAGCATTTTGCTCAATTACCTCCCTCTGGATAACTTCGCCCTCCTTACCATGCCGCCCACCTTCTCAAGACCCGAAAAAGCCTATTCCACCAGGGTTATGCAGGCCCTGGATTTCACCATTGACAAAAACGTCAAGTTCTTGCCGGTCGCCGGACTATCCCTGGCGCTCTACGACACCCGCAGCCCGGTCTATTACAAGGCTTATGGGTATAGCAACCAGGAAACCTCGCAGAAAGCGACAACGGATACTCTCTACGAGATTGGCGCCGTGACCCAGCAGTTTACCGCCGCTGCCATCATGCAACTGGTGGAACAGGAAAAAGTACACCTGGAGGATCCCATCACCCGTTACATCCCGGAGCTGCCATCGGAATTTGACGCCGTCACCCTGCGGCATTTGCTCACCCACACCGCCGGCATCCCCGGCGACGACGCGGCCTATACGGAACAAATCGCGCTCTCCACCCCGGTCTATTCCCCCGCCGAACTGCTCACACTGGGGGAACCCTATTTCTCCACCCTGGCCTTCGCGCCGGGCGACCGGTGGCTCTACAGCAATCAGGGATACCGCCTGTTGGGATTGGTGATCGAGCAAGCGTCGGGGATGACTTACGGGGACTACCTTCAGGAGCGTATCTTCAAGCCGTTAGAAATGACGCACAGCAGCTACTGCCCCACGCCGCCGGACGGGCTGGCGACCGGCTACAAGGTAGTCAGCAACAAACTGGCCCTCGACGCGCCCTACAATATGAGCGTCGCCTACGCCGCCGAGGGGCTATGCAGCACGGCCACCGATCTGATCAAATGGCAGTACGCGCTGACCACCGGACAAGTGGTCTCCCCGGCATCCTACAAAGCCATGGTGACGCCGGCCACGCTCAACGGCGGGCAGACCACGAACTACGGTTACGGATTGTACATTACGACCGATCACAGCGACAGGCAGTATGCCGGCAGCGACGGACGGATCAACGGCTTCAACAGCCTGACGCGCTACTATTATGGCTACGAACAGGCCACTTTCGCCCTCCTCAGCAACACCAACGTTGACGAAGAGCGTTATGAAATAGATGGCGGTTTGGAGCGCATCGTCGAGGCGATGATTCAAGAGTTGAATGAGTAGCACCGGCCCGCACAACAGCGCGCCCCGCGACAGTGTCGCGGGGCGCGTTTCTTTATCATCGGACGCTGATTTCCGCAGAGACACGCAGATTATTTAAGAATCAGCGTTCATCCGCGTGTATCTGCGTCCAAGCGCTCAGAGCCGCGTGCGCAAAATCTCCGCCAGCGTGGGCTGCCCGATCACCTGCAACTCATAGCGCACCCGCTCCATCGGATGGTCAATGCGCAGTAAGCGGGTCAGGTCAATCGGCGTGCCCACCACCACCAGATCGCACGGGATGTTGTTGATCGTGACTTCCAGGTCGCGCATCTGCTCGTGACCGTACCCCATCGCCGGCAGGATCGCGCCGGTGGTCGGGTACTTCTCGTAAGTCGCCCGGATGGAATCCACCGCATACGGGCGCGGGTCAATGATTTCCGCCGCGCCAAAGCGCTGCGCCGCGACGTACCCGGCGCCATAGGCCATTTCCCCGTGCGTCAGCGTGGGGCCGTCCTCCACCACCAACACCCGCTTTCCTCGGATAACCTCCGGGTGATCCACAAACAGCGGAGAAGCCGCCTCAATCACCGTCGCCCGCGGGTTTGCCACCGCGATGCTCTCATAGACGCGCCGAACTCCGGCATAGTTGGCCGTATCCACCTTGTTGATGACGATCACATCCGCCGCCCGCAGATTCGTCTCGCCGGGATAATACGTCAACTCGTGCCCTGGACGATGGGGATCGGTCACAGTGATCCACAGATCGGGCTTGAAGAAGGGAATGTCGTTGTTGCCGCCATCCCAGACTACCACGTCGGCTTCCTGCTCCGCCGCGTGCAAGATAGCCGCGTAATCCACGCCGGCGTAGACCACCACCCCCCGGTCAATGTGCGGCTCGTATTCCTCGCGCTCTTCAATCGTACATTCGTGCTCATCCAGGTCGGCGTAGGTGGCGAACCGCTGCACGGCCTGCTTCACCAGATCACCGTAGGGCATCGGATGACGCACCGCCACCACGCGCTTGCCCAGCGCCTGCAACTGATCGCAGACGTGGCGGGTCGTCTGTGACTTCCCCGATCCCGTGCGCACCGCGCAGACGGCCACTACCGGCTTCGTACTCTTAAGCATCGTCGTCTTGCTACTCATCAGACGGAAATCGGCCCCCAGCGCGCCCACCAGGGACGCCTTGTGCATCACGTACTCGTGCGGCACGTCTGAATAGGCAAAGACCACCTGCTCCACACCGTACTCGCAAATCAGGCGGGGCAAATCGCCCTCCGCGTAGATGCGAATGCCTTCTGGATACAGGGGACCGGCCAGCTCCGGCGGATACTTGCGGTCATGAATGTTGGGGATTTGCGTCGCCGTGAATGCGACCACCTCATACATCTCATTCTCGCGGAAAAAAGTATTGAAGTTGTGAAAATCGCGCCCGGCGGCGCCCATAATGATGACCCGTGTTCTCTTCATACCGGAAAACTCCTTTCAAGGATTTAAAACAGGCGTGAGGGCCTGGGGCCCCCACAGTGTCCAGCATAACACCCGCCCCCTTCCTTCGCAAGTGAAATTCGAGAACAAAAGCGGCGCAATTCCTCATATCGGAATTGCGCCGCATCGGTTGTGAGTCTCTTTCAGGATACTTACTTTTCGCCCATCGGCGAAGCCGGAGCGGACGATTGGGGGTGCGCTCGCAGCGCCTTGGCGATTTCATTCTGGCGAGGCGCCAAAGCTCCCAGCACACCGTTGACAAAGCGCGGCGCGCTGTCGCTGCCAAAGGATTTCGCCAATTCAACGGCTTCGTTGATCGCCACCTTGATGGGCACGTCCGCCATAGTGAACTCGTACAGCGCCATACGCAACAAATTGCGGTCAACAATCGCCACCTGATCCAGGGGCCATTCCGCCGCGTGGGTTTGGATGTAAGAATCTAGGAGGTCCCGGCACCGGGCAATCCCCGCCACCAGACTGCGCGCATAAGCCTGTCCCTGGCCGCTCAGCTCCGACTCGGCGAAACGCGCCGTCAGTACCTCGCCTACCGGATGATCCACCAGGTCTATTTCGTACAAAGCCTGCAACGCCAATTGGCGCGCCTCGCGCCGCTCACCTTTCATCTAAGCGCCTTGCCTCACGCCCAAAGACTCCGGCAAATTCTCCGGTTGGGGGTATATGACATCCTCAATGTGAACGTTGACGGCGTCCACCGGCATCCCGACCATCTGCTGAATGGCGCGCGTCACTTCGTACTGCACCGCCCGCCCCAATTGCAAGAGGCTGATGTCGGGGCCGGCGATAAGATACAAATCTACCAGCACCTGTCCCTTATCCACAGCAATAACCACCGACTTGCCGGTCAACCCCAAAATGCGATCCACGTCCCGCTCGGCGATCCGGACTACACCGGGAACTTCCAACGCGGTGTGACGCGCGATGGTCTCAATCACCTCTGGTTCAACCGTTACCGCTCCGGGGATTTCCTCTGATGCTTTCACACGGCCTCCTTACATACTTAACCCGCCATCCACCGGCACAACGACTCCGGTGATGTACGCCGCCTCATCTGATGCCAGGAAAGCGACGGCATGGGCCACGTCTTCCACATTCCCAAAACGCTCCAGGGGGATAAGAACGCGCAGTTTCTCACGCCATTCCTCATCCAGCGCCATCGTCATATCCGTTGGAATAAAGCCAGGGGCGACCACGTTCGCCGTAATTCCCCGCCCCCCCAACTCGCGGGCCAGGCTCTTGGTGAACCCGATCAATCCGGCCTTCGAAGCCGCGTAATTGGCCTGCCCCACCTGCCCCATCAGGCCGGAGACCGAGCTAATGTTAATGATGCGCCCGGAACGCTGCCGCATCATCGGACGCGCTGCCGCCTGGGCCATGTTGAACGCGCCTTTGAGGTTCACGCGCAACACCTCGTCCCAGTCCTGCTCCCGCATCCGCACCAACAGCGCATCCCGCGTGACGCCGGCATTGTTGACCAGAATATCCAGCCGGCCCAGCGCCGAGAGCGTCGTCTGCACCAGCGCCGCCGCTTGCGCGGCGTCGCCGACATCGGATTGCACGGCCAGTCCCCGGCAACCATGGGCTTCAACCCCGGCCACCACCTGCAATGCGGCCTCTGCCTTCAGGACGTAATTCACGACCACGTCGGCGCCACGGCGGGCTAACTCCAACGCCACGGCCCGCCCAATCCCGCGCGAGCCGCCCGTCACCAGGGCCACTTTACCGGCTAAGGCAGTCATCCTATAGCTCCTTCCGCAAAGGTGTCCACGCTTTCCACCGATACATCTTTGAGCGTGCGCTTGACCAGGCCGGTCAGTACGTCCTTTGGGCCGACCTCCACAAACCGGGTCACCCCCTGGTCGTGCAACCAGAGCAGGCTTTCGCGCCACCGCACCGGCGCCGTAAGTTGCTGCAACAACGCGGCGCGAATAGCGCCCGGATCATCCACCGGCGCCGCCGTCACGTTCATCACCAAAGGAATTTGTGATGGATGGATTGGCAATGCCGCCAACAACCGGGTAAACTCGGTGTCGGCGGCGGACATCAACGGGCTGTGTGGGGCGACGCTGACGGCCAACGGCTGCATCCGCCGCACGTTGTAGGTGTGCGCCATGTCTGCCGCCCGCTGCAAAGCACCCTTCGCGCCTGAAATCACCACCTGTCCCGGGCAGTTGTCGTTGGCGACCACCACCGGCTCGCCGCCGGCTTCCGTCACCGCCGCGCAGAGCGCCGCCGCATCCGCCAGCGTAGCGCCGAGCAGAACGGCCATGCCGCCGGGCGTCCGCGCGCCGCAGTCGGCCATCCACTGGCCGCGCGCCGCCACCAGAGCCAGCGCCGCCGCAAACTCGACGGCCCCGGACGCCACCAACGCGGCAAATTCCCCCAGGCTGTGCCCGGTCACGTAATCTGGCGCAGGCCGATGCTCTCGCACGGCAGCCCACAACGCCAGATCGGTCACGAAGACTGCCGGTTGGGTGAATCGGGTGTCATCCAGCGCGAGCCGCGGGCCGGAGAAACAGAGTTGTGTTAAGTCGTACTCTAACTGCCGATTGGCCTGTTCAAAAAGTATCCGGGCCTCCGCGGAGGCCCGGTACCAAGCGGCGCCCATTCCTACATACTGGGATCCCTGTCCAGGGAAAAGGAAAGCGGTATGCATTGTCAAAGAACGCTGCGGTACTTTCCCTTAGTCCTTCTTGACCTCCACGATCTGGCGGCCCCGGTAATACCCGCAATGCGGGCATACTTCGTAGGGGCGCACTTGCTCGCCACATTGCTTACATTCCACCAGGGTCGGTAACTCGGGTGAACGATAACTGCTGGCCCGGCGCCGGTCACGCCGGCTGCGCGGCGTTCGTCTCTTTGGTACTGCTGGCATCTTTCTATTCTCCCTTATTTCAATGATGTTGCTAAATAATTAAACTGGCAACGCAAACCCAATTATACGGAGAAGGGCGCTTCTGTCAAACTCACGCAGAGTTAAAAAACGGTCATTCCGTTTTTTTCTCTTTGGCCTGTAGGTGACGCTCGCGGTCCGACTCCAGGCGTTGCAAGCCATTCTCGACGACGTGCAAAATACGCGTTAACTCTCCCTGCAACTGGCTCAACGAATCAAAGACATACTCGTCCGCATCGGCGCGCAGCCCCACCGACTCCTGCTCCGCCTTGCGCACGATGCCCCGCGCCTGCTGACGCGCCTCGTGTACCAGCCGATGCTCGGTGGCCAGTTCCGCCGCCTCCGCGCGCGCCGCCGTGAGAATGCGGTCAACCTCCTGGCGCGCTTCAGTCAGCAGAGTATCACGCTGGGTCACGATCTCCCGCGCCTTGCGCACCTCCTCCGGGAGCGCCTCACGGAGCTGCGTTAATTGATTGCGGACTTCGTCATCATTGACGGCCCGGCTGCCAAAAAACTTGGGACTTTCTACCAGAATGTATCGCTCCAGCCGTTCAATCAAAAACTCTATGTCCATCACCGCCTCCTGCACCGGAAAAGTCATCGCGCCCCGAGGTGTGCGCAGCGCCGTTTATTCTCCCAGAGACACCACACGGACGAGCGGGGTATCCGCCCCCAAAAGTTCGCGCTTGCGCGCCAGGGCCTGCGCCACCATCAGCGGCGTCATAAATGAAATGTCGCCGCCGGCCATAAAGACTTCTTTGGTAACGCTGGCGCTGATGAAGGCATGATCCTGGCGCGTCATTAAACAAATCGTCTCAATCTCCGGGCAAAGTTGGCGATTGGTGAGCGCCATTTGATATTCCAATTCAAAATCGGAGATGACGCGCAGGCCCCGCACCAACGTGTGCGCCCCCACCGAGCGCGCAAAGGTCACGGTTAAGCCGGCATACGGGCATACTTCGATGTTATCAAAGTCCTTGAGAACAGCTTTCGCCAGCGAGACACGTTCCTCCGCCGAAAAGAACAGCGATTTGTTAGGACGGTCATACACCGCCACGATCAGTTTATCGAACAAAGCCGCGGCGCGTTGAGCAATGTCTATGTGTCCAAAATGAATGGGATCGAAAGATCCGGGGTAGAGAGCGATGCGTGGCGTCAACTCAAATCTCCTTCGGTGTGCCAGAAATCGGCGACACGCCGGGCCAAAGCAGCGTGTTCCGGCAAGGCCAAATCAGGATCGGCATTCAGTAGATATTGAGCCGCGTCGCGCACCTCGTGCAGCAGGCGCATATCGGCCAGAGTCGCCATCGGCAGCTCCGGCAGACCGCTCTGCTGCGTTCCCAGGAATTGGCCGGGGCCGCGCATTTCCAGGTCCTTTTGCGCCAGCACGAAGCCGTCGGTGGTGGACTCCACCGCCTTCAACCGCTCGTTGGATTCCGCCTGCGTGTTCCCGCTCAGCAGCAGGCAGTAGGATTGATGGGCGCCGCGCCCCACCCGGCCCCGGAACTGGTGCAACTGCGCCAGCCCGAACCGTTCGGCGCCGTCAATCAGCATGACGGTGGCATTGGGGACGTCAATGCCCACTTCCACCACGGAGGTCGCCACCAGGATGTGCAAGTCGCCGCGCACGAAGGCCGCCATGACTTGCTCTTTCTCGTCAGCCCGCATCCGCCCGTGCAGCAGCCCCAGGCGCAGGTCGGGGAAGACTTCGCGCTGTAGCCGGGCGTGCTCTTCCACCGCCGAGCGCGCCTCAATTTTCTCCGAGGCTTCCACCAGCGGGTAGATGATGAAGGCCTGACGGCCCTCCGCCACCTGGCTGCGGATGAAAGTGTAGCTCCGTTCCCGCTCGCGGGGGAACACAACGCGGGTAGCAATCGGCTGACGGCCCGGCGGCATTTCGTCCAGCACAGAAACGTCGAGGTGTCCCCAGAGGGTCAGTTCCAGGGAACGCGGGATGGGCGTCGCCGTCATCACCAGCAAATGGGGATTGTACCCCTTCTGCCGCAGTTGGCCGCGCTGCTCCACCCCGAAGCGATGCTGCTCGTCAATGACCACCAGCGTCAGGTCTTTGAAACTGACCGCTTCTTGAATCAAAGCGTGCGTCCCAACGATGACCTGGATGGTTCCGTCGGCCAGGCCGGCGTAGATGCGCTGCCGGGCTTCGGGCGGCGTGCTGCCGGTCAACAGTTCCAACGTCGGCGGCGTGGGGAAGGCCGCAAACAGCTTCGATAGTCCCTTGTAATGCTGCTCGGCCAGGATTTCAGTCGGGGCCATCAACGCGGACTGGAAACCGGCGCCCGCCGCCACCGTCATCAACAGGGCCGCCACCACCGTCTTCCCCGACCCGACATCCCCCTGGAGCAGCCGGTTCATCGGTTCGCCAGAGGCCATGTCGCGCAGCATTTCGTCCACGGAACGCCGCTGCGCGCCGGTCAGGGTGTAGGGCAGCGTCGCCAACAGGCTGGAGAGGGTTTCTTCAGAGGCGTGTACCACGCGCCCCGCCTGGGATTTCCAGAGGAGTTTTTGTCGCAACAGCCCGATTTGCAAATAGAGGATTTCCTCGAAGGCCAGTCGCCGCCGCGCCGCTTCCAGATGCCGTTGATCCTCTGGCAGATGGACGCCCAACAGGGCACGCGCCAGGGGCAGCAGATTGTAGCGGGCGCGCAACGAGGCCGGCAGCACGTCCGGGACGCGCGGCGCCCAGGCCGCCAGCACCCGCTGCAACGTCATCCGCAGCCAGCGCTGCCGCAAGCCTTCGGTCAATGCGTAAATCGGCTGGATGCGCGCGTTGGAGACGTCAGTGCGGCCCACCAGTTCCCATTCCGGGGAATTCATCACGAGGCGGCCAAGGTACTCGTCCACTTTGCCGCTGACCAAAATCTGCATCCCCGGCCGGATACGGCCTTCCAGGTGGGGTTGATTGAACCACGTCACTTCCAGTGTGCCGGTGTTGTCGGAGAGGATCGCCTGAAAGAGGTGCCGCCCCCCCTGCGTTTTGCGCCCACCGGCCTCCCAAACCGTCGCCAGCAGGCTCACCCGCTCGCCATATTGCAGGTGGTTGATCGTTTTTAGCGTAGAATAATCCTCGTAACGGCGGGGATAGAAGTACAGCAGGTCGCGGACGGTCTTGACGCCGAGCTTCTCCAGCAGTTCCACCCGTTTTTTCCCCACGCCGGCAATCACGTCCACCGAAGCGTCCAGCCCGCGTCCGGGCGTCTCCACCCACTCTGGCGCGGGCGGCGGCGCGGGCGGTGCAGGTTCAGGGGAGATTGCCTCTTCCAGCAGCGCCTCGACACCCGGGCCGGCGTTCAGGCGGGCGCGCAAGGCCACCATCAGTTCGCGCCGCGCTTCCATGTCCGCAGCGCTGTAGCGCTGCAAGGATTGCCCGATTTCGTCAATCCAGGGCCGCGCCGTTGCGTCGAAACTCGCGGCGGCCTGCTTCAACCAGGTGTCGGCGTAACGTGCCAGGCCGCCGGCCACGGCTTTATCCTGGTACGCATAGTCGCGTTCTTCCAGGTCAAGAATTTTCCCTAAAATTTCCAACGGTTTAGCCATGATTGCTCCGATTTTTCTCTGCGCCGACCACCGCCACCCCCAGGCAACCGGGGCCGATGTGGGCGCCAAAGACAGGGCCAACTTCGACAACGGGAATAGGGCGTTCGGGCGCAAGGGGTTCCAGGATTTGTTGTAAGCGCTCGATCAGCGGCGCTTCGGCATAAGTGTGAATGATTGCCAGCCGCTCTAATGGCGCCATCTGCGTCAGGTGCTCCACCAGCCGATCTAAGGCCCGATGGAAGGTGCGCACCCGCCCCAACAGGCGGGCTGCGCCACCCTCAAAGATAATCAGGGGTTTGATCTGTAAGAGTTCGATAAAACGCGCCATGGCCCAGCTCACCCGCCCGCTGCGTTGCAGATGCTCTGCCGAATCCAACACCCCCACCACCTGGGTACGGGCGCGCATCCGCGTCAACAACACCAGCACTTCGTCCCAGGAGGCGCCCCGTTCGATAGCCTCCGCGGCGGTCACCACCAGCCAACCGATGCCCATGGAGACCTGTTCCGTATCCACGATGTGCACCTGCACTTGAGACAAAAGCTGCACTGCAAACTGGGCATGCGTATGGATGCTGCTGACCGAGGCCGACGCAAACAAGCCGATGATGTGTTCTGCGCCTTCGTCTGCCAGTTGTTGATAGGCTCTCAAAAATTCATAGGGAGAAGGCGCTGCCGTGCCGGGCAGCGCGGCGCCCTGCCGCAATGCCTGATAGAATTCCTTCCGATCCAGAGTGCCGTCATCCAGGCGCGTTTGTGCGCCGAGGGAGACATATACCGGCACGACCTGAATGTTAAAACGCCGGATCAGCGCGTCAGGCAAGTCGGCGACGCGATCTGTGACGATCCGAATAGCGGGGGTTAATGCCATAGCCCTTCGTAAATGACCATCCCCAAGCCTTCTGGGCCAATATGAGAGGCCAGAATCGGGTCATAGGCGATGATGGGGAAATCACGATTGTGAATGATCTGTTCCAGGCGCCCTTTGAGGAGAAGCGCTTCGTCGGTGGCATCGGCGCCGCTTTGGAAGATCAGCAGGTGTTGAATCCGGGTAAACTCAGAGGCAAACTCCACCAATTTATCCAATGCCCGCTCCGGTTTGCGGCTTTTCTCATGGGGCACAATATCCCCATCCTCAATCACCAGGAACGGGTGAATTTTGAGCATGGCTCCCAGAATGGATTGCATGGCGCTCAGTTTGCCGCTGCGGTAAATGTAATCCAGAGTATGCGAAATCATGACCACGTAGATACGTGGGATCATTCCCCGAATCTGTTTGACGATTTCCACCTGCGAGGTTTCCCCCTGCGCCAACAATTCGCCGGCCTGTTCGACCAGCAATCCCAGGCCCACGGACAGCGTTTGTGAATCCAGGATGGTAATGTCACACCGGCCCATAAAGTCCCGCGCGGCGATCCGCGCATTGCGCATTACCGGACTGAGGTGGCTGGAAGACAAGATCACCAGCATTTTGTTGGTACGATACAAAGTGCGCTCAAAAACGGCGTGGAAATCATCCACAGACGGCCCGATAATTCTAACCGGTTCGCGCGCTTCCCGCATCTGACTGAGCAGATCCACATGCTCGAAAGTTTGTTGATCGTACATAAAATAACGCCCACCCGATTCCGCGACAATCGGCAGCGAGATGATGTTCATCTCGCGCAGGCGAGATACCGGTAGATAAGCCGTGCCATCGGTTATAAGTTGAATGTAATGATTGCCAGACACAATTTCTCCTTCACCCACACAGTGTGACTACTCGATAGAGATAATGTAGGGATAATGAGGTTGGAGTCCCTCAACCATCTCAAATTCTAAGTCAGGGTATGCTTCCATCAGTTCATCGGTCAACGCCTGGGCCTGTTCCGGGCTGACCCCTTCGCCATAATACAACGTGACCAGCTCGCGGTCTTCCAGGTCGGCCTCGGCCAAAAGCCAGCTCACGGCCTCCTCAAACGAGCGAGTATCCACCACCAACTCGCCATCCAACAGACCAATCGCATCCCCCTCACGCACTTCAACGCCGTTCAACTCGACGTCCCGCGTGGCCCAGGTGATCTCGCCTGTAACTACTTCTTTGAATGCCTCTGACATCACGGCCACATTCGTCTCCAGTGAGACGTTCTGATCCAGCGCCAACAACGCGGCTACACCCTGGGGAATCGTGCGGGTAGGCAACACCACGGCTTCTTTTTGACAGACCTCAGCAGCTTGCCGGGCCGCCAGGAAGATGTTCTTGTTGTTGGGGAGAATGATGACTTTGTCGGCGGGGACACGTTCAACCGCCTCCAAAATCTGGGCAGTGCTGGGATTCATCGTTTGCCCCCCCTCCACTACGGTCACAGTTCCCAGGCTGCGGAATACGTTCGCCAGTCCGGCGCCGGTCGCCACCACAACGGCGCCGATGTTCACCGTTTTGTCTTCGAGAAACGCCGCCGGGGTTCCCGGCCCTGTCTGTGCGGCGGACGGCATTTCACGTCCCGCGATGAATTCCTGGTACTGCGCCTGCATATCCTCAATGACCACATCCCGCAAAGACCCTAACTTCGCCCCATAGCTGATGGGAATACCGGGATCGGCCACATGGACATGGACCTTAATCGTAGAAGGGTCGCCCACGGTCAGCGGGCAATCCCCCATTTTCTCAATGGCGGCGCGGGCTTCCTCCACATTCATGTTTTGGCCGATGACAATGAACTGCACATCATAAGGATAATTGCTATCAAATTCGATATGTTCCATCATGGCATGAGTCTGCAACGCTGGCTGTGGTGACAAAATTTCCGGGGTGGCCGCCTGAGCCACAGGGCCAGTTTCGACTACCGAAAGTCCCTGCAAATGACGCCACATTCCTTCTAAAATCACCAATAACCCCTGCCCGCCGGAATCTACTACGCCGGCCTGACGGAGCACCGGCAGCAAAGTAGGTGTGCGCGCCACAGAAGACTGAGCGCGCTGCACCATCCGCCCAAACAACACCCGTAGATCGCGTGTTTCCTGCGCTGCGGCGAACGTTTCCTCCGCGACTTCACGCACCACCGTCAGAATGGTGCCCTCCACAGGTTTCACCACCCCTTTGTACGCCGTTTCGGCGGCGCTGTGCATCGCTGCGACCATATCTTCGGCCCGCAGGTGTAACTTGTCATCCAGACTGCGGGCAAAGCCGCGCCAGATCTGGGAAAGGATGACGCCTGAATTGCCCCGCGCCCCCATCAATGCGCCATGGGCCATCTTACTTGCCATCCGGCCGACCAATGGCTCCTGTATATGCGCAATCTCATCCCAGGCTGAGGTCATCGTCAACGTCATATTTGTCCCCGTATCTCCATCCGGCACCGGAAAAACATTCAGAGCATTCACTGCCGCCTGATGCCGGCGCAGCCACATCAAAGCTGCCGATACCAGCAGCTTGAAGTCATTGCCGTCCAACGTATAAATAGGCTCTCCTACCAATTCCCCCACCCGATCCTCCCTAACCCACATCACTAACCCGGAGTGCTTGAATATGCACGTTGACCGTGGCTACCGGTAATTCCAGGGCCTTCTCAACCTGATACTTTACTACATGTTTAATACTTTCGGCAACCGAGGACACACGTGTACCATATTCTACCACTACATATAGGTCAATTCCAATCTCGCCCTCATGCACCACCACCTCCACCCCGCGCTTGCGATCCGTCGAAAGAATATCGGCCAACCCTGTAGCGAAATTTTTCGGTACAGTTCCCACCACCCCATAACAAGTCAGGACAGCCTCACTCACGATGGAAGCAATCGCCGCCGGCGCTACTTCTATTTTACCGCGTGTGCGGAGTTTATCACTCATTCTAACCTCCTCATCAGTTGCGTCTTTCACCCTTTGTGGTATGATACCCCCGTTATTGAGATAAAAGAGGTGAAAATTATGGCAAAGTGTGAAATCTGTGGTAAAAGCCCTATGTTTGGTCACAATGTAAGTCACTCCAAGCGAGCGACTAACCGTATCTTCCGCGCCAACATTCAGCGCAAACGGTTGCTTATTGATGGTAAGATGCGGCGGGTTCAAATCTGCACCCGGTGTTTGCGCACCTTGTCGCGCGACCAGCAATAGGCTTTAAAATTGTAACCTCTCATAAAATGGCCCCGTTCTACCATGAACGGGGCTGTTTTGTTACTTTTATTCTCGAACCACACGGCGCAACGCTGCCACCGCCAGGGTCACATCGGGGGCGTCAAAGATAGCCGTGCCAGCCACTAACATATCGGCGCCAGCGTGTACGACCAACGGCGCGGTAGTTACATTGATTCCGCCGTCCACCGACAACCAGGCGGAACTCCCCGCAGCATCCAACATGCGCCGCACGGCGGCAATTTTCGCCAACATTTCCGGAATGAATGTCTGTCCCCCAAAGCCGGGATTGACCGTCATCACCAGGATTAAATCCACCAAAGATATGACATACTCCAACACTAAAGCCGACGTGCCGGGATTCAACGCCACACCAGCGCGCACACCGGTGCTGTGGATTTGCTGCAAAGTCCGATGCCAATGCCCCGGCGTCTCTGGATGAATCGTTAGAATGTCGGCGCCCGCTTCGGCAAAGGCCTCCACAAAATTCTCCGGCTTTTCAATCATCAAGTGAACGTCCAGTGGTAACGAGGTGATCCGACGCACCGCACTGACGACCAATGCCCCCACCGTAATATTGGGAACAAAATGTCCATCCATCACATCTATGTGAATCACATCAGCGCCGGCAGCCTCAGCGCGCCGCACCTCATCCCCCAACATGGTGAAATCAGCGGAAAGTATTGAAGGGGCAATGCGTATTTGAGCGTCCATAGCTCAGCTATGATACAACGGATGAGGAAAAAGGCAACCACTTGTCGGGCATGAACGGCCAATCTGCCCCAAAACAACAGCATTAAAAAAACGTTACAGAACCATTAACGTATGCCTAGCAGTATTGACACACATCTCGGCAAATGGTATCATTGAACATAGTTGAGAGTTTTGCAAAGTTTCAATTTTTCTATGAAAATCCAATGATCTAAGGAGGTCAGTATGTTTCGTGACAAGATCCAGGCAAGATACGAAGAGCTTTCCCCGCGCTTTCGCACCCTGGCAGATTTCATCTTGGAAAACACCCTCGATGTTGGTTTCCTAACAGCTACAGAATTGGCCCGGCGAGTGGGAGTTGATCCGGCTACCGTGGTGCGTTTTTCGCAAGAATTGGGGTATTCCGGCTACCGGGAGTTATCCCGCGAAATCAAACGATACATCAATCAACAACTAGCCCTGCGCTACCAAAAGGAAACCCCTGAGGCCGAAGGACTGCCGGCCAAAATTGCCCTCTTTACTGACGAATTGACCGATCGTATCCTCGGGATGAAAACGGATGTTGGACAAATTGCGGTGGTCGCTGAAAAGATTTACCAGGCCGAACGTATCTTCATCACGAGCACCAGCGAGGGATACGGCGTGGCATCGCTTTGGAGCACTTACCTCAGCCTGCTGGGTATGGAAGCCTACACCGTTCAGTCCGATCCGGCGCGCGCCGCGCTCCTGTTGCGTGACATATCCGAGGCGGATGTTCTGGTAGCCCTCTCCCTTGGGCTGGGGCCAGGTATCGAAGTAGGGCACTTGTTGAGTGCAGTCCAGGCCAAGAACATCCCCACCATCTCACTTACCACCAGCCCTACCCTTCTGCCGGCGCGTCAGGCCGATTATAACCTGGTGGTTCCTTCCAAAACTTCCGCAGGCTACCCTTCTTTCGATACGTTGATGGCCCTGCTCTCCATCTTGTGGCAAGCCTTACTGGCCATTAACGAACAAAAAGCGCACCAGGAAGTAAAAACTACCGTCGGCGCGCTCAACAGCCTGGTCGATCAACAAAACAAAGTACCTTCTTATGATGTGGCCGCATTGCTGCGACTATGGGATCAGAAGTAGTTTTCAATTCCCTCTCAACACAAGCGGGGATGGTGATGACCATCCCCGCCTGTGTTATTTATGTGCAATACTACAGACCACTCCCAGAAAGCGGTAGTTCCTCAAAAGAACGCGGCCACTTCAAGGCATAATAGTCCACGTAATCTTCTAAGCCCATTTGCCACAATCCATCCACATGGGCACCGATATGTTCATGATACATCACATCGGCCCCTAACTCTATTAATGTATCCCGCAGTTTGACAGTTGAGACTCGCGCCCAATCTGTATTACCGGCGTCCAAATAGAAACGCAAACCTGATATATCCTCCTTCACCAGTAAGAAAGGATCATACTGAGGAAGCGGGCGGTTCAACGACAAGGCCGGGCTGTGCGCCCCCACAATGCCGAAGATATCCTGATGTCGCAGAGCGATTTCCAATGACCATACGCCCCCGCGCGAAATTCCACCCACGGCTCGTCCCGCCGGGTTGCGCCAGGTAGAATAAGTTTCATCAATCAACGGGACCAGCTCATCAACGATCATCCCCTCGAATGAGCGAGCGCCACCGCTGGAATCTACATACAAACCATTCTCACTCACTCCGGGCATCACAATAATGAATGGACCTACCAAATTGCGTACTATCCAATCATCCACCAACTCGTCAATGCCAATCAGGTCCCAATGACTCTCATCCATAGGCCAGCCATGGAAAAGATACAAGACGGGGAACTGCCTGTTGTGGTATTGGTCGTAACAGGGAGGTAAATGCACCCGATAATGCACTTCCTCACTCATTGCTTGGCTTGTGAGGGTTCCATCCTCAGTACGACCATGCAAATAGGGACACACTAACGGCAATAGAGTTGGCGTCGGGGTCGCCGTCGCAGGAATTTGCGTGGGCGTGGGCGTCAGTCGAGGAGTTGCGGCAACAAAAGTTGGCCTCGGTAAGAGAGCAGCAGTGGCGGCGGGAGACTCCGACGAAGAGGCAGAGGAGGCGGCCACACCCACACCGGCATCCACCATCTGACATCCCACTAAAACTATACTGAGGATAATCAATAATAACGGTAAGATAAATTTATTCACGTCTCGTCGCTCTTCACAAACATCACACTAAGTTTAGCATTTCCAGTCAATCCGTCAAGAGTTACGAGTCTTTAAAACAGGACGAAGTTCCTTGGCAATGACCTACTCTCCCAGAGGGCTGCCCCTCCAGTACCATCGGCGCTGGCGGACTTAACTGCCGGGTTCGAGATGGAACCGGGTGTACCTCCGCCGCTCCA
>DAOUGD010000151.1:0-5015 GCA_034429475.1 Anaerolineae bacterium
GAGGGGGTGAGGGGGTGAGGGGGTGATTCGCTATTCGCTATTCGCCATTCGCTATTCATAAAAAGGAGGTGATACCCAGGTATATACCCATTTTCAACTTTCAACTTTCAACTATTAACTTTCAACTATTCTCAGAGGAGGCTCTAAAAATGCGTACCGACACCGCCAGACCTCTCTGGCAACGTTGTTTATCGGCCATTACCGCGGTGGTGATGGTATTGGGAATGATCCCCTTTATGCCGGCGCAGTCCGTGTTGGCGGCCACCCAAACGCTGGGTGGCGCCACGGTGGACGGCAACCTTAAAATTGATGTCTATGACGACGGCACTATCGGCCTCTTCCGCTACGACTCGGCCAACTCCGGCGCCGACGTGTGGGAGACACTGACCTATCATGAATTGCCAAGCGATCCTCCCAACAAAAACTCCCGCTTGCAATATACCGGTGGGGGCTACACCTTTGGTTGGCCGAATAGCATGGTCTCGAATCCTACCGATGTCCAGGCCACGGCTGTCAGCAACACCACGGTCGGCGACACGGTTATCACGGTGTTCACCGCCGGCAATACCACCGTCACCCAGACCGTGAGCTACAGCAACGGCGACGACTTCATCCGCTACGACTGGGCCATCCAGAACATCAGCAGCACCGCGCTCAGCGACCTGCGCTTCTTCCACGGGATGGACACCTGCCTGGGGCTGGATGGCTACGACTGCAACTTCATCTCCGACACCGGCGCGGGGTTGTGGTTCCCCGCCGCCCGCGCGGTGGGCGTGCGCCACGTGGACGGCAGTACGGAGACCCGCTTCTACCTGCAAGGCGTCACCCCGCCGGAGAACTACGATAGTTTAGACTATGCTGACATGTGGGATCATATGAGCAACGGCGCGTTGACCGACGCCCTGAACACCGACCCCGATACCGACAACGGCTACGCGCTGGAATGGCGGCAGGCCAGCCTGGACGCCGGCGCGGTCTGGACGATCACGGCCTACGAGCGGTTTAGCATCCAGCCCTTCGACTCCGTCTTCGTTGTGGCCCCGCCGCTCACCGAAATCGCGCAGGGCGCGTCCGAAGACCTCATCTACACCCTCACCAATGACGACGCCGCCGGCGTGGACGTGGACTTGAGCGTGAGCCAGGATCAACCCACCTGGGATGCGACGCTTCAGGGGGCAACGACGGTCAACGTCCCGGCCAATAGCTCCATCACCGTCACGGTGCAAGTGACCGTGCCCGGCAGCGCGAGCATCGGCGCGACCGGCGTCATCACCCTCACCGCCGACGGCCCCGGCGCGGGCGTCTCCGCGGACGCGGGCCAGGTGCTGGTGACGGCGGGGACGGTGCAGGGCGGGCTGGATGTCAGCAAGACCGCCGAAGACCTGAACGGTGCGCCGCTCCAGGCCGGCGACGAAATCCGCTACACCATCCTCATCACCAACAGCAGCGCGACCACGACGCACACCAATGTGCGGATTACCGACACGCTGCCTTCCGGTGTAACGTTTGTCGCCGCTTCCCCGGCCGGCTACGGCGGCCCTAATCCCGTAACGTGGTCGGTGGCGTCCATGATCCCGTCCGCAACATGGACGGGCTACCTCACGGTGACGGTGGACGACAACGTGTCCGTCATCGGCGGCAACGTCGTGGCCGTCTCCAGCGACCAGGAAGAGGAACAGCAGGTTGGCCCAATCTTGCCGCCCGGCGGCGGGGAGGTAATACAGGATGTGACGCCGCCGACCGTCACCAGCCCGGTCACGGGGACGGCGATCAACGACCCGACGCCGACCATCAGCGGCACGGCGGAGCCGGGCGCGCTGATCACCGTCACGCTCGAACCCACCGGCACGGTGCTCTGCACGGCGGTCGCCGATCCGAGCGGCAACTGGACCTGCACGCCCACCACGCCGATTCCCGATGGCGAGGCGGAAATCCACGTCGTGGCCGGGGATGGCGCGGGCCACGAGAGCGATCCCACCGTCGTCGTCATCACCGTGGACACCATTCCACCCGCCCCGCCCACCGTGACCGCGCCTATCAGCGGGACGACGACCGGGACGACGCCGACCTTCGCCGGCACGGGGGAGCCGGGCGGCACGGTCAACGTCTACGACGATCAAGGCAACGTCGTCTGCACCACCACCGTCAACCCCGACGGCTCGTGGTCGTGTACGCCGGACGACCCGTTGGACGAAGGCGAACAGACCTACAGCGTCACCGTCACCGACGAGGCGGGCAACGAGAGCGATCCCACCCCCGTCACCATCACCGTAGACTCCGGCGGCGTCACCCCGCCGACCGTCACCAGCCCGATCAGCGGCACGGCGATCAACGATCCGACGCCGACCATCAGCGGCACGGCGGAGCCGGGCGCGCTGATCACGGTCACGCTCGAACCCACCGGCACGGTGCTCTGCACGGCGGTGGCCGATCCGAGCGGCAACTGGACCTGCACGCCCACCACGCCGATTCCGGATGGCGACGCGGAAATCCACGTCGTCGCCGGGGATGGCGCAGGCCACGAGAGTGATCCGACGGTCGTGGTCGTCACCGTGGACACCATCCCGCCCGCCCCGCCGGTCGTGACCGGCCCCATCAGCGGGACGGTCATCACCGATCCTACGCCGGTCTTCACCGGCACGGGCGAACCCGGCGGCACGGTCAACATCTACGACGATCAAGGCAACATCGTCTGCACCACCACCGTCAATCCCGACGGCTCGTGGTCGTGTACGCCTACCACGCCGCTGGACGAAGGCGAACAGACCTACAGCGTCACCGTCACCGACGAGGCGGGCAACGAGAGCGATCCCACCCCCGTCACCATCACCGTAGACTCCGGCGGCGTCACCCCGCCGACCGTCACCAGCCCAATCACGGGGACGGCGATCAACGACCCGACGCCGACCATCAGCGGCACGGCAGAACCGGGCGCGCTCATCACCGTCACGCTCGAACCCACTGGCACGGTGCTCTGCACAGCGGTCGCCGATCCGAGCGGCAACTGGACCTGCACGCCCACCACGCCGATTCCCGATGGCGAGGCCGAAATCCACGTCGTGGCGGGGGATGGCGCGGGCCACGTCAGCGATCCGACGGTCGTGATCGTCACCGTGGATACCATTCCGCCCGATCCGCCGGTCGTGACCGGCCCCATCAGCGGGACGGTCATTACCGATCCTACGCCGGTCTTCACCGGCACGGGCGAACCCGGCGGCACGGTCAACATCTACGACGATCAAGGCAACGTCGTCTGCACCACCACCGTCGCTCCTGACGGCTCGTGGTCGTGTACCCCGGACGACCCGCTGGACGAGGGCGAGCAGACCTATCAAGTTACTGTCACCGACGAGGCCGGCAACGAGAGCGATCCCACCGACGTCACCATCACCGTAGACTCTGGCGGCGTCACCCCGCCGACCGTCACCAGCCCGATCAGCGGCACGGCGATCAACGATCCGACGCCGACCATCAGCGGCACGGCAGAACCGGGCGCGCTGATCACGGTCACGCTCGAACCCACCGGCACGGTGCTCTGCACGGCCGTCGCCGATCCGAGCGGCAACTGGACCTGCACGCCCACCACGCCGATCCCCGATGGCGAGGCCGAAATCCACGTCGTGGCCGGGGATGGCGCGGGCCACGAGAGCGATCCCACCGTCGTCGTCGTTACGGTAGACACCATCGCCCCCAACCCGCCCACCGTGACCGCGCCTATCAGCGGGACGACGACCGGGACGACGCCGACCTTCGCCGGCACGGGGGAGCCGGGCGGCACGGTCAACGTCTACGATGACCAGGGCAACGTCGTCTGCACCACCACCGTCAACCCCGACGGCTCGTGGACGTGTACGCCTACCACGCCGCTGGACGAAGGCGAACAGACCTATCAAGTCACCGTCACCGATGAGGCTGGCAATGAGAGCGATCCCACCCCCGTCACCATCACGGTAGATAGCTCACTCAATAATCCGCCGGTGGCCGTAGAGGATGCGTTCCGGGTGCCGGAGAGTGTGCCGGCGCAGCCTTCCAGTACGCTAGACGTGCTGGCGAACGACCGCGATCCCGACGGCGACGCTATCACCATCACCCAGGTCAGCACGCCGGGACATGGCGCAGCGACGACCAACGGGCGCACCATCGTCTATACGCCGACGGCAGGCTATCTCGGCCCGGATAGCTTCACATACATCCTCAGCGACGGGGAGTTTACGGACACCGCACAAGTAAGTGTGACCATCTTACCGGTGGCGGACCTGGCGGTGAGTCAGCATATTCGCGCCTCGATTGGCGGGTACACCATCACCATCGTGGCGCGCAACCTCGGGCCACGGCCCGCGCCGGGCGCGGTGGTCTCCGACACCTTCCCGGCGGCAGTGGGGGCGACGATCCACTGGACGTGCGTGGCAGAGGGCGGCGCAGACTGCCCCAATGCGAGCGGCGCCGGCAACCTTGAGGAAACGCTGGCAACGTTCCCGGCCGGCGGCGTGGTCACATACACGGTCTCAGCCAGCGGCGGAACCAACGAGATTGTGTGGAACACTGTGACTATCACCCCGCCATCTGAGATGTTCGATCTGGCGATGGAAAACAACAGCGACTCACAGCTGACGGTCTACCGCGTCATCCTTCCGCTCGTCTACAAGAGATACATAGCGCCCTGAATCTGCCAACAAGAACAAGGGGAAAGCGCGAGCCGCAATCCTCCATCGCCCCTCACGCAGAAGAAAACGGGACTGGCTCCGCCAGTCCCGTTTTCTTCTGCGGCAACCTGCCAGTTCCGCCTTTTGAGGAAACTGTTCAACAGAGAGTATCAGTAGATCAAAAATTGGGTTCGTAGTAACCACTTCAGTGGTTCTTTTGACGACTAAAGTCGTTACTACGATAGGACTTACGCAAACTGGTTCATGAGGCTGTTATAATGCCGGGTATGAGCCAAGTGACCCGGTTGGATTATTGTCAGTTCTTGTTGGTGAGTCAGATCAACTACACGCTGACGTACTTCGCCGACCATA
>DAOUGD010000152.1:0-15502 GCA_034429475.1 Anaerolineae bacterium
TTTGTTGGGACAATAGAGCGTGTTCCAATCCATTTTCGCATCCTTGTGTAGCATTTGTGATGCTCTTAAGGATACGACAAATGGCACACTATTTCACTTCCTCATCAAGGAAAATGAGGGACAATACCCGATACCGGAGGATCGCAAGTATTTGCTGAGGCAGTTGCAGCAAAAAGGCCGCGTGCAACACTTCGAGACCAAGTTCAAACGCGCGAACGGCGTCGTCTATGAGGCCAGCCTGACCGCTTCGCTGATACCATTGGAAGGTGAAACGGTCATTTTGACCGTCATTGAGGACATTACCGAGGCGCACCAACTGAAAGAAAAGCTATTGACCGACCGCAGTGCATTGGCCCGCCAGGTCGAGGAACATACCGCAGCCCTGTTGGTGGCCAATGCTGAACTGACCCAGGCGCTGCGCGTCAAAGACGAATTTCTCGCCATCATGAGCCACGAATTGCGCACGCCATTGACCATTATGATGACGCTGACCGACAATCTGTATCAGGAGATTTACGGGCCGCTGTCGGACCGGCAAAGGATGCAGTTGCGCTCCATTCAGGACAGCGGCTACAATCTCCTCGGCCTGATCAACGATTTAGTGGACATGGCAAAAGTCGGGGCAGGTCAGTTGAAACTTCAACTGACCTCTTTCGCGGTGGCGCAGGTCTGCGAATTGGCCATACAGACTGTGCGCACGCAGGCGCAGAAAAAAAACATCGCCCTATCCCTGGACGTTGACCCGGCAGTGGATGTGATGATCGCCGACGCCGGGCGCGTGCGGCAAATACTGACGAAGTTGCTGCACAATGCCATCAAGTTCACGCCGGTCGGGGGGCAGGCCGGGCTGGAAGTGCGTGGAGATGCCGATCAAGCCGGCGTCCATTTCGTCGTTTGGGACACCGGGATTGGCATCCCGCCGGAGAAAATCAGCCAACTCTTCCAATCCTTTAACCAACTGGACACCTCATCCACCCGCGACCATGATGGCACCGGCATTGGATTAGCCCTGGTGGAACGGCTGACTCACTTGCACGAAGGCGTCGTCAGTGTGCAAAGTCAACCCGGTCAGGGTAGCCGCTTCACCATCTCCCTGCCCTGGCGCAAACCTTGAGCCAGAACCACAAAGGACACGGCGGACACAAAGCAACCTCTTTGTGTCCGCCGTGTCCTTTGTGGTAGATTCTTAATTCGTTTCTCGCCACCCCTTTGCCAACGCTTCGAGCGTCACCCGCAGATTGTCCCGCCAACGCGCTTCCTCCCACGAAAGCGGCAGCCAGATTTCGCGCCGCCCCACGCGGGCATAATCCTGTAGATTGCGGCGTAACTGCGCAGCCTGGTTGGGGTCAAGGTCTTTCAGCCATGGCGGGCGCAGCGCGATTTGCGCGCTCTCCACGGTAATCGCCGGAATCCGCGCGTCGCGGGCCAGCACCTTCAGGCGCAACTGATAAAGCAAGTTCTGCGCGGTCGGCGGCAGCGGCCCGAAGCGGTCGGTCAACTCTTCCTCCAACTGCGCGATGTCATCCGCGCTGGTCAGATCGGCCAGACGGCGGTAGAGTTGCAAGCGCAACTTGTCGTCAGGGACATAGTCCGCCGGCAGGCCCACCGCCAGCGGCAGCTCGATGGTGATGGAGCCGAGCGGCTCCGGCGGCGGCGGCGAACCAGACTGCGCGGCCTTGAGTTCCCCCACAGCGCGCGTCAACATCCGCGTGTAGAGCGTGAACCCCACCGCCGCGACGTGGCCGTGCTGCTTCCGCCCTAGCAGGTCTCCCGCCCCACGGATCTCCAGATCGCGCAACGCCACCGAGAAGCCGCCGCCGCCGCTGACCGTCTCGTCCAACGCCTGGAGCCGGGCGCGCGCGTCGTCCGTCATCCGCCGCTTGTGGAAGAAGTAGGCATACCCCCGACGCGTGCCGCGCCCCACTCGTCCCCGCAATTGATAAAGCTGCGCCAACCCGAAGCGGTCGGCGCGCTCTACGATCAGCGTGTTCGCGTTGGGGAAGTCCAGCCCGCTCTCGATGATGGTCGTCGCCAGCAGCACGTCCAACTCGCCGGCCGTGAACCGCCGCATCATCCGCGCCAGATCGCGCTCGTGCATCTGTCCGTGCGCCACCCCGATGCGGGCTTCCGGCGCCAACTCCTTGAGCCGCGCCTCCACCGCCAGAATGGACTCTACGCGGTTGTGGACATAGAACACCTGCCCGCCGCGCTTGAGTTCGCGCAAGATGGCCCGTCGCGTCACGTCCGCGTCGTAAGGACCGATGTACGTGGCGATGGGCAGCCGTTCCTGCGGCGGCGTCTCGATGATGCTGATGTCGCGGACGCCCGCCAGCGCCATGTAGAGCGTGCGCGGGATCGGCGTCGCCGTCATCGTCAGCACGTCCACCTCGGTGCGGATTTGCTTCAGCCGCTCTTTGTGCGCCACGCCGAAGCGCTGCTCCTCGTCAATGATGACCAGCCCCAAATCCTTGAACGCCACGTCCTTCTGCACCAGCCGGTGCGTCCCGATGACGATGTCCACCTTGCCCTCGGCCAGCCCCATCAGGACTTTGTGCTGCTCGGCGTCGGTGCGGAAGCGCGACAGCACTTCCACGCTGATAGGGAATGGCTCAAGCCGCTGCCGGAACGTCTCGTAATGCTGCTGCGCCAGCACCGTCGTCGGCGCGAGCATGGCGACCTGCTTGCCGTCCATCACCGCTTTGAAGGCGGCGCGCAGGGCCACCTCCGTCTTGCCGTACCCGGCGTCCCCGCAGATCAGGCGATCCATGGGACGCGCCTGCTCCATATCTTCCTTCACCGAAATAATCGCACGGGTCTGATCTTCCGTCTCGATGTAGGGGAAAGCCGCTTCCAATTCCTGCTGCCAGCCGGTGTCCTTGTTGAACGCATGGCCGGACGCAATCTGACGGGAAGCGTACAGTTCCAGCAGCTCCCCGGCCAATTCGTCGGTCGCCTTCTGGACGTGCGCCTTCGTCTCTTCCCACGCGCCGCTGCCCAGACGGTGCAGCGAGGGCGTGAAGCCTTCGCTGCCGATGTAGCGGCTCAGGCGGTCGGCCTGGTGGATGGGGACGTAGAGCCGATCCCGCCCGGCATACTCCAACAGCAGGTACTCGCGCTCAATGTCGTCCACGCCGCGCGTGACCAGGCCCTTGAAGACGGCGATGCCGTAATCCTCATGCACCACCACGTCGCCCGGCTGCAAATCCGAGAAGGTGAATTCCGGCGCGGTGGCCCGGCGGCGCGCGCGGCGGCGCGGTTCCGGCGGGCGCCAGCCGAAGAGTTCTTCGTCGGTGATCAAGTGGCGCGTCCCTAACGGCCCGTGCCACTGCCAGCCGCCGGTCAAAGCGGCCTGCACGAAGGTGATCAGTCCCTCCGGCGGCTCCGGCAGCGCCGAGTACACCGGCGGCGGCGTGTACTCCTGCCACAGTTCGGCCATGCGCGCCGCCTGGCGGCTGACGACCACCACTTGATCGCCCAGGCTCGTCCACTGGCGCAGGCGGCCCATCGCTTCCGGCAGGCGCCCGGCAAAGTGGACTTCCGGCGTGAACGCTTCCACCAGCGCGCCCGCGTCACCGTGAGCGGAGTCGAACGGCTCGCCGGTTTCGCACGATAGCGTCAACTGGCGATCCAGCAGGCCGCGCATCGTCTCCCAGATCACGTAAGGTTGCGGCAGGTCGGCGCCGGCGCCGGCCGCGAAGGACTCTTCCAGCGCGCGCGCGCGCTGCTCCTGCGCCTCGGCCTCCAGGTCTTGCCAGAGCGCCGGCAATTGTTCCGCCCCATCCACCACGACCAGGGCATTGGTAGGGAGATAGTGCAGCAGCGTGCCGACCTCCTCGTACAGGTGCGGCAGATAAAATTCCAGGTTGGGGAAGGGAACGGCGGCCTCCAGAGCCTGGGCGTCGGCTTCCAGGGACGTGCGGACGTCCGCCGGAATCTCCCCGGCCAGCCAGGAGCGCACGGCGGCCACCGCGCGGGCGTTATCCTGGGGCAGCGCCTCACGCATCGGCGTGAGCCAGAACCCCTCGGCGCGGCCCGTCGAGCGCTGCGTCGCCGGGTCAAAGGTGCGGATGGTGTCCACCTCGTCGCCGAAGAACTCCAGGCGGTACGGCTGCGCGGTTTGCGGCGGATAGATGTCCAGCAGGCCGCCGCGCCGGCTGAGCTGTCCCGGCGCCTGCACCACGCTGACCGGCTCGTAGCCGATGCCGCTGGCGTGCCGCGCCAGCCCGGTGAGCGATTCGTGCGCGCCCACGGCGATTTTGCGGGCAGCCTTGCGAAACTGGCGATAGGGCAGGGTGCGCTGCATCAACGCGCGCGCCGAGGCCACGATGACCGGGGTGAGCGCCGTCTCAGCCGCCGCCATGCGGTACATAATGAGCGTCGAGAGCACATCCAACCGGTCGGTGATGGCTTCGGGCGTCCAAGGAGCGCGCTCGTAGAAGAGCGCGGAGGGTTCGGGGAACTGCAACAGTTGCGCGGTGGGAGGCAACCACAGGCGCAACGTCTCGGCCAGACGGCGGCTGTGCTCTACGGTGGGCGTGATAATCAGCGTCGGCGCTGCCAACTCCGCGACCAGCGCCGCAATGACCGGCGGGCGGGTGTAGGGCAAGAGGGGCTGCGCCGGCAACTGAATGCCGTCTTTGATCGCATCGCGCAGTTTGTGGTAAGCCGGATGCTGCTGCACCCAGCTCAAGAGGCCATACAAGGGCGAAGCGACGGTAGCAGGGGCCATGGCTCAGGCCGGTTCGCCAGCGATGCGCCAGGTGTTCCCCTGACGCTCAAAATCGGCGGCGCCGTTCCACCACGACTGGATGAGGTCGCGGGCCAGGCGCTGCACATCCCACAAGAGGGGCAATTCAGCCGAGGAGAAATCTTGCAGCACGTAGGCCGCCGGATCCATCTGACCGGGCGGTCGCCCGATGCCCAGGCGCAGGCGGGGGAAAGCGTCCGTCCCCAGGTGTTGGATGGTGGACTGCACGCCGCGATGGCCGCCGCTGCTGCCCTGTGGGCGGTAGCGTATCACGCCCAGAGGAATGTCGAGGTCGTCATAAATGACAAGGATGTCCGCCGGTTCAATCTTGTAGAAACGGGCCAACGCGCCGACGGCCTTGCCGCTGTCGTTCATCCACGTTTGCGGCTTCGCCAGAATCAGCCGCCGGTCAGCCGGCAGCGTCCCATGCGCCACCTGCGCCTGATGCTCGTTGCGATCAAAGCTGAGGCGCAAGTGTTCGGCCAGCGCGTCCGCCACCTGGAAGCCGATGTTGTGGCGGTTGCGAGCATAACGCGGGCCGGGGTTGCCCAGCCCGGCAACGAGGACAAACTCAGTCACGCGCGCCGCCTGCGGTTGAGTTGGCGGAAATAATAGCGCACGAGGGCTTTGATGATGGCGTACAGGATGCCCAACACGTAGAGGAAAACGGCGAGCCACACGCCGGTGGTAAAGGCTTCTTTGAGCGCCACGCCGGAAAGAATGTCGGCCGGGTTGATACCCTCTTCTTCCTCATCCCCAGTGGACGTGGCCTGCGGGCCGACGGTGGCCGTCAGGCGCGGGGTAGCCGTGGGCGGCTGCTCGATAGTGGGAGCGGGCGCGCCCGCCTGGCCGGGTTGTGGCGTTTCGGTCGGCTGGCCCTCTGCTCCGGCAGGCGTCGGCGTGGCGGTGGGTTCCTCCGTCGGCGTCGGTTCCACGTTGTTGACGGTCAGGTTGTTGACGAAGCGCACGTTGGGCGTCTCGTTGCCGGCTTCGTAGAGCACCAGAGCCAGCACGTACTGTCCGTTCGGCACGAGGGTGGTATCCCACACGCCCAGCGTCCCGTTGACCACCATCGTGCGCACGTCCCAGGCAACCGGCGCATCCATCCGCCAGCCGGTGTCGCCGGTCACGGTGGCCCCGGTCGCATACAGCACGCCATAGGAAGCAAACTGCGGGTGCGTGGCCGTGCCAACAATGGTCACCTGCCCGCTGAGAACGCTGCCTTCCCTCGGAGAGGTAATATCCAATACCGCTTGTGTCTGAGGAGCGGCGCCAATGCGCCCCACACCCAGCAACAAAACCAGCGCCAGGATCACGCCATATCGCAACCATTTCATCGAATTCATAAGACCTCTCTAAAACCTCAACGGATTGAACGGATTAAACGGAGAAGGTGTCTGTTAAACTCCGTTGAATCCGTTGATAAAGTTTTTTTGTTTTTACCGCTACGCAAACGAGAAGTTTAACACGAAAGAGGGGGATGACAAGCGAAAGAAGCGTTAGGAGTGAGGAGTGAGGAGTAAGGGGTGAGGAGTGAGGAGTGAGGAAAGACTACGGGACTACCAGACTAACGACTGCGAGACTACCAGACTAATGACTACGAGACATCCTCAAAGTAGACTTCCATCTCGCACGCCGCACAGTCGAAACGCAGGGGGTAACGACGCCCGTCTTGGTCTACCAGGGCGAGCGGTTCTTTGAGGCCAGATGGCTGGCGCGTCCCGTCGCACAGGCCGAGTTGGTGTTTGAGGCAGTATTTCGTCCGCATGACGGGCTTGCCGCGCATGTCGAGACCGGATTCGGCGGCAGGGGCCAGCGATTTCACACCGTGCCGCCAGTAGAAGGCGCGAGCGCGGGCGTTGAGGACATTGCCCCTGAAATCGAGCGCCGTTTCGGGGTACGGCGCGTCATTGTTGAGGAGATGTCCTTCGGCAACGAGCCGGTCGGCAGTCCGCGCCGCGAGCAGACGTTCCAGCGTGCGCCGCCGCAGATCGTTGAGAGCCGCGACGGGCAGGAAGTATGGCGTTTTCCACGTTAGTGTGAGATCGGCGACGGTAAAAGGGGTGTCGCCAGTCTTGCGCAACTGCTTCTCCACAGTCGCGCGCGCCATGTCCGGCTTCTGCGCGGGGATTTTCTCTGCCGCCAGAGTCTCGACGGCAACCACGCCGTCCTCATCCTCCGCCGTCAGCCGGAAGCCGTCGGGCGTCTCGAGCAGCGTGAGCGTCACGGCGATGGTGCGCGTCACCTGTGCTTTTTCCAGATGCGCCAGGAAGACGTGGTCGTGATTGCGGTAGAGGCGCGTCCCCGGCGGGATGTCGCGCAGGTCATTGAGGACGACGCGCTGCCCGTCCACCCGGTTGACCAGCGCGCCCTGTAGCTCCCCGGCCGCGTCAAAAAAACTCAGCCCGTCGCCGTTGTGCAGGTCTGCCGCTTGATCCAGCGTGACGGTCTTGCCGGAGGTGGACGCCGCCACGCCCACAAATTCGCCCACCATCTTGGGCGTCTCGATAAAGCCAGGCGGTTCTGCGCGTCCGTGCAGGAAATAAGGTGTGTAACCGCGATTGAAGGTCTTATTCATGTCGGGCGTGAAATCCACCGCGCTGCGCCCCGACGAGCTTCTGCGCCAGCCGCGCGCCGCCAGCGCCGCGTCAAGTCGTTGGCGGTAAAAGCTAACGACGTTCTTGATGTACGTCACATCCTTGAGGCGTCCTTCGATCTTGAAAGCCGTGACGCCGGCGTCGAGTAGCGCATCCAGGTCGGCGGAGAGATTGAGGTCGCGCAGGGAGAGCAGGTGCTTGCCCGCCACCACCGGCTGCCCGTCCCGATCCACCAGGGTGTAGCGGCGGCGGCAGGGCTGCGCGCACTCGCCGCGGTTGCCGCTGCGCCCGCCGATGGCGTAGCTCATGGTACATTGCCCGCTGTAACTCACGCAGAGCGCGCCGTGGACAAAGGATTCCAGTTCAACGGTCGGGGCGGCCTGGCGGATGGCGCGAATCTGCGGGAGGCTCAACTCGCGGGCCAGAATCACGCGGCGGAAGCCGACGGCTTCCAGAAAGGCGACTTTCTCCGGCGCGGCGTTGTGCATCTGCGTGCTGGCGATAAGGGGGATGGGCGGCAGGTCACATTCCAGCAGGCCCACATCCTGGATGATGACGCCGTCCACGCCGGCTTCGTAAAGCTGGTGGATGAGGCGCGCGGCCTGCGGCAGTTCGTCATCGTAGAGGAGCGTGTTCACGGTCACGTAGACGCGCGCCCAGTAGGTGTGCGCGTGCGCCGCCAGCGCGGCGATGTCATCCAGGGGATTGCCGGCCTTCTCCCGCGCCCCAAACCGCGCCGCGCCGATGTAGACCGCGTCCGCGCCGCAGTCAATGGCAGCGACGCCGCAATCGAGGTCTTTGGCAGGAGCAAGGAGTTCGGTTTGAGTCATACAGTCAAAACAATGTCATCCAGGCTGACATCCAAGGCTTTTGCGATGGCGCCCAGGACTTCCGTAGTGCCGGTGCGTTTTTGCGTCTCGATCTGGCTAAGGTACGACGTGCTGATGCCTACCCTCTCTGCCACTTGTTGCTGAGTGAAACCACGGTATTCGCGCCAGACCTTGATAGGGTTTTCCCCGTCGAGAATGGCATAGGTGATTTCTGCCGGAATCAACTCTTCTTTGTCCTGCTTCAGGGAGGATTTTGCCGCGTCATAGTCACGGATGTCTTGTAGCATCTCTGCATCTTCTAGCAATTGCAGATAGGCCTCATACGGGAGAACAGCCCATTCCGGTTGATCATTTCTCTTTATCACCTGAACTTGGGTCATAGTCATCGGTACACCTCCCCTCGTGGAGCCACCCTTAACACCAAAATGATAAGTTCATCGTCTTGAATTTCGTAAATCACACGCCAGTCACCAACTCGTAGACGATACCCTGGGCGATTGTGTAATTTTTTGACGTTAGGATTGTCGCCATAAGGATCGTTCGCTAAATTCTCTAATTTTTGCCTGATCAAATTCGCTGTATTACGCGGCAGCTTGAGCAGGATTTTATGTACTTGTTTGGTCAGGACAATTCGGTACATATCTCTATATTAGCATAATGCAAATTAAAAGTCAATTAAAAGTTGTCTTTTTGTAAATCCGATATAGAATTCTAGTTCACACCAGGATAACTGGTAGCGTTGCCCCACGCTTCGACTTCAGCGAAGAAATCCGGGAGTCCCAGCAGCCCGGCAGCCCAGAGGAAAGCGCGGTCGCGCTCCGGGATTTCGGCCAGCGAGAGCCAGCACACATCCGCCATGGCCTGGTTATCCTCCGCCAATTCAGGGTCGTTGCCGAGGCGCGGTTCCTGTTCCCCAATATCCACGAGATAGGTAAACGTTTCGTCTGTTGGCGAGTAGATGACGTGGGCAGTCTGCCGGATAAGCGTACCCGTGACACAACATTCTTCACGCAACTCACGAAGCGCGGCCTCCGTCGGCGTCTCGCCCGGTTCAACGCCGCCGCCGGGCAGACACCACCATTCCTGGTCTCCCTCACGGTTGAGGGTCATCAGGAGTTTATGGTTTCGGTGGACGATACATTGTGCTCTGGGCATAGTATCTTTATAGGGACGCTGCCACTCAAAGGTTAGAGTGTAGGGCGAATAGTGAATCCGCCCTATACCTAATTGTTGTCATGCTCCGCGTGATTCACCAGATCGATCACCACCGCCGTCGCCAGGATCAGGATGTCGTCCTCCCCATCCACGATGTGGATGCCGTAGGAATCGGTGAAGGTGAAGAATTGTTTGGAGACGTGCGCCACCTCGCGTCCTTTGCGCAAGAAGGCGTATTCGTGATCCCAGAAGTTGCCCTGCACGGTGTAGTCGTTCGGGCCGGGGATGTCTACGGTGTACTTGTCTTTGAAGAACGTGATCTCTTTGACCACCTCGGCGGCCATCTGGCCTTCCCGGTAGACCTGATACCGCTTCTTGAAGCTGATGAGCTTTTGCTCGATCCGCGCCAGCTCACGTCCCTGCATATCCTGGAAGGAGAGCCTGTCGCCCAGCGAGAAAACTTTGCCGACGATCTGGTATACGTCGCGATTGTGTTCATCCTTGATCATGAACCGGTCGCCAATTGTCCAAAACTTCTGTCGCATTAAGTAACGCATAGTTTTGCCTCCTTTTTTACCATAAAATCCGTTATTAACTGGCGTTCACCAGTGGTTGGATGAAAAAAGACTTTCTCAACGGATGTAACGGAATTTAACGGATATTTTTCCGTTTAATCCGTTCAATCCGTTGAGGCTATTTTCAAGAAAGTTCTACCCTTCGCACGGCGGCTCGCCGGAGACGCTCTTGATAAGCGCCGCCGCCACCGCGATCTGCTCCTCTGTGCCGTCCACGCCGAGCCAGGCCGAACCTTCCGCGCCGAGGATGCCGCCGCCGGCGATCAACAGCGCTTCCGCGCCGGTCAGCAGTTCGATGGCATCCAGCTCGGTGAAGGTCTCGCCGGGGAGCGGCATGAGGCGCGGGCCGTCCACGTCCGCCGCGTTGACGCGCTGCGCCAGCACGTCCACGTCCTCGAACACGCGCTTCTCCAGGCCGATGGGCACGATCAACTGAACGCGCCGCCCGATGACAGCGGGCACGATCTCCATCACCGTGCCGCCCTGCGGATGGCCGATCTGCACGGCGGCCTGCCCGCGCAAGTCGAGGGCATTGCCACCCTTGAGCACCACGTCGCCGCCTCTGAGGCTTTCGGCCACGTCGTAGATAGTCTGACCGCGCTGCCACTGCCCATCCACGATAACCACGTCGCCGGGGAACTCGGCGGACGACAGCTTCGCGCCCGGCGCGACCGTCACGCCCCGGCGGAATCCGGCCCGCGTGAAACCCTCCGCCTGCCCCAATCCGCCGAGAAGCTCTGCAGCCACGTAACCGTTGGTCGTCCCGGCCACGATGACCAGCGTGCCATGCCCCAAAGCGCGCCGCACGTCAGGATGCTGCGCCATGCCTTTGGCGATCAGGCGCTTGCCCATCACAGGTGTCACGTTGAATTGTTTCATTACCTCCACTCCTTAGTCCACGAGAAATTGGAAACTGGTAACGGGAAACTGGTTGCTGGAAGCTAGAAACTGGAAGCTGGCGACTGGCTACCAAGTCTCAAGTCCCAATTTCTGATTACCGTTCCCGGTTATCTCTTCATTATAATCCCAATTACGGCGCAGTCTTGAACACGTCCGCGACCACCTCGCACAGGCGTGTCAAACTCAACGGCTTGAGCAACCAGGCGACGGCGCCGGCTGCCGCCAGGGTTTCCTGCTCGGTGGTCAGCGGGTGGCCCGTCAACAGGATGACCGGCGTGGTTAGCCCCTGTTCCCGCAGCGCGCGCAGCAAGGCGATACCGCCCATTTCCGGCATCACCACATCGCTGATGACCAGGGCAATATCTGGATGGGCGGCCAGCAACGCCAGCGCAGCCCGACCGTTGGCCGCCGCCAGGGGACGATAATGGAGATCTTCCAAAGCGGCCACCAACGCCGCACGGGTGGCGGGATTGTCCTCGACCACCAACACCGTCTCGCCCTGGCCCAGCGTCAACGCGCTTTTGGCGGACGACTCCTCCGAGTCGCCGGAGGGCGACGCCAGGGCCGGCAAGTAGATATAGAACGTCGTCCCCTGCCCCACCTGGCTGAGGACGTTGATTTCGCCGGCGTGCTGCTTGACGATGCCGTAAATCTGCGCCAAGCCCAACCCGCTGCCCTGCCCCACTTTGGTGGTGAAGAATGGCGTGAAGAGACGCGGCATGTGTTCCGGCGCGATGCCGGCGCCGGTATCGCTCACCGTCAGACTCACCCACTCGCCCGGCGCCATTTCGGGCAAGGGCGGCGGTTGCTGCGCCGAGACGGTGAGCCGCTCCAGTGTGAACGTCAATTGACCACCATCGGGCATGGCATCACGTGCGTTGAGGCTCAGGTTCAAGAACATTTGCTGCATACTCGTAGGGTCGGCGTTAACAGGGAACTCCTCACCCTCGCAGCGCAAAATCAAGGAGATATTTTCCGGCAGCGTGCGTTCCAGCAACTTGAAGTGTTCTTTCAACAAGGGCGCCAGGTTCAAAGGGCGGCGTTCCAACACATTCCGCCGCCCGAAATCCAGGATTTGCCGGATCAAATGGGTGGCGTGCTGCGCCTGTTGGTGAATGATGCCCAGCCGCTCCTGGGCGTGCGCACTGATCCCCGGCGCGCGCGCCAACATCTGGGAATAGAGTACGATGGTCGCCATGATGTTGTTGAAGTCGTGGGCGATCCCCGCCGCCAGTTGCCCGACAGCCGCCAGCCGTTCCTGCTGCTGCATCCGCGCCTGGATTTCGCGCTCGTGGGTCACATCGCGCAACACAAGCGCCCAACCGCCCGGCGCCGACCCGTTCTCAATAGGTCGGGCAATCGCTTCGAACGTGCGGGCCGGCAACGCTGTGGTGTTGATCTCATGCCATAGCCCTTTGGGCGGCGCAACCAACAATTCCGGCAAGGGCCGGTTTCCCAGGTAAGTAAGAGTATCGCCCACCTGTGCGCCCCCCAGGATATTCAGGTCGCTGACCGCCTGAGGGTTTGCCAGAACGATACGCCGGTCGGCGTCGAGCAACAGCAGTCCCTCCGGGACCGTCTCGACAATCTGGCGCATCTGCTGCGCCTGGCGTTGAATGTGCGCCAGCAATTGCGCGCGCTCAGCTTCAAATTGTTTGCGGGTGGTGATGTCGGTGGACACGCCCACCATTCCCGTAGGCGCGCCGCCCGCATCGCGGGTCATCCATACCCTGGACTCCAATATCCGGTCTGTCCCATCAACAAGATAATTGACCACTTCCCCGCACCATTGCCCGTCCCGCAACGTTTGATCAATGATCTGTTGTTGGGTAGCGCCGCGCTGCGGGTCCTCCCCCAGGATGTGGACTGTTTGCCCCACCAACACCTCCCGAGGATATTGCAGCATCTTCATCACGGCGGCGTTAACGTAGGTCATCCGCCCCTCCAAATCGGTGGCAATGATATTGTCCTGGATCTGATCCAACAGCAAAGCCTGGAAACGCAACCTGGCCTCGGCCTCTTTTCGTTGCTCCAATTCCCGCTGGAGCTGGGCGTAAAGTTGCGCGTTGCGCACCGCGATGGCAATTTGATTGGCGAAGGCTTGCAGATGTGTCGCGTGTTGGAGCACATAAGAACCGGGGGTCGCGCTATCCAGATTGATGAACCCCACCGTCCTACCCTCCACCTGGATCGGCGCACCGACATAGGAACGAATCCAGGCGCTCACCGGGGTCACCACCCAGGTCGGATCGGCCTGCGTATCCTGGATGAAATGGGGTTCTCCGGTCGTCGCCATCTGCTGCAAACCGTGGGCATCCGCCAAATCAAAGGAAATCTGCATCACTTGCTCCGCGAACCGGTCTGCAATGAGATCGTAGCCGCGCCCTCGCACAATGCGCGCTTCGGTCATCGCGTCGTTCAACAGCATGATATTGGCCGCGTCGTAGGGAGCAACGCGCGCCACATTGTCCAGGATACGTTCCAGAATTTGATCCAGGTTGAGGGTGCTGTTGATAGTAATAGCCGTGTCACGCAGGGCCTCAATCAACTTGCGCTGATCGTGTTCGGCCAGCGGTGTTACAGAGGAACTGGCAATATAGGATTCAACCCGCGCGAAACGTTGCTGTAACTCGCACTGCTGCCGGAGGCGCGCCAACACCGAGGTCAACTCCGCCGGGTCTACCGGTCGAGTCAGGAAATCTACAATGCCCAGGCGCAGCGCCGCGATGATCCTTTCCTGAACATTGGGGCCGACGAGCATGAGGATAAGGGTCTCTGGAAGGCGAGCGCGCAGCGCCCGCCCCAAAGCCAGGCTGTCCATATCCGCCAACTCCATAGCCAGAAGGGTGAACATGGGCGACTGTGAAACCGCATGAGCGAGCGCAGCCACGCCATTCTGCGCCAACAAAGGAGTATACCCGGCGGCCCCAAGCGCACAGGACAAAGCGGACAAAGTCTGTTCATCGTTATCTACAACTAAGACTGTCTCGGCCATATTTCACCTCAAAAGCGAGAAACTGGCTATGGGAAATTGATGACGTGTACAACTTTCTTGACGACCGATTTCTGATTTCTCTCCGCTGCAAAGTCTAGCACAACAATCTTCGGATGCAATTCAAATCTCAAAAACAGGACTTACGCAAACAGCGGGAATTTACCGCCGAGTGCGCAGAGATCGCAAAAATTTCTTATAGTTGCTCAGCGTCCTCAGCGCTCTCTGCGGCGAAACAAAACATCCGTCTGGCATGAATCCTAAAAAAGAGCGTGGAGGGTGTTTGCGTGTTGGCTATCTTGTATTAAACTCCAGGAAAGGGTAAAGGAGTGTGACCCCATGAAAGGCATTTCCCATTTCATCACCGGCGTCGCCCTCGCCACTTTTTTCCCAGAGGTGGTGCAGCAGGCCGCCCTGGGGGGCTTGCTCCCCATGCTTGGCGGCATCGGCGGCATTCTGCCCGACACGATTGACTTCAAATTCGCCCGCTACTGGGAAAAATTCGACGTCGAAATTGACCCCGGCCCCGCGCCGGACGCCGCCGCCATCGCGGATGCGTTGGTGGACGCCATGCGCGCCGCCTACGCCACCTGCCGCGACCAAAACGTTATCGCCCACACCCTGCGCCTGGGGGCCGACCTTCATAGTCGTGGCCTTCTGCCTGTTTTTCGTCCGCCCACACCCTGCGCCTGGGGGCCGACCTCTGGCGGGAGTACGTCATCCGCTTTGACCCGGAAGCCGGCGAAGTCGCCATCAAAATCGGCCCCCTGGTCAATACCGGGCAAGTTCCCTATGCCGGGACGGAGCCGGAAGGCGCGGCAGAAGTGCGGCGTTTCGTGGGCGTCCCCCTGGTGCATACCTACAGCGACGAATACAAGGTCAACATCTTCAGCGGGCCGACATTCCGCTTTGCCCGCGCGGGCGATAAATTGGTGGTGCATTTCCTCGACTGGCACCATCGCTGGACGCACAGCCTCCTGCTGGCCGTCGGCGTGGGACTTTTGATGGGCCTGCTCGTCAGGCTGCTCACCGGCGATTGGCGCCTGGGGCGCTGGGGCGGACTCGTCACCTGGCTCGGCTTCAGCGGGCACATTCTGGAAGACCAACTGGGGCACATGGGCAGCAACCTCTTCTGGCCGCTAACCCACCACCGCATTCCCGGCCCCGGCCTGATCCATGCCGGCGACGCCATCCCCAACTTCCTCACCGTCTGGACGTCGCTCGCGTTCATCCTCTTCAACCTGGATCGCTTTTCTGCCACGCCGCACTTGCCACCAGGCCCCTACCTGCTCGGCGCAGTGGGCGTTCCCTGGCTGCTCCTCGGCGGCGCTTACATCGCCGGGAAACTGCGGCAAAAGCGCGCGCAGCCCTCCCCAGAAAGCCAGCGCCAATCCGAACAAATTGCCGAGGCCAAATTACTGGAATTGACCTGATCGTTGCGTATAAAAATTACGTGACACGCCATACTCGCATAAAAAACATGCCATTAGGCGTTCCACGTTTTACGTATGGTATAATTTTCCCTTGTGAAACCATTACCCAACTGGATACAATCGGGACTCTGGGGAAGCTCGTTCGCTTTGGCGCTGCTATTGGGAAGTTGCAAAGCCATTGTCATCCCACCGCCTACCCCCACCCCACCCATCGCCGCAAGCGCCACGCCACGTCCCACCGCCACCTTTCTGCCGGGGGCATACCTCACCCCC
>DAOUGD010000153.1:0-35550 GCA_034429475.1 Anaerolineae bacterium
TTTGTTGGGACAATAGAGCGTGTTCCAATCCATTTTCGCATCCTTGTGTAGCATTTGTGATGCTCTTAAGGATACGACAAATGGCACACTATTTCACTTCCTCATCAAGGAAAATGAGGGACAATACCCAACTTTCAAACCTTTGAAAATGTGACTTTATGACCCTTACGAGTATAACTGTGATTTGCGCCTAAAGGTGCGGTTTGAAGGAGTGTTTTTAGCCGCCAACCCCGCCATAGCGGCTCTTCGCCGTCACAATTTCCGGGTAGGTTCTTAAGGAAATTAGCTAACATACCTTTAACTAACCCGTAACCATCGCCAGGAAAAATTCAATGATAATGAAATAAGTAGAAGTAATTCATTCAAGGAAGGAGTCCATCTATGTCCGAAGCTGACCTGCCGCGCCCTCACATTCTCATTGTGGATGACAGTGATGAGATTCGGGAGTTCACCCGACTTTCCATCCTGGAGCCTGCCGGATACCAGGTGAGTAGCGCGCGGGACGGTCAGGAAGGCTTTGAACTGGCCCTCCGCCTCCTGCCCGACATCATTTTGCTCGATTACGAAATGCCCCGGATGAACGGTATTGAAGTGCTCCAGGCCCTCAAGGCAAAAGGCGTATCGTTTCCGGTCATCCTGATCACCTCGTACGGGTCCGAATCCGTGGCCGTCGAAGTTTTCCGCCTGGGCGTGCGCGACTACGTCCCCAAACCCTACACCAGCGAGGAACTGCTGGATTCGATCCGCCACGTCCTGCGGCTGATGCGCATCGAGCAAGAGCGTGACATGCTGCTGGTGCGCCTCCAAAAACTGTCGGGGCAACTGAAGAAGAGCAACGCCGAGCTGGCGCAACGGCTGCGCGAACTGGACACACTGTATCACGTCAGCAAGGCGGTGACGACGTTGCAGGAGCGCGACAAGTTGATGGAGCGCATTGTGGATGCCGCGCTCTACATCACCGGCGCGCTGGATGGACAACTGTTGCTATTGGAACCGGAAACCGGCAAATTACAGGGGCAGGTGCGCCGCCAGCGGCAGGGACAGGCTTACGCGCCGCCGGAAAAAGACGAAACGATGTACACGATGTCGGGCGATCTGATGATGTCGGCGCAGCTCAAGGTGGGGGGACAAAGCATCGGCTCGTTGATTGTCAGCAATAAGCGCAGCCGGGAACCTTTGAGCAAACAGACCCAGCAGTTGTTGCGGATGTTGGGCGATTACGCGGCAATTGCCATTGAGAACTTCCGCCTGTTGAACGAAATTGAAGCGCGCCGGGAGCGCGAAAAGCGCGAGTTGCGCAATCTGTTTGAGTATTACGTATCGCCGTCGGTGGTGGAACGGCTGATCCAGCAGCCGGAGCTGGTGCGCCCCGGCGGGCAGCGGCAGGTCATCAGCACCCTGTTTGCCGACCTGCGCGGCTTTACCAAATTCAGCGCGCGCACCGATCCGGAGACGCTGATGAGCGTCATCAACCATTACCTGGCGATTGCTACCGACGCCATTATCAGTGAGGAAGGCACACTGGACAAATTTATGGGCGACGAAGCGATGGCGTTCTTCAATGCCCCCCTGCCCCAACTCGACTACGCCCTGCGAGCCGTGCGCGCGGCCTGGCGCATCCTGACGCTCACGCAGCAAGTCCACGAGCGACTGCCAGAGGAGCACCGCATCGCCTTTGGCATCGGCATCGCTACCGGCGACGCGATTGTCGGCAACGTCGGCGCGCAGCACGTTCTCAATTACACAGCCCTGGGGCATACGGTGAACAAGGCGCACACACTTCAGGAAATGGCGCCGCCGGGCAAGATCTGGATCTGCCGCGCCACTTACGCTATCGTGCGGAATGCCGTAGAAGTCCAAGAAATCCCCGAGCGAACGATCAAGGGGGAGTCGGCCCCGGAACCCGTTTACGAGATCGTTCAGCTCAAAGCGAGGGCGTAAGGGGGAGAGCGGGAGACAAGGGGTCAGGGCAATAAGGCAACTTGCGCTGATTCACCGCTCCTAACTCGCCACTCCTAACTTAACTCCACCCGCCGGTCGGTTTCGGCGCTCTCGATGGCGCCAAACACCATCGCCAAACTGTGGATGTTGTCCCCCGCCACCGTCTCCGGTATCACGCCGGTCTGCACACAGTCCACGAATTCGCGGATCAGCCCCGCATGGCCGCCGGTTTTATCCGCTGGGGAATAAGGCGGCAGCGCCACGTCGCGCATTTCGGAGTGGAAGCCGCCGGTTTTAGCCACAACCTGCGCGCTGAAGCCCTCTGCCCCATCCCACGTCACGCTGCCCCGCGTGCCGATAATGCGCCAGGCACATTCCCAGGTGGTATTCAACCCCTCGGCGCACCAACTGCCCCGATAGGTGTAAACGATGCCGCCGGTCATCTCAAAAATCGCCGCCGCCGAAGCGCCGTGAGCGTACCACGAGCCGGTCGGATTCCACTCATGGCAGTAGACCGCTTGCGCGTTGGCGCCGGCGATCAAGCGGGCCGCGTCGAAGGTGTGAATCGCCATATCCAGCAGCAGCACGTGACGCATGGCGTCGCGGAATCCGCCAAAGTGCGCGCCGATGTAAAAGTCGCAGTTGACGGTGGTGAGGTCGCCCAGCGCGCCCGACGCCAGGAAGCGGCGCAGGCGGCGAATGTGCGGGTCGTAGCGGCGGTTCTGGATGACGGCGTACAGTTTCCCGGCTTCCTGCGCCGCCGCGACCATCCGCCGCGCGTTGTCCATGGAATCGGCCAGCGGCTTCTCCCCCAGAACGTGACAGCCGTGCGCCAGCGCTGTCAACGTCACCTGGACGTGGGCCTCCGGCACGGTGCAGTCGAACACGATGTCTGGGCACGTTTTTTCCAGCGCTGCGGTCAAATCTGCGCCGATCAGGGCGTCGTTCCAACCATACTCCGCCGCGCGCTGCCGCGCCGCCGCTTCGTTGAGGTCCACGAACCCCACCAATGCTAATTCGGGAATCTGCCGGATGGCATCCAACCACGCGCGGCTGATGCCGCCGCAGCCGACCAACACAGCTTTGAGTGTTTCAGACATGGTTTTGCTCCTGAAGGAAATGGGGGATGGATAATGAGAAATGAGTCCCATGGCTCATATCTCATTACCTATTTCTTGTTTCTCATCCGGCTTGTGAACCGGCAATTGGATGTGGAAGCGGCTGCCGGGGTAGCGCGCTTCGTCGTAGGCCTCGCTTTCCGCCCAAATCTTGCCGCCGTGCGCCGCTACCAGGCCGCGGGCGATAGTCAATCCCAAGCCGGGGCCGCCGGCCTTGTACTGGGTATCCCCCGAAAAGTGGTGTTCGACCGCGCCGGTTTGATAAAAGGACTCGAAAATCACCTCCAGGGCCTGGGGATCAATACCGATGCCGGTGTCTGCCACGATGACTTCGACGCCGGGATAGTCGTTGTCCAACGTAGTCTCGAACCCGGATACCGTAATGCGCCCGCCATCCGGCGTGTATTTGATCGCGTTGATGATCACATGGTAAAACGCTTTGTAGAGCATCTCGGCGTCGCCGGAGATGATGGGTAAAGTATCCAGGTCAACAAAGGTCAACGTCAGATGGCGTTCTTCAAGCGCGCGGGCAAAACCGTGCCCAATCTGCCGGAGCAGATCGCCCAATAGAACGTTGGCGTGAGACACCTCCCACGTCTGTAAGTTGATGCGCGCCACATCGCGCATCCGGTCAATCACGTCCTGCATCCGTCTAGCGCCGGTCAAAATTCCTTCGAGGTACTCGCCCAGGGGCGGAGTCGTCTGGGACTTGACTTGACGTCGCATCAACTGCGCAAAGCTGCTGATGGCCGTCAAGGGGGTAAACAATTCATGGGCGGCGATACTGATGAAGTTGCTTTTCGTCTTGTTTAACTGCGTCAGAATGCGATTGGCTTCGTCTAGCTCGCGCGTGCGTTGATGCACTATCTCTTCTAATTGTGCATTAAATTGGAGCAACGCGGTGTGATACCGCGCGTTCTCCAGCGCGATGCTGGCCTGCACGGCAAAAGCCTGCACCCAGGTGGCGTCTTCTTCGGTAAAGGCGTAAGGCTCACGCCGTGTCAGAGAGATCATGCCGATGGACTGGCCTTTAGCGATCAACGGCACGCCCATCCAGGAGCGATGGATGGGCAGCGAGGGGATTTGTTTCCAACCGCTTTCCTGGGTCGTATCGTGAACAATCAGGGGGCGGCCCAGGGCTTCCAGTTGTTGGTAAATATCATCCTCCGTGATGGGAACGGAGATGGCCTCGGCCTCATGGGAATCCAGCAAGCCGTAATGCGCCACGGTTTTGAGAACATCGCCTTCGCGCAGCATCACCAGGCCACGCGCGTAAGGCGTCAAAATGCTGAGAAAGGCCAGGATGCGCTCCGGCGCTGTCCGCATATCCAGGCTGCTGGTCAGCTCGCGCCCGGTCTGTTCGAGCAGTTCGGTCAATTTGCGGCGGCGTTGCTCAGCTTGATAAAGCTGCGCGTTGCGGATGGCAATCACCAACTGGTCGGCCACCCCGTGCAAAACGCCGATTTCTTCTTCCACAAACTGCCCGATCTGGTCGCCGCCGATGCTCAGAGTGCCGACAATCTCCTCGCCCATTTGGAGCGGCAACACTAATTCGGAGGCAATCGGCGGCAATACTGGCACAGACCAGAAATCCGCGGCTTCCTGGACGTTCTGCACCACCCGCGCCTTGCCGGTTCGGCAAACAGAGACGCTGAGACTGGGGGCATCCAGGGGGATCACCAACCCCTTCTCCTGCAATCGGCGCGCCAGCGGATCGGCGCTGGCGCGCAGCACCAACCCATCCCGGTTAGAGTTCACCAGCCACACGCCCACAAAGGCGTAACCGAATTGAGATTGAATCAAAGACACTACCCGCTCCAGCAGGACATCCAGGTCCAAAATCGAGATGATCTGCTGCGCCACCTGCCGGCTAGTCTCCAACTGCACGGCGCGGCGCGACAAGGCGGCGTTGGCCGCCTCAACCTCGGCGGTGCGTTCGGCCACCCGCGCTTCGAGGGTGTGCGCCCAGGTCTCCAACTGGACGTTGGCCTGTACCAGATCGCCGTACAGTCGCGCGTTCTCAATGGCCGTCGCTGCCTGGTTAGCAAAGATCATCATCAAGTTTAAGTCCATGTCAGAGAAACGCCCGCTGACCGAGCGGTTGTCGGCGTAGATCAGGCCGATGAGTTCGGCGCGGGCAATCAGCGGCACGCACAACACCGAGCGCAAGTTCAATTCCAGGACGCTGCTCTGCGCGCCGAAACGCGCGTCGGTCAAAGCATCCTGGAGCAACACAGGTTGACGTGACTGAATGAGAGTTTCCAAAATGGTGTAGCTGATCGGCGACTTGCCATTCACCAACTCGGGCAAATCAATCCCCACCGCCACCCGGAAGTGTATTTGATGCTGGCGATCCAACAGCGCCAAGACGCCCCGTTCGGCCCCGCTTAATTCGATGACCTGATCCATCACGTAACGCAACAACGATTCCGCGTCGTGAGTCTCGTTCATCCGCACGCTGATGTCCAACACCCGCTTGAATCGGTCGCGGAGCTGTTCGGCCTCACTAGCGGCGACTTCCAGCGTCGGCGCGGAAGTCAATGGGCCGGAGGATTCGGGCTGTTGGCTTTGCTCGGCCAGGCGGCGCGTCCATTCGGCGATAATGTCACGGTTAACCCGCACTTTGTTGAGATAGTTGCGGCGCAGGCCCTCGTCGGTGATCGTGGCAATCCCGTCCATCATCACATCGTGCGCGCGCTGCAACGCCTCCCACAGCTCAGGAGTCAGGGCCTCGCGGCGTTCAGGGGCGGCGCAGCGCAGGACTTGATACCGCAACCACCAAACTTCCTGCGCCAGGAACTCGCCCGTACCGATCACCTGCAAAGTGCAGAGTGCTTCGAGCGTATAGCGGTCGGCCAATTCCCAATCGCCAATGGCCAGGCACGCGGCCCCCAGCCAGGCCTGCGACGAGAATAGCAGGTTCAACATCTTATGTTCCCGCTGAATCTCCACCGCGCGGGTAAACAAAGCGCGAGCCGCTTCAGGATGACCGCTGGCCAGTTTGACCTGTCCCATCCCAAAGTAGTGCAGCGACGCACTATAATAGTCGCCGGTCGCCTCACCCATAGACAAGCCCTCTTCAAATGCCTGCTGCGCGTGCATGTAATCTTCCAACGCAAAGTACACGCGGCCCAGACTCTCCAGGAGCAGCGCCAGATGACTGCGGCTGAAAACTTCGCGCTCCATCTGGATGGCCCGCTCCAAATACTCGCGCGCGCGGGTGTAGAGGCCCAGTCTCCAGTAAGCTAAACCCAGGTTGTTATAGGAACGGGTTTGGCGGTTGCGATCCCCGATCGCTTGCACAATCGCCAGCGACTGTTCGTGGTAATCGCGCTTTTGAACATAGTCGGTGGAGATCACCCCCAATGCATTCAACGCATCCGCCATGCCGGCTTGATTGCCAAACACGCGCTGCAATTCGAAGGATTCTTCCATATAGACGCGCGTCTCGGCTATTCCTTTCAACACCCGTGCATGGCCACCCAAATGCCAGAGCAGATGCGCTTCCCGCTGGCGGTCTCCCAGTTCCCGACACAGGCGCAACGCTTCCTTGTGGAGAGTGTAAGCTGACTCAATGTCCCCGACGCGGGAGTGAGCTTCGCCCAACACATCCAGGCTATCCACAATCAGCAGAGAATCCCCGGTCTGACGGGCCAGAGCTAACGTTTCTGCGCCGAGACGCAAGGCTTCCTCGTGATCGCCCAGGAGTCCCAAAGCGGTTACTTGCAGGTTGTGTGTCTCAATCTGCCGCGTCACATCCGCCATCAGCGTCGCCAGTTGGGACATCCTGGCGAGGTCATCCCGCTGGGCTTGATAACGTTCCAGATAAGCGTAAGCATTGGCGCGGCCCCACCGCAAAGCATAGAGCGTTTGTGGCGACACTGCCAGGGAAGCGCGCTGGGAAAAATCCAACGCCTGGCTATAATAGCGCACCGCCGAATGATGGGCGTAGACCTGGCGGGCCTTGTCTCCGGCCATTTGAGCATACTGCAAGGCCTGGGCCAGTTGCCCGGCCTGTTCATAGTGCCAGGTCAAGACTTCCGCTATATCGCTGTCGGGATAACGTTGGCGCAGTGTGTCGGCACAGAGAGCGTGTCGCTGCGCACGTTCTGCCGGCGTGAGGGTATGATAGAGGACGATGCGTACCTGATCGTTACTAAAGCGATAGGTCGCCTCGCCAGCGCGCGCACTCAACGTCAGAACGTAACGCCGGGTCGCCTGGGTCATCACGCGGAAAATTTCATCCGCCGACGCGCCGCTGACCGCCGCCAGCACGGGTGGATCCAACCACTGTCCCAAAACGGCGGCCCACTGCAAAATGTGCAGGGCGGCGGCATCCAGGCGAGCCACGCGGCGGCGGGCGATCTCCTGGATGTTGTCCGGCGTCCGAGAGACAGCTTCTATATCCATCTGCCACGTTTCGCCATCGTAACGCAGCAGATTATCTTCAATCAGGGAGCGCAGCAAGCTTTCGATGAATAGGGGATTGCCGCCGGTTTCGGTCATCAACCAGGCCAAAAAGCCTTCTGGCAAACGGGACTCTCCCCCAATGCCGGCGCCCAGCAGGGCGCAGGTCAGTTGGGAGGCGGCGGCTTCATCCAATAATTCTATGTGCAGTAGTTCCGGGAGATATTCAGGATCAGAGGGGGGCTGTTCCCGGCGACTCACAGGTCGCGCGTGGTGTACCAGGGCTTGCAATGGATGCGAAGCCTCTATCTCAGCGTCGCGGTACAATCCCACCAACAAGATATGGCCCTGGCGCGCCCGCCGCCCCACGCGATCCAGCAATTCCAGGGTTTCGGCATCCGCGTAGTGCAAATCCTCCAGCACCAACAGCAAGGGCTGTTCAAATGACAACAGGCCATCCACCACCGTCGTCAATAAGCGGTCCTTCTCTCCAGGCGACCGTTGCAGATCAAAATCGGCGTCCAGCACATCGGCCAATTCCGGCATCAGGTTGAGCAAGGCGACGCCATAACGTTGCAACTTCTCCATGCACGCCGTGGAGCATTGTGTGATCAGTTGCCTGAAAATGGTCACCCAGGGGCGATAGGGCGTGAGGGCATGTTCGTCACACACACCTTCACAAACCAAAACCCGCTGCATCTGCGCGTACACGCCCAACTCACGCGCCAGCCGACTCTTGCCCACGCCGGTCGTCCCGGTCAACAGCACCAGCCGGCCATGCCCGTCCAGCATCCGCAGAAGCACCTCTTGGAGATAGGCGGTCTCAAAGCTGTGACCTGCCAGCAAACCACTTTGCATAGATCGGTGGGCGGCTTCGGTTTCCAGGGGATAATTCGACTTCGTCAACGTGTTGATCGCGCGGATCACTGCTGTGGCACTGCCATAGCGGTCTTCGGGCATTGGCGCCAGTAACGTGCGGATCATACTGTGTAAGCCAGCCGGCATCGTGAGTGAGAGGTGCGACCATTCCGCGCCAGACAAGAACGGGTCGGTCTCCGTCCAATCCCCTACGGGGTTTCTGGACGGCAATCTACCGGTCACAATTTCATACAGAGAGACTCCCAGGGAATACAAATCGGCCCGGTGGTCCACCGGCGCGCCCTGCGCGACTTCCGGCGCAATGTACTCAGGTGTACCGCGCGCCGGGCCGCGTCCCGCGCCCTGCGGCTGGCCGATCAGACCGAAGTCCATCAACTTAACCTGTCCTTCTGGCGTAATCCGCACATTGAAGGGTTTTACGTCATAGTGAATAAAGCCGCGCGCGTGGATGTACTGCAAGGCATAGCAAACTTGCACAACAATGCCGTAGAGCCAGGGCGCATCAAATGTGCCCGACAGCACGCGCCGCCGGGTCGCCGTCCCCCAGTCTTCGCCTGATACGTAATCCATAGTGAAGAAATATTCCTGGGTCTCCATGTAGCCGAAGTCGTACACTTTTACCAGGTTGGGGTGATGCAACTGCGCCAGGACGGCAAATTCATACTTGAACTGCGCCAGGCTGTACTCACCGGTCTGGCTCGCCCGCACCGTTTTCAGAGCTAACAGAGCATTGTCGCGCAGCATATCTTCAACCAGAAAAACGGCACCCATGCCGCCTTCGCCCAGTTGTCTGATTATTTTGTAGCGCCGGTTGAGGATTTGCGTTGCCATCTAAGTCTTTAGCGTGCCGAGAAATTCTTGCAAAACCTGTGTCACCTGAGATATAGATTGCCCGCCATCTATAACGTGAATCGTCTCTCCCTGCGTTTGGAGACGCCGGATAGCCGTATAATACCTTTCCAGCACCGCCGTCAACAGTTCCTCTTTCTCAAACAAATCGCTCTGGGCGCCGCGCCCCTGGCGGATACGTTCCAGGCACGCGGACACCGGCACGTCGAGGAAAAACGTCACGTCGGGCCGCAGGCATGGAGCGTGCATCTGATACAGCCACGCCACTTCGTCCCCCGCCAACGTGAGGGATTGGTAAGCCAACGAGGAAAGGTAATAGCGATCCATCACCACCCACACGCCTGCGCGGAGCTGCGCGGCGATCCCCTCTGGGCGATAGAGATGCTCCAGCCGGTCGGCCACAAACAACGCGGCCAGGGTGCGCGGCTGCGCCACCTCCTGGTGGGTCAGGATGCGGCGGATAAGCAGGCCGACCGGACCGTCGGTCGGTTCCCAGGTGACGTAGACGGCGGGCGCCGGGGTCTGCGCGCGCAGCCGCTCGCCGAGCAAGCGCGCCTGCGTCGTGGTGCCCGCCCCATCTAAGCCTTCCAATACAATGAGTTTGCCGGGGTCGGAATGGGGAAGCATAGCGCGTGACGTTGGATTAGCCCGACTTCGCCTTAATGTCCATCACTGGACGTTTGAAAAAGTAAATGAAATCCCCATCCGGGTCCGGCAACACTGTGACGAGCTCCCACCCCTCATCCTCCAGGTTGCTGAACGCAGACGGCTCGCGGACGTAAACATCGCGTTTATTCTCAAAGACCCCCGATGCCCCCAAAAAGGTCACGCGGCTTTTTTGTAGTTTGCAGTGCTGCCATTTGGTCATGAAATACCCTCCCTTAAGGTGTCATAGCCCACATCCAAACGCCATCATTATACAACAGAAGCAAGGGGCAAGAAGCAAGAGGCAGGAGGCAAGACAACGCTCGCGCCTCTTGCATCCTACCTCTTGTACGCGACTACCGCAACACCATCGGCAAATACACCGTGTAGAACTCAAAAAACTCGAACGCGCCCCGGTCGTAGCCTTCCCCCTTGGGACGGGCGATACGGACCACATCCATGTCCGGCGCCCCGACGGGCGTGCCTGTATCCACACACGGCGATTCGGCCTTCAGGCGGTACACGTGGTTCAGGGGAGCGCGGAAAAGTGGATCGGCGTCGCTGTTGCCCTCACCGGGGAACCCACCACCAACGTGGGAGTAGACCAAGGTGAGTGACGAGCCATCGCGCGTGACCACGCTCTGCTCGTTGCCCCAGATGATCGTGTTGATCCCCGTCGCCGTCGCGCCGCCATCGCCAGCGTGCATCTCGAACAGGCCCAGGCCGTGGGTGTTACTCACCAACGTATTATTCGCCAGAAACGCCGTCGCCCCGTCCTTGAGCGCGACGCCGAAGCCAGTGTGGTCGTAGTCGCCCTCGTTGTAGCGGCACTCGTAGACCAGGTTGTTGACGAGCGTGCTGGAAAACGGACCGCCTATTGAAATGCCCTTATCCCCGCAGTGATGGAAAATGTTGCGCTCCACGATGACGGAAGAATCATTCGCGTCCAGGCAGTCGTCGGTGATGTTGTAGATGCGATTGTCGCGCAGCACGGCCGGCGGATTCTGGATGGCGCTGATTTCGATGCCCTCCGGCGGTGAGGGGTTGAAACTCAAGTCATAGAACGAGTCGTGGATCGTGTTGCCCTCAATAGTCGCCTGCCCGCCCGTCGCGTGGACGGCGTCTGTGCCAATGTCGTAAATCTCGTTGTACAGCAGCGTCAGCGCGGAGTCGTAATCCGCCGTGACGGCGACGCTGTGCCGCATATGCCGCAGCGTGCTGTGGGCGATGGCGATGTCCGACGCGAACGCGGTGACGCCGTGCGTGCGCGGGTTGAGCAGGACTTCGTGGATGTATTCCAGCACGGCATATTCGATGCGATTGTCGGCGCGGGTATTCCACAGGAGGATGCCGCCCCAGAAAAGCGCCGGATCGCCGGTGGACAGCACGACCGGCTGCGTCACCGTGCCGTGAATCCACAACCGCGCGCCGTCTTCGACGCGAATCAGCCGCTCCGCGTCGAAACGCAGCGTCGCGCCGCCTTCGATGGTCAGAGTGACGCCGCCAGAAAGCCGGATGTCTTCGTAGATGGTGTAAGGCAGGCGGCTGCTTTCCAGTACCGTATCCGCCGTGAGCGTCCCGCCGTGGAACACGTCGCGGAATACGGCGATCGTCTGCGTATCCACTCCGTCACTGAACACAAACACGTTGTCGCGCTGTGGAAGTTGCGCCACGTAGCGCCAACTCGTCGCCGTGAGGTACGTCACCCCGTCGGCGCTGCCGTTCACCGTCACGTCGCGCAGCGGCGAGCACATCCCCTCCAGCGTCACGGTTGCGTCGGTGGTCACGATGTCGTCGCCGTTGTTGGTCAAAATCACCAGCGTATCGTCGGGGATTTCCGTCCACAAATAAGGGACGCGCGCGCCCACAAAGTCCTTGAGTTCCTGCTTGTCGCCCGCGCCGACGACCTCCGCCGGCAGCGCGTCAATGCGCGGGAACATTTCGGCCACGGAGAAGGGGCCAGTAATCACCTCGGCGATGCCCTGGTAGTACCAACGCATGAAGACAGGCGTGTGCAAAATGCGCTTCACGGCGGCTTTGGCGTACCAATCCGGCTCCCAAATCGTGTGCGTGGGGTTCACAAACGTCGTGTCGTGATCCCACGAAAGCAGCACGAAACGGTCGTCCCCGCCACGATGATAGAGGTAGTAGTCGTCGCCGCCGCCGATCCACAGCGCGCCCTCGTGATTGTCGAGCACGGCCTGCACCGCGAACCATTTGAGCCACTGGCGCATGTCGGCCACCGCTTCCGCATCCGCCATGAACGTCGCGTCGGGCGCGTGGGTCAGCGCGTAGGTGAGCGAGATCACGTCGGTGAAGTCGTCGGCCTCCTCGTTGGTCTTCTTGACGTAGTTCGGGCGGTACAGATTGGGGTCGGCGCCGCGATACGCCAGATCCGCCCCCTCCGCCCCGCGATACAGGTTGCCGTCGTCGTCATCGCCGAAGTGCGCCTTGAGGAAGTCCCGATCCACGGCTTCCACGTCAAGATAATTCCCCTCCACCCGGCCGTTGATGGCAAGCTGCACGAAGCGGGTGTCCGAAGCCGGCAAGCCCGCGCGTTGGAACACGCTGTAGGCCATCGCGTCGCGGTCGAGGTTATCGCTGAGTAAATTGAGCCGCTCACGGCTCTCGAACTCCTGCGCGTCGCGGAATTTGATGCGGTACGGGCGCGGCGTGAAGTTGCGCGTGTCGCCCCGGTAGCGCAACCCCACGTTGTAGTACGCCGTGTCGGAGCACACAAACGTCGCGTCGAGCAGCTCATTGGAGAACATATCGCGCGTCGTCAGCTCCGCCCGGTTCTGGTCGGTGAGGATAAGACGGTACAGCAGTAAGTTGCTTGACAAGGGGACGTCCTCCACCCAGTAGAGGAAGCTCACCGTGAGCGGCAGTCCCGTCTCCGCCGACGTGCCGCCCGGCGCCCCCTCCGGCATGATGCGCGTCGCGCCCTCATCGTCCGTCGCCGTGATGTAAAACTCCACATACCGCCCCTGCCCCGGCAGAAAAATCGTTTCGGAGATGGCGAGGGAGGGGATAATGGCGGAGTAAGGAGTAAGGAGTAAGGAGTAAGGAGTGCTTCTTGCTTCCTGCTTCTTGCCTCCTGCCTCTTGCCTCATCGGCACTGCCGTATACGCCGCCTCCCCCTGTACGCGATAATAGAGAGTGACGGAGACAACCACGCTGTTGTCATCCACGAAGGCGGTGACGGTGACGGGCTGCGTGGAGGTGGGCAGCAGCGGCGCGTGCGTCGGTGCGAGGATGCACGGCGGGAGGTTGCCCGCGTGGTAGACGCTGTTCTGCGCGCCAGGCGTCCCTGCGCCCACACTCGCCCCCCACGAACAAGGGCTTTCATGGTTGAACGTCGGGTTGATCAGTTCCAGCGACGGCCCATCGCCGTCGGCGGCCTCCGGCCAGGGCAGGTGGTCGTCATACGTCACCTGATCCGCCACCACGCCGGTCGGGTCGGCCAGGGCGATGCGCTCGCCGCTGTTATCGAGCCGCCCGCTCGCAAACGGGCCGAGCGTCCCCGTGATGCCGTAGATCGCTTCCACCAGCGCCGGGTCGCTGGCGACCACCCGATAGTCGCCCGGCAACATCACCGTGCCGGTGGGGAAGGTGTAATCGAAGCCGTCGCTGAAATACCAGCCGCTCAAGTCCGCCACCGTACTCCCGGCGTTGTACAACTCTACATACTCCTCGCCGTAAGCCTCCGAGGCGGCGTGATAGTGAATTTCGTTGAGGACGATGGTGGAGGTAGCGTAGGCTGTAGTCCGTAGTCCGTGAAACGTGAAACGTGAAACGTGAAACGTGAAATCGGATAAAGGATCGGAATTGTCGGCCAACAACGGCCCCGGCAGGGCAAACCACAGTGCAACAACGGCAAAAAGCCAGAACTTTGACAGTCTGCCCCTCTCCCACTCTCCCACTCTCCCACTCTCCCACTCACTCATTGCTCCCTCCCGGCGTTGGCGTCGTAAAGAAGACCCACGCGCTGCCGCCATCCGGCGTGCGCCCGTAGGAGATGTTATCGGATTGCAGCCCGAAGGTCAGGGTGTCGAGGGCGACGTTGCCGTTGGCGTCGCTGTCGAAGAGACCTAGCTCTTCACCTTCGCGGGCCAGCTTGAAGGAAGTGTGCAGCGCCCCTTGACCGGGCTGCCCGTCGCACCATATCAACAGGTAGCCGCCCGCCGGGATACTCACGCCCGCCGGGAAAGCCCACTTTTGCGGATCCGTCAGGTTGTCGCTGAGGTACATCCCGTCCAGCAACACCGCCGCGTCGCCCGCGTTGTAAAGCTCTACCCAGTCGTCGTATTCCCCCGCTTCGTCGGTATTGATCGAGGTGTTGGCCGCCAGGAATTCGTTGATGACCAGGCGCGGCGGCGTATGACCGACGATATAGCTTTCCACCGCGCCGGGCGCGTCCGCCGGATACGTCGAGTGCTGGCCGAGGGTATCCACCGCATCCAGGAAATAGCGCACCACCGTCCCTGCCGGTTGTCCGGGAAGTGTGCCCTGGAATGGTGCGCCCGACATTGGAATCGTCGTGAATCCGCTCCCCACATCTACCCACAGCGTCGCTGAAACGATTGGCATCCCGGCAGTGATGAGCGCGGAGACAACAACGGGTTGATCGGCGGTGGGCCATTGCGGCGCGCGCGTCACATCCGTGAAGCGCGGCGGCTGCCAGCGATTGAGCGCGCCGGGCGTCGGCGTATCGAGTGCGGCCCAGGTCGCGCTGCCATTGGGGAAGCGGCCCCACGACTCGTCGAAGGACTGCGGCGGGAAGAAGGCCGCGTCAATCCGCCCCGCGCCCCGGTCGAGCCGGTCGAACAATGCGACGGCCTCGCCTTCCCCGGAGAGGCTGAAGTTGAGGTGGAGTCCCGTCGCAGCGCCGTCCGCCCAGAAGAGCAGGTAGCCGCCCGCCGGGACGACCGCGCCCGCCGGAATCTCGGACTGGTTCGGGAACGCCGGATCGTCCGTGAGATACATCCCGCCCATGTCCACATCCTGCGGGCCAGGGTTGTAAATTTCGATCCAGTCTGGCGTCTTGCCGTTTTCGTCCTCCACTGTGTTCAGATTGCGCGCCATCACCTCGTTGATGACCAACGTGGGCGGCGTCCAACCGACGATGTAGCTGTACCCCCCATCCGGCCAGCCCGGATACGCCACCGTCACCTGCCCGGCAGCGCCCACCGCCTCGATGAAATATTCGACGCGGGTGTTGGCGGGTTGCGCGGGGAGAAGGGCTGAGTGCTGAGTGCTGAGTGCTGAGTGCCGAGTTGTGGGTTGTGGGTTGTGGGTTGTAGGTTGTAGGGCTGCTGGACCTTCACTCGTCATTCGTAATTCGTAATTCGTCATTCGTAATTCGTCATTCGTGACTCGTAATTCGTCATTCGCAATTCGCAATTCGTTTTTCACCATCGGCAGCGATAGCCACGCGCCGGCGGGCTGTAGCGGCTGCGCCGTGCGGTAACGCAGGGTGACGGTGACGGGATCGTCCGCCGCGATCCAGGCGGTGACGATGACGGGCTGGTCGGCGGCGGGAAGCGCGGGCGTATGCGTTACGTCGGTGATGATGGGCGCATGACCCACGTTGCGCCAACCGGGCGTCGGCGCGGCGAGCATCTGCGGCGTCTCACCATCGGGAAACAGGCCGTAGGCTGCGTCGGTTGGCACGTCGGTATAGGCGAGTTCGGCGACACGCGCATAGTCGAAAAGAGCGCGATCGCTCAAGAAGAGCGTGCCGGTCGGCGCGAGCGTGAAGTTAGCGTGGAGCGCGCCCTCGCCCGTCTCGCCATCCGCCCAAATCAAGAGCGTGCTGCGCGGCGAGAGGGTCGTCCCGGCAGGGATGCACCACTTGAGCGGCTGCGCGGCATCGTCGCTGAGGTACATCCCGCTCACATCCCAGGGGATGGCGGCGCTGGCATTGTACAGTTCCAGCCAGGGAGCGAAGTCGCCGGCCTCATCTGCCAGGGTGGACGCATTGCGCGGCTGCACCTCGTTGAGCGTGAGCGGAGGCTGCATCCCGGCCATAAACGCGGGCAGATGCGCCAACAGCCACGCCCGGCGTCCAGCGACGTAATCCTTCAGCTCAGTGGGGCCGACAGAGAAGGGGAAGTCGTCGCGCCGCCAGCGGTTGGGGTCGGCCGCGCCGTAGGGTGCGGCGATTTCGTAGAAGTAGTCAATCCGGGCGGCCATCGTCTCGTAGCTGAAGGAGGCTGCCGTCCCGCCCTCGTTCATCAACTCCAGCAGCCGCCGCCCGTGGTAATAGCGAAATTCGGGGACGTTCAGCATCTTCTCGATCAAGGCGTTCCACTTTCCATCCACCTTCTTGCTCTCCAACGTGCCGCTGTCAATGGGGTTGTCGTAGCTGACGGTGTAATCGAACAGTGGATCACTTGTCCCAAAACCGGTGGCGTTGTGCCCCAGCGCCAGGTCTACGTCCCAGGGCAGAACCCGCCATTTGCCCGCATCGAGGTCGTGATAGAGGTAATGATTTTTCTCCAACATCTCGAAGTTGCCCAACAGAATGTTGACCGCGTACCAGTCGAACCAGCCCGGCACGTCCAGCACCCCCGCGATAGTTTCGGCAAACTGGTCGTCAGGCGTGTGGTTGATCAAATAGACGAAATCGCGCATGTCCTTATAGCCGCTCTTGGTGTTGGTGAGCTTGGGATATTGGGCGTTCCAGTAGGAATCCACATCCTCCCACGGCTGCGGCCATTCCAGATTGCCATAATCTGGCTTGTACAGGTTGCCATGGGACTCAAACCCCTGCCGGTACAGAAAGCCCGCCTCCACGTCTTCCACCTGCGAGAACAGGCCGTAGTACGCGCCGTTGAGGTATAGCCGGGCATAGTTGACTTGCGGTGTGGGAACGCCCGCTCGCGCCAGCAGATCGTAACCCACCGCACTGCGCAGCAGCGTTTGATCTATGTAATCGGCGTTGAGGTTCATCTCCCAGGTATCGGTGAACGGATCGCTGCTGGGAAACTCGACCTGCCACGATTTCTTGGGCATCCGGCGGGCTGTGTCGCCGCGATAGCGCACGTCCACTTCCCAGGTGCGTCCGCCGACCACAAAAATGCCCGGCACGGTGTCATTCAGATAAGGATGCTCATCCAGATAGGCCAGGTCGGCGGGAGTGACGTACAGGTAATAGGCGGGGACATCGGGGAGTACCGGCGGCGCGGGAGGCAGAGGATAGGTGCGGAGAACCAGTGGCAAATAGAGATGGGAAATCCCCGGCGGCGTCTCGTCCGCGCCAATGTCGGGCGCTTTGCCGCGCGGGCGGGGGTCGCCGTCCACGTCCTCGGTCACGCCCGTCAGCACGCCGCGATCCACGGCAAATGCATCGAGCAACAGGTGATAATCCTGCTGCGCCGGGGCCACAAACAGCGTCTCAATGGGCGGGATGATGAAAGCGGTATTGCTGATAGGATCGCTGCCGTTGCCCCAGAGCAGCGTCCGCGTGAGCATGACGTGGCTCGCCAGCGCGCCGGTAATGCCGACAGTGTGACTCACCACGAGGTTGTTCACCAGCGCCGCCGTCGGAGCGCCCAGGAACGTCACGCCAACGCCCTGCTGCCCCACCCCACTGCCCACCAGCGTGTTGTGGATCAAGTCGCCTGCGCCATCGCCGGAAATTTCCACCGCCCCCAGGCCGTTGTCGCCCACCATGTTGTTGACCAGGCTGAAATGCGCTGCCTGCCGCACCGCAATCCCTAGCGTGGCGTTGCTGTAGATGTGATTGGCGGAAATCGTCAGCGACGGCGTCCCCGTGTGCGTCGCCTTAACGCCGTTGTCGCCGCTGCCGGTGACGATGTTAGCGCGCACCTCCACTCCCACACCGCCCGCGTCAATCCCGTCGTCAGCAGTGTCGCGTACCGTGTTGTGGTGGATGAGGGCCGCACTGTTGTCCTCCACCGTGCGAATGCCGTCGCCGCCCGTTTGCCCCACAGTGTTGAAGGCAATCTCGGCGCTGCCCAGGCGGACGTCAATTCCCCGGTCCGCAGTGGCAGTGATGGTGTTCGACATTACCTGCGCTGCCGCGCCGCGCACGTCAATCCCCACATCGCCGGTGTCAACAATGGTATTCCGATTGACGACAGCCTGTTCCAATGTAGGTGTGTCGTCATCCCGCACATAAACACCCCGGCCCTCCACCGCAGAGACGTGATTGCCCATCACTGTGGCGTCGCCCTCGCGGACGTAAAGGCCGTTGCCGGTCACATCGTGAACCACATTGCCGGTCATCAGCCCCAACGTGCCGCGCACGTAGATGCCGTGATCGGGGATATTGAAGACCTCGTTGCCTTGAAGGATGACGTTCGTGGTCGCGCCGTCCGCCGGTTCGACGTAGATGCCCGGATACCCTTCGGTCAGCCCATCACGGACGACGTTACCATCCAGGAGCACTGTTCCCCCGTTGATGAGAATACTCTCCGACATCATGCGAGTGACGGTGTTCTCCTGAAACCAGAGCATCCCGTCGTTGACCTGAACACCCTGCTGTCCGGCAGCGTTGAACGTGCTGCCCGTCACCGTGACCACACCGCCGGCTTCCAGCAAGAAGCCTTCTTCGAGCGTGTTGGAAATCAGCGCGCCCGCCACCTGCACCACGCCCGCGTCCACCTCGATACCGCGCTGCGCGCTCAAGACCTGGCTGGCGGAAATCACCACTGCGCCGCCGTCAATCTCAAAGCCCTGCTGCGCCACATTTTCAACCAACACGTGGGTAAAAGTAACGTGACCGCTATCATCGCTGCTCCAGATGTGGACCCCGTCGTTGCCGCCGCGCAGCGTTATGCCCTCAAGGACGACGACTGCGGCCAACGGCGTATCCTTCATGCCAATGCGAGCGTTGTGATCCACCGCGCCCGCATCCACCAGCACCGTTGGCGAAGCGAAATCCTGTACTGTGAAAGAGAGATTCCACCCGCCGCGCAGCGTCACCGTGCGCGTGAGTGTGAGGTTTTCCGTATAGAGGCCGGACGCCGCCCACACCTCTGCTCCAGTCGGGGCGAGATTGAGCGCGGTCTGCACGCTGCCGCACGGCGCGGCAAGCACACACGCCGCGCCCGCGCCGCCCGGCGTGACGTACAACACCTCTCCGGCAGCCTTCACCGGCGCGGCAAGATTGACCAGAGCCAGCAGCCCCAACGCCAGGGCCAAACCCAAACCGACCGTCAACCAAAACCTTCGCTGTTGCATCGTGCCCTCCTTAATAAAACTAACATACTGTGACCGGCAAACGCACGTTTGCCCTATCTTTCAGTATAAGCGCGACGATAAAAAACTAAATTTCAGGTGGGTTAACAGTTTATAAATGCGCGAACCATTGACAACGTGTGTATGATGTGTACAATAACCCTATGACCAGTCGTGAAATTATTGCCCGGCTCAAAAAAGAGGGATGGATCCTCGTCCATATTCGTGGAAGCCATCATCATTACAAACATCCAGACAAACCTGGTCGTGTAACAGTTCCACATCCCAAAAGAGATTTACCTATCGGAACGGTACGAAGTATCTACAAACAAGCCGGCTGGTCATGGCCGGATAGAAAGTGAGGCGATATGTATTACCCGGTTGTCATTCACAAGGATTCTGAAAGCGATTACGGCGTCATCGTGCCCGATTTGCCCGGTTGCTTCAGCGCGGGCGCCACGTTAGATGAAGCCCTGCAAGAGGTTGTAGAAGCTGTTGAATGTCATTTGGAAGGTTTGCTGCTGGACGGTGAGCCTATTCCTCTCCCTAAAACGATAGACTATCATCAGAGTAATCCAGATTACGCCGAAGGGATATGGGCTGTCGTACCGGTGGATGTCACAAAATTATCAGGGAAAACCAGGCGGGTGAATGTGACATTGCCAGAGCGCGTGTTGACGATGATGGACAGGTATGCTACCGAGCAGGGGAAGACCCGTTCCGGCTTAATCGCACAAGCGGCGGTTGAGTATATCGCAGCACGTCAGGGAGTAGAATAACACCCTACCGCCCTACCCCGTTCTCCACTCCCGGCGAAGGCCGCGCCAGCGCGCCCCACATGCCGTCGGGCAGGCGTCCCCACGCTTGATCCGCTGCCTGCGGCGGATAGGATACCTCGTCAATCAACTCATCGTAGCCGGAGCTTCCGGCGTAGAGCGCCAATCGCTCGCCGTCCCCATCGAGCTTGAAACCGAGGTGCGTCGGCCCCTCGTCCGGCTCGTCGTCGGCCAACAGGATAAGGTAACCGCCGGCCGGGACGACGACGCCCGGCGGCAGCAGCCACTGGCGCGGATTCCCCGCCATGTCGCTGAGATACATCCCACCCATGTCCACCGGCGTCGGCCCGGCGTTGTAAATCTCCAGCCAGTCGTCGGTATTGCTATCCAGATCGCGCAGGCCGTTGACGTTGATCGCCACCAACTCATTGAAATAAAGCGGCGGGCGCGCAAAGCCAATGCGGCAGCGCCCCGTGACCTCCGACCGCAGCCCGGCAGCGTCCTCCGCGTGCAGGGTGTACGTGACCACAACACCGTCAGCCAACGTGGGCAGTATGGCCGTGACGATCTCGCCCACCGGCGTCAGCGGTGCAGTGAAGGTCGTTGTGGCTACAGTGTAATCCAGCCAGGCCGCGAGCAAATTGCCGTCCGCATCGGCGATGCGCGCCGTCACGGTAAAGGGTTGCCCGCCGCGAGGTATGGATGGCGTCAACATCACGTCCGCAATGACCGGTGCGCGGCCCCGATTCGACCAGCCCGGCGTCGGCGCCGCCAGCGTCCCGGTGAGCGCGCCGCCATCGTCCAGCCAGCCAAACGATGCGCCCGGCGCGAGCGCGGGGTAGGCCAACGTAGACAGCACGTCGCCGCCGTGAAGCGGCTTATCGTATAGCACGATCTCCCCGCCGGTCGTCACAATCCCCGTCAGCCTCACCACCAGGATCCCCCCAGGCGCGATCACACCCTCCAGATTCACTGATCCGCTGATCCGCTGATCCGCTGATTCTTGATTCTCGATTCTTGATTCATAATTCGTAATTCGTAATTCGCCATCCGCCAACCGCATCCCCCCCAGATCCATCGCCAGCAGCCCTGGATTGTAAAGTTCCACCCAGGCGTCCGGCGCGGCCTGGATTTCGTTGACCACCGGCAGCGGGCCGGTCGGCGGGCAATAAGCCGGCATTTGCGCCAGCAGCCACGCGCGGCGATAGGTCACATAAGCCTGCAAGGTGGCCGACTGTGTGGCAAACTCGGCGTTAGTCCCCCACTTGTACGGGTCGGCCTCGCCGTAAGCGCGGATGAGGGTATAGGCATGAGCGATGCGCGCCGCCATCACGTCCGGCGCGAACGCCCCATCGAGCAGTTCGCGCAGGCGGCGGCAGTAAGCAAAGCGGAAATCCGGCTGGTCGAGGATCACGGTAGTCAGGTAGTTCCACGCCCCGTCGTTTTTGGGACTGGACGCCGTCCCCGCGTCAATCGGATTGTCCCAACTGATGTGTTCATCCAACACCGTGCCATTGTGGTTGAGACCGAAGCTCAAGTCCATATCCCACGGCAGCACACGCCAGCGGTCCGCGCGCAGATCGTGGTACAGATAAAAGTTCTTCTCCACCCACTCATAATTGCCAATCGCTATCTGGATGGCGTACCAGTCCAGGTAGGCGGCCACGTCGAAACGGGCGGCCAGCGTGATCGGCGCGGTGGTGGTAGGAACAGTGTGCAGCATCTCGATGAAGGCGACCAGGTCGCGGTTATCCTCGTCCTCGTTGGTCTTTTTGAGGTATTGCTCGGCGTAGAATGCGGGATCGTCCACCAGATGGAAACTGCCGTAGTCGCCCTTGTAGAGATTGCCGTTGGGATCGAGGCCCACGCGGTAGAGGAAGCGTTGATCCACCTGCTCTACCTCGGTGAACAAGCCACGATAGCCGCCGTTGACGTGCAGCGCCGCAAAGCCCGCCCGCGACGCCGGCAGGCCCAGCCGCGCAAACAGATCGTAGGCCAACCACTCGCGCATCAGGGATTTGTCGGGGTATTCGGCATTGAAGTTGAGTTCGCGCTGCCCCGCAAACAGTGCCGCGCTGTCGAAGTCCACCTTCCACGACTTCTTGGGCAGCCAGCGAGAGATCTCCCCCCGGTAACGCACGCCCGCGTCGAAAGTCACACCATCCGCCATGAACGTGGCCGGGAACAGCTCGCGGTTGGCGCGATGTGCGTCGAGGTAGGCCCAGTCGTCCGGGTCAAGCGTGATGGCGACCTGCGCGACCCGCTCTGGCGGCGGCGGGGACGGTGGCACGTCGCGGCGGACGAGCGGCAGATAGACCCCCAGGCGGCGCGGCACAGCGACGACGGCGGGGGAGCGTAGAAGCATCACGCCGGCGGCGTCGCGCAGTTCCACGGTCAAAGTGACGGACACGCCGTTGGTCAACGATAGCAGCGTGAAGTGCGTTAACGTCAGCGGCAAACTCACGACCCGATTCCCCACCAACGTTCCGACGTGCATGACAGAAACGGCATAACTGGCCGCCCCGGCCGGGATGAACGCCGCGCGCCACCACAGCGCAAGCGCGCCGTCGCGGGGAGCAGCCTTGAGACGCAGCGGCGGCCATTCATAGGCGCCCACGTCGGGCGCTGCGCCAATAGGGCGCGGGAAGCCATCCAGGTCGTCGCGGGGCGCGCCGGTGAGCGTTCCTGCGTCGCGGCACGGCGAGGTCTCGGAAAGCCGAAAGTCCGCGTCCGCCGCAAAATCCGGCGGCGCGACGAAATTGCCCGCGCCCGACCAGCCGCCTTCCACATCCGAGAAGGCCACGGAGACCGTCGAACCGACGCCCAGGCTGATGGCGGTTCCGCCCCACAGGATCGTGTTCGTGACGAAGGCGCGGCCGCCGCCGTAACCCATGTGGACTTCGTAGAGCGCGAGCGCGGCCTGGGTGTGAGAAATAATTGTGTTGTTGACCAGATGCGCCGTCGCACCGTCCTTCACGGCGACGCCAAGCGTGGCGCTGTAAATCAGGTTGTTGACGAGGGTGAGCGCGGCGTGGTTGGGGAATTGGCCTTGCAGCGCGCCCACGGACACGCCCTTATCGCCGCAGTCGTAGAGCCGGTTGCGCGCGAGTGTGGCGACGGCCCAATTGATGTCCACACAGTCGTCAGAAATGGCGTGGATGGTGTTATCCGTGACCAGCGCCGGACCAGCGGCAGACATGTCGTTGATCGAAAGTCCCTCGTAGGCGTGGCTTCCCCAGGCGATGTCGTAGATAAGGTTGCGCTCCACTACCAGGCTGCCGTGCCCCGCGCTGAGCGCGTCGCCGTGGATGCTGTGGATGACGCTGTCGCGCAGGGTCAGGTCGGCGTTCTCGGCGTGGATGGCGCGGCCTTCGATGAAGCGCAGCTCACTGTGGGCGATGGTCAGGCGCGCGTCCCGCACAGAAACGCCCTGGTAACGCGGCGTCGTCTCGGCTTCCTCGCCGGCGTGTTCAAGGGTAACGTATTCCAGGCGGTTGTCCGCCGGCGAATTGAGGATCGCCAGCGCGCCCCAGGGCTGTCCGGCGTCGCGCCAGGTGAAGGTGATGGGCTGCGTCGGCGTCCCTGCGGCCAGCAATTGCCCGTACACCAGCAGCGATGCCCCTGGCGCAAGCTGGACTTCCACGCCCGAAACGACCGTCAGCGTGACGCCGGCCGGCACGGTCAGGTCGGCGGCGATGATGTACGGGTTGGCAGCAGGCCAGAAGGTCGTATCGCCGGGCAGCGTCCCGCTCCAATCCATGGAAGGCCGTGGGGCAGGCGACGCAAACGCCAGATGCCCCCCTCCCCAAAGGCAAATCAAACCGCCTAACACCCACCCCCACCGCAGCCAACTTACACGCATTCCTCGGCTCCTGTTTCTACCCACATTTGTCAAACCCTCACCCTCACCTATAATAAGTTAACCATAAAAAAACTATTCTACAACTGAGGGAAACTGAATGGCAACACGCACGCTCTATTTGGTCCGACACGGGTTCCACTTTGCCGCCGGCCATGCGTCCGACCTCCAAGATGCCGCTCTGACTTTGCTAGGAATTGAGCAAGCGTTGTTTACCGCGCAACGTTTTCGAATGTTGCCCATCACAACCATCTACTATAGCCCCTTGCGGCGATCCGCTGAAACTGCGGATCTCATTGCGCGGGCTTTGCCGGAGACGCCGCTGCACGCTGCGCAAAGTTTGATGGAATGTATCCCTTCCATTCCCCCTAGCTACGGCAACTCCCTGGTTTATGCGCCCCAAAAACTTGCCGAATGTCAGAACCGCTTCGACAAGGCGTTTGAGCAATTTTTCAAAGTCGCGCGCGGTGAAGACAAATACGACATCCTGGTTTGTCATGGCAATATCATTCGCTACTTTGTGCTGCGCGTTCTCAAAGTATCTACCGAAGCCTGGGGGCAGATGGATATGTGCAATTGTGGGGTCAGCGAGGTCTTGATCACTGCTGATGGGAATATGACCCTGATCGGTCACAACGACGTGCGCCACCTGCCGGATCACCTGATCATCTCCCTCATCGGGGTACGGCGCGCGCACGCTCTCTTCACGCTCGCCAAGATGTCCTGCCAGCGCGGTGATATGGTGGAGGCGCAGGAATACGGCGACGAAAGCATCGCGCTCTTTGAGGCCGCCGACGACGACAATGCCGAGCAGGTGCGCACATGGATGGCGCACCAGTGTCAGGTGGAAGCCGACGCTTACCGGCGGCATTGAGGGTGAAGTCATTTTATTATTTTTTTACACACAGGAGGTTAAGGATGAACGAGGGTGGCTTGCGTTGGAAAGGACGCATCGGGGGGATGAAGGGCGGCTGCGCCATTGTGCTGATCTTTGCTATCATTTTTGCGTGTGTGGCCGGCATTTCTATCAGCACGGCCTTGGGGACGTCGGATACGCCGCAAGAAGTCACCATCACGCAGTTGGTGAACGGGGAAATCAAGACTTCGCAGTATGTGTCGGTGTCAGGAATCGCCGTCTACGATGCGAATTATTACAAAACCGAAGATAGCAAGACGACGGAAACTTACTATTTCTTGTTGGATCAGGACAGCGGCGATACGGTGTTGGTCAAACACCGGGAGGCTACCGTCATCGGCAAGCAACCGGAAGAGGTCACCATCACGGGCATGACCCGGACGCCGTCCACCGACTTGCAAACAGAAATCAACAAAGACATAGATTCATTGAGTACGGATGGATTGCGCACGACCGCCGACATACTGGTGGCCGATGGACAAGAACCGCCGGATCTCACGTCCGGCATCGTCATGCTGGTCATCGCCCTGGTCATCGTTCTCGTCAGCGTGACGCCCTTCTTCTTCCCCAGTGTGGTGTTTGCGCCGCAGCCGTTGGATACCACGGCGGTATCTCCGGCGGAGCGGCCCGCGCTCAAGGCCACCGGCACGTTCCAACGGCTGAAGAGCGTCAACCCGCTGGAATTGGGCAAAGGCGTCCAGAAGTTTAACGGCGCCGTCGCCAACTTCATCCCGCGCGCGGAGCGGGACGTGATGATATACATTCATCAAATTGTCACGACCAAGCGTTATGGCATTACTATCAGCCGGCGGGAAACGGATTGGGGCGCGTTCCTGAACGGGGAAAATGTCCAGGCGGTTGAGGCGGGCAAGGTTTACGGCTGGAAAGACAAGTGGGCCGTCCACTTCCTCCACACCAGTCCCAAGGGCAAGGAGGAGCATCTGTATCTTATTTTTGAGGATGCCGGTGGGCAGGTAGAGGTAGTCGCTCAGTTACAACAACTGCAATTCCAGGTCAACACCGCCGAGACGCTGGCCTGAATCCAGTTCAAATAAGGATTTTTTGCGCGGACGAGCCATGCTCGTCCGCGCAAAAAATTTCACTCAATCGCCCAACTGCGAGGTGCAGTGCGGGCAGCGGGTCGCTTTGAGGGGGATTGGCGAGCAGCAATACGGACATTCCTTTGTGGTGGGCGCGGCCGGCGTTTCCACTTTCTTAAATTTATTCGCCTGGCGCACGATCAGAAAAACCACAAAAGCCACAATCACAAAATCCAGGATTGTGTTGATGAAAACGCCGTAGTTGAGGGTCGCTGCGCCGGCCTCTTTGGCGACCGCCAGGCTGGTATAGCCCTGCCCGGAAAGGTCAATGAACAAATCGGCAAAGTTCACCTGCCCCAGCAGCAACCCGATGGGCGGCATTAAAATATCGTTGATGAACGACGTCACAATTTTGCCGAAAGCGCCGCCGATGATGACAGCAACCGCCAAATCCAACACATTGCCCCGCATCACGAACTTCTTAAACTCCTCCCACATAGCGTAACCTCCTTACGTGTAAATGAATAAGGTATTTATCTGTATTATAGGCAGTCTGCAAATTGCAGCAACAGTGCAAGAAATGAGTAATGAGTAATGAGTAATGGGTGATGACTTGCAAGGCTCCTTACTCCTTACTCATTTCCCATTCCCAAAACCGCAACCACCCAAAGGAGATTTATGGCGCTCGAAGATAAACCCTTACCAACTGATTTCGTGGTAGACCCAGACCTGGCAGAAGCCATCCAAAAATACCTGGTAGATGGGAACCTGCCCTGCGCGCGGGCGTTCGCCCTGGCGGAAGCGCAGGGCGTCGCCCCGCTCCTCATCGGGCAGACGGCGGATGTGCTGCAAATTCATCTGACGCACTGCCAGTTGGGGCTGTTTGGCTATCCGGGACACACCAAAGGCTGGGAGGTCGCCAACCTGGCCGACCACCCCGTGCCGCCGGAACTGCCCCCCGCCATCCAGGCGGCGCTCAATGACGAGGGCATCCTCACCTGCCCTGCCGCGTGGGAGATCGCGGCCCGGCTGCGCGTGCCCAAAATGCTCGTCGCCTACGTCGCCGGACAGATGAGCATCCGCGTGCGGGGCTGCCAGTTGGGAGCGTTTTAACGGAATTTTACCGCAGAGGACGCGGAGGACGCCGAGTTTTTATGATTCCTCAGCGTTCTCTGCGATCTCGGCGGTAAAAAAGCGTAAATGTACCCATCAACAGCAAGCCTGCCAGCAGGCCCCCGCCCGCCGCGCAGCGCAAGCCGCGCAGCGTCACCACGTTAGTGCCGAAGCTCCACAGATAGTCCTCGACTTCGCCGCCGGTCACGCCGCCAGTAGGAGCCGCACCTGGGTCGGTGGCGCTCTCGTAGAGGCGGAAGCGCGCGGCCAGCGACCCGGAGACTGCCGCCGGTACGGTGAGAGGTATCTGCGTCGCGCCACTCGACACGGCGCGATCCACCACGGCTTCCCCCGTATCAGTAAAGACACCGTTGTCGTTCCAATCAATCCAACCGGCCAGCCAGCCGCTGCCGCCAGCGACCTGCACCGTCAGCGTGATGGTCGCGCCGGACTGCCACTTTTCCGCGCCGCGCGTCACGCCGTCGTCGCTGGCGTTGTCGGATTCGGGCGTCGGCGCGCCGTCGTTGTCCACCGTCGCGCCCAGGGTGCGCGCGTGCGGCCCGAAATGCCAGGCGTCCCCATAGCTCGCGGCCAGGTCGCCCTGATCGCTGCTGCTGAAGACCACGCGCACCGGGTCGTGATCCGAGACGTGCTCGGCAGAGGGGAAATCCGCGTTGACGTGGATGGGGCTGAAGGTGTACTGGCGCTGACCCGCCGTCGCCGTCAGATTGGCCGTCATCACCAAGTAGTCCAGCGTCTCGCTCTCGCCGCTGAAGATGTAGCTGTACCGCGCGCTGGTCGGCAGGTCGAAGTAGGGGTTGTGCAGCTTGGGCGAGGCGTTCAAAATGTTGATGGGGCCGGATTCGAGGTAGTCGTTGAAATCGCCGCCCGCGATGGCGTACTCCCCAGCGTCCTGGTGATGCGCCAGGATGTCGCGCAGGTCGGCAGCCTCCAACAGCCGCTTGTCGGTGCAATCCGGCGTGGAACACGAGGTGCTGGCGCGCTTGGATTTGAGGTGCAGCGCGTAAACCTGCACGTCCATCGGGCTGCTGCTCAGGAAGCGGAATTTCGCGGTGGGCGGGGTACGCACGAAGTCCAGCGTCCCATCCGTCACCCAGCCGGTGAAGGGCGAGCCGCTCACCGGAGTGACGCTGCCCACCAGCGTCACGTCGTTGCGCCAGAGGAAGCCCTGCGTGATGTTGCGCGAGTCGCCGGAAAGCACGAAGCCGACCGTCCAGGTGTAGGTCGAATCGGTGGTATGCAGCGCGGAGGCCAGTGCATTGTAGACGGCTTGCTTGCCCTCCACTTCGGAGACGCCCCAAACGGCGCAATTCTGCCCCGCGCCCGTCATCTCTTCCGCCAGCCCGGCCAGCTTCGCCTGATACGCGGCATCCGAAGTCGGAATCCAGTCGCCGTAGTCGCCCATGCCATCGTCCACCCGGTCGAACAGATTCTCTACGTTGAAGAAGCAGACGTCAAATTCGCGCTTGTCCGGATCGGCGGGCGCCGTCGCCGAGGTCACGTCGGGACGATCCGTCGTCGTCAACGAGGGGGCGGTATCTACCAGCAGGGTGTACTTGTCGAACTGGTAGCCGAGCACGCCGGTGAGGTTGCTGCCGGAGACGCGGTCGCCAAAATCGAGGTCGGGCAGGTCCACGTTCAGCCCGCCGCTCAGGTAGGTGAGACCGCGATAGCCGGGGTAATCGCTTTCCAGGACGCGCGCGTAATCCGGGATGCTGCTGCCGAAGTCCACCAGCGCCAGCTCCGGGTCGCGCACGGCGAAGCGGGAGTCAAACCGCTTGGTGGGGCCAACCACCCAGCCGGCGAAGCTCATCTGCACGCGCATCCCCTCGTAGCGCTCGTAGAGCGTCATCGGATCGGCGGCGGGGTCGGTGTTGGGCTGGATCGTGACCGGTGTAGGAACCGCGCAAGTCCCCAAGACCGAAACCGAACTGCCGTATTGAAATTCGGTGGTGTTGTAATATTCGATGATCTTGCCGCCGACGCGCACCCGGTCGCCTGCTTCCCAGTTTGAAGGATTCGTCCACGTGCTGCCGCGATAGACGTAGATGCCGTCCGACGTGGCCGGGTTGCCATCGCCGGATTCGTCCTGCATATAGAACCCGTCGGCGGCAATACCGGTGATGCAGCCCGTGATGTTGCTCACGGTTTGGTTGACGCACGGCGAACTGTTGCCGCTCCCCTGGATCAATGGGATCGTCGAACAGGGCGAAGGGGGGCTGCCGGTGCTGAAGCTCCACACGTAGTCGGCCTGCATCGCGTGCGGATCGCCGTCTTGATCGGTGATGTGGTCGGCGTAGACCTCAACGGTGCAGCTTTCACTGCTGTTAAAGGATGTGTCAGGATCGAGCGTATAACTGCTCGGCCCACCGCTCTGTGCGGCGGTGTGCTCACCTGAGATAGTGCAGGTAAGGGTATACCATCCGGTCGTGACCGTCACCGGCTCGCTGAAATTGACCGTGATATTGGCCGCCGTCGCCACCCCGGTCGCGCCGCTGCTCGGCGACGTGGATGCGACCGTCGGCGGCACGTCCGTCGGCCCGCCGCCGCTGCATGTGGCCGAGTGAGAACCCAATCCATCGAACGTGTCGGTAGCGTAACCATCCCACTCGGCGGCCGGGGTGAAGGCGTCGCCGCCGTTCGCGTCGCCCTGCGACACGTCCACTTTGCGGCGCAGGGTGTTGTCGGCAGTCGAGGTCAGCCCGCTGCCCCATTCGCTGCCGGGATCGGTCCCGATCTGCCCGATCACATCTACCACCCCGCCGCTGCCGTTTTCCAACACCAGCGCGTCGTCGCCGTTGAACCAACTCGTGCCGTACGTTTGATCGGCCAGTGCGAGCAATTCCGCGCTCGCGTTTTCGGGCGTCACCACAAACACGTCGCCCGACGCCACCGTCCCGACCAGATTGATCGTCAGCGTGGCCGACGAGCTGCCATTAAAGTACATCTTCACCTTGTATCCGCTGAGATTGACCGCGCTCCCCGTCCCGTTGTAGATTTCCAGGGCCTTGTTGTAGCCGGAACCTTCCACATACTCCGAGAAAAACAGCCCGGAACACGCCGCCCGCACCGGCGCCGCCGGGAAAAGGCCGCCCAATAGACCCATCAGCAGCCCCAACGTCAAAATCCAACGCCATCCCCAATTTTTTCCCATTCCCTACATCCTTTCTATACACAAAATAACGGCCCACCAACCTCCGTGAGCCGTCTGCCGTCTACCGTCTACCGTCTACCGTCTACCCTCATACGCCGCGATCATAGCATCCATTTCCCGGTTGACAACCTCATCCACCCGCTTGCGGGCGTCGTCCGCGTCGAACCAGGCCAGCGTGCGGCGGATGCCCTCGCGGAAGGGGATGGTCGCCTGGAACGTCGGCACGAACGTTTTGATTTTGGAGTTGTCGAAGATGACGCTCCACGTCTTGTCGCCGAGCAAGCCCGCGCCCAGCGGCGGGTTGATCTTGGCGATGAAATCCGAAGGGATGTGGACGATGTTTGCCTCCACGCCCAGCGCGTCGGCGATGGTCGTGTAGATTTGATTCCAGGTCAGCACCTCGTCGGACGTGATGTGGAAGGCGTGCCCAAGCGTCTGCGGGTTGCCGAGCAGCCCCACGAAGCCTTTGGCAAAGTCCGCCGCGTGCGTCACCGTCCACAGCGAACTGCCGTCCCCGTGAACGATGATGGGCTGCCCCTTGAGCAGCCGATCGGCCAGCGTGTAGCACCCCCACCCGCCGATGGCGATGGGGAAGACCGTGGAGTACGTCAGCGAAGGGCGCACGATGACCGCCGGGAAACCCTCCTCCCGGTAGGCTTGCTGCAAGCGCTCCTCGCAGGCGATTTTGTTCTGCGAATACTTCCAATACGGGTTGTGCAGCGGCGTGGATTCGGTGATGATGGGGTGCGCGGGCGGCTTCTGGTACGCCGACGCCGAGCTGATGAAGATGTACTGCCGCGTCACGCCCCGGAACAGCGCGATGTCGCGCGTCACGTCGTCGGGCGTGTACGCGATCCAATCCACCACCGCGTCGAAGGTCATCCCGCGCAACGCCGCCTGCACCTGCTCCGGCTGCTGGATGTCGCCGGTGATGGCCCTTGCCCCCGGAATTTCCACCTGATGCTGCCCGCGATTGAGCAACACGAGGTCCATCCCCCGCGCCACCGCCAGCCTGCTCACTTCCGTGCTGATAATCCCCGTGCCGCCGATAAACAGAACTTTCATGGTTTCCTCCAATGTAATCAGGAAATGAGTAATGGGAAATGAGTAATGAGTGGTGTCACTCATTACTCATTTCCCATTACTCGTTACTCTCTCATCCCCAAATAGCGTTGATACGCTGCGTCCCACGCCGCCGTGTCGCGCGGCTCAAACGTCTTCAGGGCAAAGGAGCGGGCGATGACCTGCCGGCCTTCGGCGATGGAGCCGATGTGGCCCAACGCGATGGCCTGCACGAGGACGTTGCCGAGCGCGGTCGCTTCCACCGGCCCGGCGACGACTGCGCGCCCCGTCGCATCCGCCGCAAATTGATTCAGCAGTTCGTTCTGCGAGCCGCCGCCGATGATGTGGATGGTCGCCAGCCGTTTGCCGGTGAGTTCGTCCAGCTTCTCGGCGACCCAGCGATATTCCAGCGCCAGGCTTTCGAGCGCGCAGCGCAGGATCGCACCCTTCGTCTCCGGGGCAGCCTGCCCGGTCTCACGGCAGAAGGCCTGGAGGCGCGGCGTCATGTCGCCCGGCGCGAGGAAGCGGTCGTTGCCGGGATACACCAGCGGGCCAAACGCAGGCGCGTCCGCCGCCATCTGCGTGAGCGCGGCGTAGTCGTAGGCCGCGCCGGCGCGCTGCCACTCGCGGCGGCACTCCTGCACGAGCCACAGGCCCATGATGTTCTTGAGCAGGCGGAACGTCCCGTCCACGCCGCCCTCGTTGGTCAAGTTGTACGCCAGCATCGCCGCGTTGATGATGGGGACGGGAGATTCCACGCCCATCAACGACCACGTGCCGGAGCTGAGGTAGAGCGCGTTGGCGGGATCCATCGGCACGGCGGCGACCGCCGAGCCGGTGTCGTGGGTCGCCGGCGCGATCACGGGGACCGGCGGCAGGCCGGTTTCCGCCGCGAGGGCGGGCAGCAGCGTCCCCAGCACCGTGCCCGGCGGCGCGATCTCTCCGAAGAGGCGTGTGGGAATGTCCAGCTTTTCCAGCAGTCCGTAGGCCCACGTCCCCGCGCGCGGATCGTAGCACTGGCTGGTCGTCGCGTCGCTGAACTCGTTGACCTTGCGCCCCGTCAACCAGAAGTTGAAGAGATCGGGCATCATCAAGAACGACTGCGCGGCCTCCAACTGCGGCGATTGCGCCTCCGCCATTGCCAGCAGTTGATACAGGCTATTGAGCTGGATGAACTGGATGCCGGTGCGCTCGAAAATCTCCGCGCGCGGCACGATCTGGAACGCACGCTCCATGATGCCATCGGTGCGGCGGTCGCGGTAGTGGTACGGATTGCCGAGCAGTTCGTCGTGCGCGTCCAGCAGGCCGAAGTCCACGCCCCACGTGTCCAGCCCGATGCCCGCGACGCGGTCGCCGTAGGTCTGCGCCGCCTTCGCCAGCCCGGCTTTGATGTCGGCCCACAAGCGCAACACGTCCCAATGAAGATGCCCCTGCACGGCGACCGGCCCGTTGGGGAAGCGGTGGACTTCCTCCAGGCCGATGCACTGCCCGTCAAACTGTCCCGCGACGACGCGGCCGCTTTCCGCACCGAGGTCAACCGCTAGAAAAATAAGGTTTTTAAGATTGGACATAACACCCCTCCGAAAATAGTCTGCCAGTCGTTAGTCAGATAGTCCAATAACCCTGGCGCTGAGTATAGGCCGCCCGCACGACCTGTCAAACACAGTGGTCAGACTTGCCCCGAGCGAGCGTGTCTACTTGAAAAAAAAAGATAACGATATACTATGATCTTTGCCTCAGTCACCTTGTGCTACACGGGTGACTGTTTCTATGTTTAAGAGGAGGACATAGCGTGTGTTATTCACTACGATTCTATAGGAGTACAAAAATGTCACCGAAATTGAAGTCTATGGTCCCTTTCATATTGCTGACCGCGCTCGCACTGGCGATAACCTCCCCGATCCTGGCCGCCCCCTCTCAGCCAGGGACGCCGGCGGCTGCCATCGTCGCCCCTGCCGCCCAATCCTCCCCCCCCGGTCAGCCGCCGGCGGGCTTGAGTCCCACCGACTGGAACAGCATCCAGGCGCAGATAGCCGTCGGCCCGTACCGCACCTATCTGGCGGAAAGCGGCGGTTACACCTCAGCCAACCCCGCCCACGGCTGGCAGATCGCCTACGGTCCGGACGGCGTCACCACCCTGACCCCGCGCGACCGAGACGTCGCTCCCTGGATATGGGGCTTGCAGTTGACCGGCTACGGTTACGGCACCCCCACACCGGTGCCCTCCACTCCACACCTGGACGCCGCCGACTCCTCCTTCGCCTACCACTGGGATGCCAACCTCACCGAGTGGTGGCGTAACACGCCCGCCGGGCTGGAGCAAGGCTTCACCCTACAAACACGACCGGATGGGGGAGGACGCACCACGCCCCTCCAGCTCGATATGGCCGTGAGCGGCGACTTGACCGCCGTGCGGCGTGGCGCTAACGTTGCCTTTGTAGACGCCAACGGCGCTACGCTCTTTACCTACGCCCACCTCCACGTCACCGACGCGACCGGCCAAAGCCTGCCGGCGCACTTCTCGCTATCGCCGCGCGTCCTCTCCATTATCGTTGGCGACGCCCACGCCACCTATCCCCTCACCATTGACCCGTGGGTCCAACAGGCCTATCTCAAAGCCTCCAATACAGGGGTGGACGATTCCTTTGGCTACGCCGTGGCCGTCTCCGGCAATACGGTGGTGGTGGGGGCGTATACAGAAGACAGCAACGCCACCGGGGTGGGCGGCAACCAAGGCAACGACTCGGCCCTCGACGCTGGAGCGGTTTACGTGTTTGTGCGTAGCGGCGTCACCTGGAGCCAACAGGCCTATCTAAAAGCCTCCAACACGGATGCGAGTGACTATTTCGGCTACAGCGTGGCTATCGCCGGGGATACGGTGGTGGTGGGGGCGCGGGGTGAAGACAGCAACGCCACCGGGATAGATGGAAACCAAGACGATGACTCGGTCAACGCGGCCGGGGCGGCCTACATATTTGTGCGCAGCGGCACGACCTGGACTCAGCAAGCCTATCTCAAAGCTTCCAATACCGATGCAGGTGACTACTTTGGCTACAGTGTGAGCATCTCCGGGGATACGGTGGTGGTGGCGGCATCTTCAGAGGACAGCGCCGCCACCGGGGTAGATGGCAACCAAGACGATGACTCGGCCAGTGCTGCTGGGGCGGCCTACGTGTTTGTGCGCAATGATACTACCTGGAGCCAACAGGCCTATCTCAAAGCCTCCAACACGGAGGCGAATGACTATTTCGGCTACTCCGTGGCTGTCTCCGGGGATACGGCGGTGGTGGGAGCGTGGTATGAAGACAGCAACGCCACCGGCGTGAATGGCAACCAGGCTAATAACTCGGCCGGCGAGGCCGGGGCGGCCTATGTGTTTGTGCGCAGCGGCACGACCTGGAGCCAACAAGCCTACCTCAAGGCCTCCAACACAGAGGGAGGCGACTGGTTTGGCTGCGCCGTGGCTGTTTCCGGGGATACAGCGGTGGTGGGGGCGATCAGAGAAGACAGCGCCGCCACCGGCGTGAATGGCAACCAGACCGACAACACAGCCAGCAATGCCGGGGCGGCCTACATGTTTGTGCGCACCGGCGCGGTCTGGACTCAGCAAGCCTATCTCAAAGCCTCCAATATGGGAACGGGTGATTCCTTTGGCTACGCCGTGGCCGTCTCTGAGGATACCGCGGTGGTGGCGGCGGTTGGAGAAGACAGCAACGCCACCGGCGTGGATGGCGACCAGACCGACAACTCGGCCAGCGCTGCCGGAGCGGCCTATGTATTTGCGCGCAGCGGTACCACCTGGAGCCAACAAGCCTATCTCAAAGCCTCCAACACGGAGGTGGATGACGGGTTTGGCTACGCCGTGGGCGTCTCCGGGGATACGGTGGTGGTGGGGGCGCGGGGTGAAGACAGCAACGCCACCGGCGTGAACGGCAACCAGGCTAACAACTCGATCAGTGCTTCGGGAGCGACCTACGTGTTTGCGCTGCCTGACCTGGCTATCGTCAAAACTGTCGCCCCGACCAGCGCGGTTCCCGGTCAGACCATCACCTATACACTCGTCTTCTCTAACGTGAGCGAGGGGATCGCAACCGGTGTGGTCATCACCGATAGCCTCCCCGTCAGCGTCACCTCTACGAGCGTCATCAGTAGTGGCGCGCCTCTCACCTCGCAAGTTGGCTCTCGCTACGTGTGGGAGGTGGCCGATCTCGCCCCCGGCGTGAGCGGCGTCATCACTATCACCGGCGTACTCAGCTCCCCACTGCCCGTCGGCATCTTCACCAACACCGCCACCATCACCGCTACCGGGGATAACAATGCGGCCAACAACGTCAGTAGCGCCGGCGTCACCGTGCCCAACGCCACGCCGGTACTGGCCGCAATCGGTACCCAGACAGTGGACGAAGGCAATCTGCTGAGCTTCACGGCCACCGCTACCGATGCCAACGTCCCACCACAGACGCTCACCTTCAGCCTGGACGCCGGCTCGATGGGCACCCTCACCCCCGCCGGCGGCTTCTCCTGGACGCCCACCGAAGCGCAGGGACCCGGTGAGTACACCGC
>DAOUGD010000154.1:0-23676 GCA_034429475.1 Anaerolineae bacterium
CCCTCACCCCCTCACCCCCTCTCCCCATCCTCTCCTCGCTTTCTGCATTCGCCTGCCGGGCAACGAGGTCAACGACCTCGTCGCGGCGGAGTGCGCGGCGTTGACGGGGGGACGTCCCGACGCGGATGGGGTGGCGTTCTGTGACACGTTGGAGCGTATTCCGCAGGCCGCTTACGTGCGGATGGGATTGCGCCGCCTGGTTCACGCGCCCAGCTTCACGGAATTGCTGGACGGGCTGCGCGAAGCCCGGCTCGATTTACCTGATTTCCGTATTTTCTCCCTGGAGCTTTCGGCGCGATTCCCGCTCCCTTCTCACGAAGCCATCGTCGCCGCCGCCGACCAGATTCCGTATCGCCCTAACTTGACCCAACCACGCCATCGTTTTTTGCTGGTGGCGCAGGCGGCTAACTTCTGGCTCGGCGAAATCTTGGTGGAATCGAGGCAGGATTACGCGCGCCACGCGCGCAAGCCCTACCACGTTTCCAGCTCGCTTGATGCGCGGATCGCGCGCGCCCTGGTGAACCTGGTCGCGCCGCCGGCCCGCTCGCTCATTGACCCGTGCTGCGGGACCGGCTCGATTCTGCTGGAAGCGCACGCGCTGGGCCTGGAGACCTACGGCGCGGACTACAACCCCAAGCTGATGAGCAAGGCGAGGCGCAACCTGGAACACTTCGGTTACCCGCCCCGCGTGGATCGCACCGACGCCCGCGAGTGGCCGCGCACCGCCGACGCCCTCGTCACCGATTTGCCCTACGGCCACCGGCTGGAATCGGCGGACGCGATCATCCCCGACATTCTGGCGCACGCCATTCACCTCGCGCCTGCCGCCGTCTACGTCGCCGGCGATAACATCGCCCCGCAACTGGTCGCTGCCGGGTACACCGACATTGAAGTCCTGCGCATCGTCAAACACAACAGCTTCATCCGCTACGTACACAGAGCAAAAAGCGGATCAGCGGATCAGCGAGAAAGCGAATGAGCGAAAAAGCGAGTCAGCGGATTAGCAAACTTCACAGCCCACAACTCATAACCCACAACCCCATAACTCAGCACTCAGCACTCAGCACTCACTCCTCAGCACTCAGCACTACAAGGAGATTTATGCACTACACCTGGATTCTTTTCGACGCCGATGGCACGTTGTTTGATTACGACAAGGGCGAATGCGACGCGCTGGCCCGGACGTTTGCGCAGTTCGGCCTGCCGTTTGACCCGCTTTACCTGGCCCTCTACCACGCCATCAATGATCTGGTCTGGCGCGACTTTGAGCGCGGGACGACGACGCAGGAACGATTGAAGACGGAACGCTTTGCGCGACTCTTTGCCGCCATCGGCCTGTATCCCGCGCCCGATGCGGCAGTGTTCAATGTAGCCTATCTGGATAACCTGGGCGATTGCGCCGACTTGCTGCCCGGCGCGGAAACGGTGGTCAATGCGTTGCGCGGTCACGTGCGGCTGGGGCTGATCACCAATGGCCTGCATTCCGTGCAGCGCCCGCGTCTGCGCAAGTCGGCCATCGGCGACGCTTTTGAGGTGGTCGTCGTTTCGGAGGAAGTCGGCGCCTCCAAGCCGGGCGCGGCCATCTTCGACGCGGCCTTTGCCTTGATGGGGCAGCCGCACAAGGACGAGGTGCTCATCGTCGGCGACAGTCTGACCTCGGACATCCGGGGCGGCAGCGATTACGGCATTGATACGTGCTGGCTGAATCCCGCCGGCCGGCCGCGCCCGGACGACTTGAATATCCGCTACGAGCTTCGCGCGCTGGAAGACCTGCTGCCGCTGATCGCGCCCAAACTGCCCCGCTCCTATCCGCTCAAGAATGGCGCGACGCTCGTCATCCGCCCGGCGCAACCGGCGGATGCGGCGGCTATGTTGGCGTATCTGGAGGACATCTCCGGGGAGACGGACAACATCACTTTTGGCCCCGGCGAATTCGGCAACACGCTGGCGCAGGAGGAGGCGTTTATCGAGAGGACGGGGCAGAGCGACAACAGTTTGATGCTCGTGGCGACGGTTGAGGGACGTCTCGTCGGGACGCTCACGTTTGATGGCGGCAAACGTCCGCGCCTTCGCCATCAGGGAGGCATGGGCATCACGGTGCGGCGCGACTGTTGGGGCTTGGGCATCGGCGGGCGGCTGATGGCAACGCTCATCGCGTGGGCGCGGGCCGGCGGCGTCATCCGCAAAATCAACCTGCACGTGCGTGAGGACAACGCCCGCGCCATCGCGCTATACCAACGCTTCGGATTTGTGGTCACCGGCAAGAATACCCGCGCCACATGCATCAATGGCAAGTTTTGTGATACGCTGGCCATGGGATTGGAGGTGGACTGAGCAAAAAATCGTTTTGCCTTTGTGGGAACTTGATAGTACACTGGGTTTGTGATTCTTTTCACTCTAGAAGGGAGTTGGGGAATGAAAACTTATCTGTCTAAGGTGTTGACTATCGGATTGTTGTTGGCGTTGTGCGTTAACGCCCTCCCGGCGTTTGCCGCGCCAGACCCGCCGGGCGAATTTGCGCCGGCTTTGAATCCTCCGCATCTGGTAACGGAGGTTCACACTGCGCCGGCCCCGGTTGGGACGGCGCCTCTCGCTGTCACTGCGCCCACGACTGAATGGACTCTGCACAAGACGGCCGATAATGCGCACCCTGATGGCAACGAACAGCAAACGGTGTGGTTGATGAATCGCGCCCGCGCCAACCCTGCGCAGGAAGGGATTTGGTTGGCGACGTCCACCGATCCAGATATTGCCGGAGGACGGACTTACTTTGGCGTGGATATCACGATGCTTCAAAATGAATTTGCCGGTTATGCCGCCAAACCGCCGGCGGCCTTCGATGCGCGGTTGTATAACGCGGCCAAAGCGCACTCTGACGACCTCATTGTGCGGGATGCTCAAGATCATACTGGGCAATTTGACCGTGTTACGGCTGCCGGATTTGTTTATGCGGGCGCGCGCGGCAATGTCTTTTCCTATGCTGATAACAGCCTCAATGCGCATGCGGCCTGGAACATTGATTGGGGCGGCGACGATGGCGGAATGCAACCCAGTCGCGGGCATCGCAAGGCGATTATGTCCCTGGATGGCGATTACACCAACGTGGGACTGGCGTTAGTTTACGAAAACAATCCGAATACCCAGGTTGGCCTTTACGTTTCTACCGGCAACTATTGTCACGCCGGCACCGCGGCCGACCACTACAACCGGTTTATTGTCGGCACGGTCTGGGAAGATCAGGACGAGGACAACTTCTATGATCCCGGCGAGGGTCTCGGCGGCGTTACCGTCATGCCTGACACGGGAACGTATTATGCGATCACGGCAGACAGCGGCGGCTATGCGATTCCCATCACGGCGCCGGGCGCTTACGTCGTGACGTTTTCCGGCGCGGCCAGCGCCGTCAAAAGCGTTACGGTCGGGGACGTGAGTGTTTTGTTGGACCTGGTCACTACGCCTGCGGCGGTCCCCGACGCCCCCACCAACCTGGCCGTTGCGCTCACCGCGCAGACGGCCATCACGTTGACCTGGACGGATAACAGCAACGATGAGAACGGCTTCAAAATCGAGCGTTCGTTGGACGGCAGCAGTGGGTGGATGCAGGTAGGGACCGTTGTGACGGACGTGACCACTTACGCCGACACTGGCCTGACGTGTGAGACGCCTTACTACTACCGCGTGCGCGCCTACAATGCCACCGGCGATTCGGCGTACAGCAATGTCGCCAATGGAACCACCACGGCCTGCCCGGTGCTCCCGCCGACCGCTCCCACTAACCTGAGCGTCGCCCTGGTATCGCAGACGGCCATCACGCTGACCTGGACTGATGCCAGCGACAACGAGACCGGTTTCCGCCTCGAGCGTTCGCCGGACGGCAGCAGCGAGTGGGCGCAGATAGGGACGGTGGGCGCGAACGTGACCACCTACGTCAACAGTGGGCTGACGCCGGCCACCCCGTATTTCTATCGCGTCGCCGCTTACAACACCGCCGGCGATTCCGGCTACAGCAACGTTGCTGCCGGGACGACCGCCGCGCCGCCGCCGCTCAGCATCGTCAAGACCTACGACTCTGGCGGACTGGGCCGGGTTCCGTTGGGCAGCGTTGTTACCTATGTGCTGACCATCACCAACCATACGACCGGGATATTGCACAATGTCTCCATCACCGACGTGCTGCCCCTCGCCGTGAGCTTCCGCGCCTGGATTGGCTACACCGGATCGGGCATCCTGCCGCCGCCGGGAACAGTTAAAATGCCATCTCTTGTAGTATGGTCGCCGGGCGATCTGGAGGGCAGCGGCGTGCTCACCCTCGCCTTCAGCGTCAACGTGACTACCAGTGCGGAGTTCGCCGGCACTTCGGTGCTCAACATGGCCTATGCCTATGCCGATGACGCGCCGGCGGCGTCTGGCTCGGCCGGCTTCCGCATTGAAAGCGGGCAAACCACTATCTACTTGCCGCTGGTCATCCGCAACTGGCCGCCGACCTACGCCATCTCCGGCACCGTGACGGACAATTACGGGTCTCCGTTGGCGGGCGTCGTCGTCAGCGATGGCGCGGGCCACAGCGTCACCACCGACGCGAACGGCGCGTATGCCCTGGCCGTCGTCGCAGGCTCCTACACGCTCACGCCGAGCAAGGGTGGCTACGAGTTCACCCCCGCGTCACGCGCTGTCGCCGTTCCGCCGGAAGCGTCCGGGCAAGATTTCGTCGGCGTGGCTGATCTACAACGGTTGATTGTGTTCGAGGCGTTCCTCCGCCCCACCTGCGGTTTTTGTCAGGCGGGCGCACAGGTCATCCGTGAGCAACTGATGTCAGAATACGCCGGCCAGCCGGTGCTGTTCCTGGAATACGACGTGGATGGCGGCGATCCCCGCCAATCCCGTTGGTGGGATGGTTATGCTGTCGGGGGCAGTGTCTATTTGCCGCTGACGATGGTGGACAGCGGCGATCAGGTGGCTACCGGTGATGCCTATTATGAAGGCAATGGATTTTATGAAGTGTTCAAGGGGATGCTGGATGCCGCCCTCGCGGTACCGGATGGGCAGGCGGAGATCGCGGCCACCGCGCAGCGCAGCGGCAATCACGTCACAGCCAGCGTGCAGGTCACAAATCGCGGCGGCCTCACCCTCGGCTCGGCCAACCGCGCGACGGTGTGGCTGTTGGTCTACGAGGACTTCGACGCTGCGCCGGTAGCGGGCGTCCGGCTGACCAAACAGTACGTGCGCGCCACCGTTTCGCAGGCCCTCACCACCGACCTGACTCCTAACGCTATCCAGTCCTTCACCCTAAACACTGCCGACTTGAGCGGGGTGGATTGGAATCGTCTGCACGCCATCGTCATCGTGGATTACCGGCCCAATCCGTCGGCGCGGCCGTATGACACGTATCAGGCCGTGGCTGTGCCTGTTACGCAATAATACAGAGAAAGAGGGGTTTTTCGTTTGCGGGCCACGCTCGCAAACGAAAAACACCCCCTCACCAATCCAATGGATACGCGACAAGACTTTTCAATTTCGATGCTCGCAGCTAATCTGTACGGCTTGCTCATTGCTATCCCCTTCTTCGTCGTGTGGCCGGCGCTTTATGGGGCCGTCTGGGGATTGGAAAAGCTGTTGGATGCGTTGCTGACCACGTTTCAATCCTGGCTCTTTCTCGTCCTCTTGATCGGCGGATTGGCGGCGCACGAGGGACTGCACGCCATCGGTTGGCAGATTTTTGGCCGGCTGCCGTGGGGAACCGTCAAATTTGGCTTTCACCTCAAGACGCTCACGCCCTACGCGCATTGTCCCGTTCCGCTCCCCATTCGCGCCTACCGCCTGGGTGGACTGCTGCCGGGGGTGGCGCTAGGACTACTCCCGGCGGCGTTGGGCGTTATCACCGGCAGCGGCGCGTGGATGCTCTATGGAATGTTGTTCAGCGTGGCCGCCAGCGGCGACTTGCTGTCCCTCTGGCTGCTGCGCCGCGTCCCGTCGGACAAATTCGTCGAAGATCATCCGTCGCGTGTGGGTTGCTACGTCCGGTAATGGCGAAATTTAAGCCTCTTGAATTCATACCGCGTTTTGTCGCGGCCTCTACTCCGGCTGGATTGGGCGCCCAACAGCGTAGAAATCTGATTTACACACAGATGGACGCGCTGGGGGTGGGAATTGTCAGTGGGGTAGCGCCCTTCCTCGCCGTCTTCCTCACGCGGCTGGGCGCGACCAATTTTGAGGTGGGCCTGCTGAGCGCGATGCCGGGCTTCACCGGCCTGTTCCTGGCGATGGTGATGGGACGTTTTCTGCAAGGCCGACGTGACATCATCCCCTGGTACAGCGGCAGCCGGTTGATCGTCAATTCCGCTTATGTCCTGACGGGAGTGGCCGCGTTGTTGCTGCCGCATCAGGCCATTGTGCCGGTGGTCCTCATCATTTGGGGTCTGGCCAGTTTGCCGCAAACGCTGCTCAGTGTGTCGTTTACGGTGGTGATGAATGGCATCGCCGGGCCGCGCGGTCGCTTTACCTTCATGAGCCGTCGCTGGGCCACTTTGGGGTTGACGTCGGCGCTCTCGACGGCGCTGGCGGGGCAGGTGTTGGAGCGGCTGGCCTTTCCGGTGAACTATCCGGTGGTCTTCATCGGGTTTTCACTGGGGGGGGTGGTCAGTTTTGCTTTTTCCCGGCGCCTCTATTTGCCATCTTCCGTAGTGGATTCGCTTCCCGACTCTGGGGGAGCGGGTGCTGTAGAGGTAACACCGGCATCTAAGTCGCCCTGGTGGGCGCCCTTCAAGCAAAGTCTGACCCTGGCGCTGCAAAGGCGGGCTTTTGTCACGTTCTCGCTCAAGCGTACGGTCTATATCCTCGGTTCTACCCTCTCCGCGCCGCTTTTTTCCCTCTACTATGTGCGTGAGGCGCAGGCGTCGGACGCCTGGATCAGCGTCATCACCATGATGCAGCAAGCCTTATTGTTGATCGGCTACTACCTCTGGCCGCGCCAGCGCGACAAGCGCGGGTCGCGCTTCGTTTTGCTCAGCACGACGCTGCTCCTATCGTTATATCCCATCGCCACGGCCTTCACGCCTTACGTCGGCTTACTGGTGGTCTACGCCGGCGTGACGGCCATCTTTCAGGCCGGATTGAATCTGGTTTTCTTCGATGAGCTGATGAAGACGGTGCCGCCGGAACACAGCGCGACGTTTGTGGCCGTAGACCAGACGCTACAAAATCTCCTGGTGATGATCGGCCCGTTGTTGAGCACCGGCCTATCCGGTTACATCGGCATCGGCGGCGCGCTCATCGTCAGCGGCCTGATGCGGCTGCTCGGCTGCGGGTTGTTTTTCCTGGGAAAAGAGGGGCGGACGATCGAATCTTAAAGCCTATGCTCCGATCAAGTCCAGGATCATCAACCGCTCGTAGAAATCCTGGGAGGAGCGTTCCGCGGTCTGTTCGAGTGGAGTGGGGACGCCGCGGGAGTCATGGCCGTTGGCCCAGTGCGGTAGGTCGCCGGCAGGACTGATGAGACTGAGCGACTCGAAACCCAATTTAGTATAGGTCGTCCAGGGTAGATGCCCGGCGGCCACGGCCATGTCAAACAACCCCTGGGGCGCGCCCAGCGCCAGCACGGCCACGTAGTCATGATCCCAGGCCCAATGCATGGAGGCGCGGCACAATTCCGTGCCGATGCCGCGCCCGAAGTAGCGCGGGTCGGCGCCTTTGGCGATGCCGGATTCGGTGGCTTCCCGCTTGAAGCTTTCCAGCGTGCGTCCCACGTGGCAACAGGCGTGACACCACGCCGGGCCGTTCAGGGCCAGATCGGCTTCCCGCGCCACCTCGGCCCACCACGCGGGACGCCACCAGTGATTCCACTCCGGCCAGGCGGCGTTGTCCCCATAGGGCAGGGTGATGCGGTAGCAGTGGAGCTGCGCCACGCATTTATCCCCTTCCCAGGCCGCCATGCCGAGGGTGTCCTGGCTCTCAAAGAGCTGCGCCTGCACGGCGGGGTCTTCCGGCCAGCAGCGGAGCGGGATGCGCGCCACCTCAGCGGGCCGAATGGGGCGGATCGTGATCGGATTTCCGTCGGGGGACATCAAAGTCGTCATGGTCTGCCTCCTTTTTGCACTTATCAGAGACCGGGTTTGGTCACAAACCCGGTCTCTGGCTTAAAATTTGCACGGCGCTTTCAATGGAGCGGCGATCCTTCGCGCTTACCGTGGGATCGGCGGCCCATTCGGTATAGCGCGGCAGCAGCGGGACGAATTCCGGCAGCAGAGCCGTTGCCATGCTGCGGATCGCATCGCAGAGCACCCACGTCGCCGCCGGATCGTTCGGCGGGACGTGCGCTGCCAGGAAGTCGCGCACGGGTGCGGGATCACCGCGCGCGCCGATGCGGATGGCGAAGCTGACGGCCTTTTTCACGTCCATATCTGCATCGTTGAGCAACCGTTCGGTCAATGCGACACAGCGCGCGGTGTAGTCCTTGTGCTTCATCGGCAGTCGCCCAATCACAGTGATGACTGCCCGCCGCACCCACTTGTTCTCGTCGGTCAGCCACGGCTCGATAGCAGTCAGCCACCGGTCGGGCTGCTTGCGGACGATGGGTTCCAGTGCGTTCATTGCCAACTGGTCGGCGTCCTCCCAGGTGATGCAGGTGCGGCATAACTCAATGATTAACGGGATCATAGACTCCGGCGCGGTCAGTTCCATCGCTCCTAGGACGTAGACGGCCACGACGCGGCCTTCGCGCCCATAAGCGTCCCACAACCGGCGCGCCAGCGGTGTGTAATCGTCCACCCGCTTGCGCGCCGCCTTGCCAATCTGTGCGCCGATGTCCTTCAACACCGGCACAGGGATGCCGACAGTTTCTTGCTGCTCGCGCAGTTCGGCTTTGATGCCAGCTATGCTCTTCGGCTCGAATTGCAACCACACCGCGCGGAGCGCATCGGCGGTGGCTTCCGGTTTTGCCGGAGCATAGTCATCCAGGATTTGCGTCACTTGTTCAGATAGGTCACTCATATCCATCCTCTAAAGATAAACCACGAATCCACACGAATCTACACTAATTTTATGTTTTTGATTCGTGAAAATTCGTGAAAATTCGTGGTTGAAATTTTGATATCACCCCGTTTTCCATTCACCGTCTATCCAATATACCCCAACTTCGGCCCCACTGCATTGAGCAACTTCGGCGGCGATGCGTTTAAGCACGTAGGGGGGAACTCGCGCGACGCCGGTTTCTGGTGTGGGGTAGTCGGTGCTGTAAAGCTGCACTTGCGCCGGGCGGATGTCCGCCAGCGCCGCCAGCCACGCCGCGTAAGCGTCGCCGCTGACGTTGGCAACCGCGCCGTCAATCAGGACGCTTTGCAGGATGAGGCGCGGCACTTGCTTCAGGCCGGCGACGATATCCACCAGCGTCACCTCCGGCGCAGGCCGGTTGAGCTTCGCCAGCGTCGCCGGATCGCCGGCGTCCAGTTTGAGGATGGGCCAATCAAAATGGGTGAGAGCCGCGCGCACGGCATCCTTGTCCAACGTCGTCGCGTTTGAGAACAACGCCAGTTTAACGTCCGGGCGGAGTTGATCGCGCAGTTGCCGGACGCCACAGGCGATGTCCGCGAAATTCGGATGCAGGGTCGGTTCGCCGTTGCCGGAGAAGGTGAGGGTGGTGAAGCGCAGCTGGCCGCGCAGTGCGCTTTCGACGGCTTGCAGGACGCGCGCGACTGAGGGGAAATCCACGCCTTGCGGCGCGCGCGTCTTGATTCTGGTCGGCCCATAATGGCAGTAGACGCAGTCGAAGGAGCAGACTTTGGTGTGAGACGGCAGCAAGTTAAGTCCCAATGACAGCCCCAACCGCCGGGAGAAGATCGGGCCGTAGATGAGAGCGGATTCCAATGGCAGCGCCGACATAGATTTTCTCCTTCTCTCTTTTAAGTTATACTGTGAAGTAACAAACTCGGCAAATGGGGAACAAGTCGCTCATCATCACCTGACCGCCTATCTATCTAGCTAGCTTCTACTTCCGCTTGTGCCGCAACCGGATGCACCCCAACACCATGACCAGTTCCAGCACTCCTAGCCCACCGCGAACCATGAGGTGACGCAGAGTCACAGCCGTGGGGTGGTTGGTATCAATGCCTAGGCCCCATACGCCAAACTCGGTGACCTCGAAGGCGGCGACCATGTTGTTGAACGTGTCCACCCTGGAGTATGGTTGCCACAGTTGGCCGGACTCGACGTAGCGGTAGGCGTGCAGGGCCGGCTCCTGCGTCACATCAATACCCGCGACCAGCAGATCGTTGTCCTCGTAGCACAGCGTGAGCGTGGCGTTGAAGCCGCTGCCGTCGGCCTCAATATCATAGCGGCGCGGTAACCCATCCCTATTGACGGATGGATAGGTATAGGTCAGCGTGACGGTGAACACGTTCACTGTACCGGTATCGGTGAAGGTGAGACTGCCACAGATGCCGGCGCCAAACGGATAGGTGCCCACCCCACTGACCGGCACTATATTTTGTGTTGGTCCTTGCACAGCGAGAGTCACTATCGCTGTATCCGTCAACACCCCGTCGCTAGCGATATAGGTAAAGGTGTCTGTACCGGTAAAGCCCAGGGTGGGGGTGTAACTAAACGCGCCATTTCCGTTCGAGTGCAGAGTGCCGCGACTGACATTTGCCTGGAGCGTTACACTCAGACCGGAGCCATTCGCATCGGGATCGACGTCGTTTTGCAACACACCCGGCAGGGGAACTGTCAATATCCCATCCTGCACGACATGGAATGCATCTTCTACGGCTAATGGCGCATCGTTATTGGCGGTTACGGTGACGGTGACGATAGCTGAATCAGTGAAGGCACCGCTGGTGGCCATGTAGGCGAAGGTATCGGTGTAGGTCGCGGTGCGGTTGGTGGGAGTATAGACCAATGCCGTCGTGCCGCTGATGCTCACACCGCCGTAGGTGGAAGCGCCCACACTCTCGATGCGGAGCGCGTAGGAGTCGTTGTCCAGCACATTCAGGGTTGAAGGGCCATCGTCTTCGGCGAGACTGAAGGTATCAGCCACGGCGATGGGTAGGTTTTGTACCATCAAACCCGCGCTGGCGACGTTGTTGCCAGGGGAACCTTCACTTGTAGCCATGACTGTTGCGGTGTTGGTGATGAGGCTGTTTGGCAGGATATCACTGAGTATGCCGGTGATGGTGATGGCGCCGCCTGCGCCAGGGAGAAGGTCTGCCACATCCCACGCATAACGTGTGCCGCCGTGCTGCGTGATGACCAGGCCGCTGCTGATGACACTGGTGAGGGTCACGCTGATGGGGACGACGTCTGTGATGATCGCGTGGGTAGCGGTGAGATCGCCTGTGTTGGCGATGGTGAGGGTGTAAGTGATCTGCTGGCCTGGGACAGTGGCGGCTGGAGCAACCTTCTTGGCCATGACCAGATCCGGCGCCGGTTTCAGTTTGAGTGCGAGGATATCGAAGTCCCCGCTGTAGAGATGGCGCGGGGCAGTGTTGCCATTCCCCTGCCAGGTGGCAAGGGTAGCGCCTGCCACGTAGACATTGCCGTTCCCATCCAACGCTAGAGCGTTGCCGTACTCAGACCCTGTTCCCCCCTGGAAAGTGTGCCACCGGTGGTCGCCCATGCTGCTTAGTTTGACCACGACGATGTCGGCCTTTCCGCTGAAGGCGTGGCACGGGGCAGTGTTGTCATCCCCCCACCAGGTGGTATTACTAATACCTGCCACGTAGACGTCGTCGCTCCCATCCACCACCAGGGCGTTGCCGACGTCAGAACCCGTTCCTCCGTAGAAGGTGTGCCACCGGTAGTCGCCCGCACTGCTCAGGCTGAGTATGGTGATGTCATAGTACCCGCTGAAGGCATGGAGCGGGGCGGTGGCGCCATCTCCCTGCCAAGGGTTATCGCTCCTACCTGCCACGTAGACGTTGCCGCTCCCATCCACTGCCAGAGCGCTGCCCTCCTCGTAACCTGTTCCTCCGTAGAAGGTGTGCCACTGATAGATGCCCGCGTTGCTCAGTTTGAGCACACTGATGTCGTAGTTCCCGCTGTAGGCGTTGTAGGCGTGGCGTGGGGAGGCGCCGCCATCCCCATGCCAGGGGCCGTTACTGGCGCCTGTCATGTAGACGTTGCCGCTCTCATCCACCGCCAGGGCGTAGCCCCGATCAATTCCCCATTCCCCGTAGAAGGTGTGCCACCGGTAGTCGCCCACGCTGTTCAGGCTGAGTACGACGATGTTGTCGTCCCCGCCGCTGAAGGCGTGGACTGGGGCGGTGTTGCCATCCCCCTGCCAGGTGGCACGACCCTTGCCTGCCACGTAGACGTTGCCGCTCCCATCCACCGCCAGGGCGTAGCCGTACTCACTAATCGTTCCTCCATAGAAGGTGTGCCATCGGTAGGCGCCCGCGCTGCTCAGGCTGAGCACGGCAATGTCAAAGCCCCCACTGTGGGCGTGGAGTGGGGCAATGTTGCCATCTCCTTGCCAGGCGGAACTGCTATAGCCTGCCACGTAGACGTTGCCGTTCTCATCCACCGCCAGGGCGTTGCCGACATCATTATTTGGCATTCCGTAGAAGGTATGCCACCGGTAGTCGCCCGTGCTGCTCAGGCTGACTACGACGATGTCGGTGCTCCCGCTAAAAGCGTGGAGTGGAGCAGTGGCGCCATCCCCCCGCCAGGAGGTGTAGCTCTTGCCTGCTATATAGACGTTGCCGCTCTCATCCACCGCTATAGCGTAGCCGTGGTCCTCACCCGTTCCTCCGTAGAAAGTGTGCCACTCATAAGTGGGATCAATGATCAGCGGGTAGCGAGGGTCGTAGGTCCCCAGGCGGAACCCCACCTCGCCTTTCTCTAAGGTAAACGCCGCTGCGACGGATACCCGTCCCCCAGCGCTTTCTTGCCAGGCGATGGGCGCGGATTCACTCAGGGCGCCGCGGCTAAACGCCATTCGCAGGCTGCCATCGGCCTGCACTTCCACTGGCACATTGTAGCGCAGACGCAGTTGTGCTGGGTCTGCGCCGGGCGCTACGGTGTAGGTACTTTTAAGGTTACCCGCCTCATCGGCGCGGTACTCAATGTCAATGCCACGCCACAGATCGGGATAGCTCACTACCCCCAGAGGCGTTGCCTGCCCCGATAGCCTCTCCGCGTTCAACTTGTCCGGCCCAGCGCTCGCGGCCACGGGTGTCACGTCTGCCGCGTCCGCGAATTCGATGCGCAATGCGTGGTCGAGTGCTGCCACCACCACCTGCCCAGGCCGGAAGCCCACTACATGACTGCCGGTAGTGAACTGAAATAGTGTGGTTGCGGTCATGGTATTATCTCCTACCGCAGGGTAAGGTCCATCGGGTATGTCCGGTGCGGCAGCCGCCGCTTGTGAGGTCGCCAGAGGCAACAATCCTATCAGTAGCGCGAGAGTGAGTCGCCAAACTCTTTTACAGAAAGCCCATGGGTTCATTTAAGTTCTCCGTTCGCGATTTGCCAAAACCTTGTTATGGAAATAGTATACCAGCAAATGCCTGCAAAGTGTTTGCAAGCGCGGTTTTGGGAAAATTTGGCATCTGCCGGCAAATGGAGAGGTTATGAAAGAAATCCCTGTCTTTGATGATGTCATCGCGGCCACCAGGCGTATAGAGCCTTATATCCATCATACGCCGGTTTTGACTTCCAGGACACTGAACAAAATGATTGAAGCAGAGATTTTTCTGAAAGCAGAGTGCTTCCAGCGCGTTGGGGCATTTAAAGTCCGAGGCGGCTGTAATGCAGTTTTTTCATTGTCTGAACAAGAAGCGCAGTATGGCGTTGTCACTCACTCATCAGGGAATCATGCGCAAGCTATTGCCTATGCCGCTGGATTACGAAAAATTCCCGCTACAGTGGTGATGCCAGAAGATGCGCCTCCTATCAAAGTTGCTGCTGTGAAGGACTATGGTGCCCGCGTTGTGTGGTCTGGATCAGAACCGTTGGAAAGAGAACGGGTACTAGAAGCTGTACTTAAACAAACGGGAAGTGTGTTTATCCACCCTTCTAATAATTTTTACGTGATTGCCGGTCAGGGCACAGCGGCTTTGGAGCTTTTGGCAGAAGTCCCTGCTTTGGATTTTGTGATGACGCCGGTTGGTGGTGGCGGATTATTGGCAGGAACAGCGTTAGCCGCGACGGGAATTTCTCCTACCACTCAGGTCATCGGCGCGGAGCCGGCGACAGTGGATGACGCCGCACGCTCTTTCCACGACGGGCGCATCTATCCGCCAACCAACGCCTCTACAGTGGCCGATGGCCTGCGCACCTTCCTGGGCAATGTCACCTTCCTCATCATCCGCACGCATGTGAGCGACATTATCACCGTGACCGAAGCGGGCATCGTCGCTGCGATGCGCCTAGTGTGGGAACGGATGAAGGTTGTCATCGAGCCGTCAGCGGCGGTGCCGGTGGCTGCGCTGTTTGAGCATCCCGACATGTGGCGCGGGCGGCGGGTGGGGGTGATCCTTTCTGGCGGGAACGTGGATTTGGCGCGGCTGCCGTGGCTTACCTGCGGTTGAAACAGAAAAACCCGTTCAAACGGGTTCGAGGCATTTTGACGCCTCGTGTCGTAACGCTGCGGGTGGATGGCTTGCCCTTAGAGGTACGTAAGGGATAATAGAGACACTTAGTTGGCGACGGTAACCTTCCGTTGAAATCCGTTCAATCCGTTGAGAAGGAGGAACGATGACCGAAGAATACAAGTATCCCCGGCGGCGCTTGATGCGCGCGTTTGTCCATCGTGTTACACAGGCATTGTTTGCCGTGCTAACCGATTTCCACCTGATCGGCGCGGAAAATTTTCCCAAAACCGGCCCCTTACTGGTGGTGGGAAACCATTTCAGCTTTATTGATCCGGTGGCGATGGTGCGGGTGGTTCCCTGGCCGATGGAGTTCCTGGGAGGTTTCCGTACGCCCAACGCGCCGCCTATTTTGAGTTGGTTGCGGGAATTTTGGGGATTTTACCCGGTGTTTCGCGGTACGGGATCACAGATTGCGTTTCGCGTCTCGGATGCGGTGTTGGGGCAGGGGGGCATCCTGGGCGTGTTTCCCGAGGGCACGAGTGCAGCGGGAATTTTGCGCCCGGCGCGTCCCGGCGTGCCTTTTATGGCAGCGCGCTCCGGGGCGCAAATTTTGCCCATCGGCTTTTCGGGCTTCACCGAAGTCTTCCCCAAGTTGCGGAAGGGGTTGCGCGCGCGCGTGATCGTGCAGATCGGCAAGGCTTTCGGCCCGTTTTCGGCGCCCGGACGGGGCCGAGAACGCCGGGCGCGTCTGGACGAGATCGGCCACGAGATGATGTGCCACATCGCCGAATTGCTGCCCTCGGAACAGCGTGGCTATTATTCGGATGACCCGGAGCAGCGGCGCGCGGCTGAGGCGGCGTATTATCCGTTTGATGAGGAACCGGAAGAATAATTGGGTGTAACTTTGCCGGTCCGGGCGGGTTGTATTTCTTGGGTGAACGGGAGTGGGAAGACAAGGAGAGGGGGAGAAAGCAGTGATATTTTTGATTTCCTATTTCTTCATTCCTCACTCCTAACTTTAAAATTGGAGGGATTCCATGGATGCAATATTGATGAAAAAGCAGCGACGCGAGCGTTGGGCCTGGTATCTGTACGACTTTGGCAATTCTGCGTATGCGGCCGTGGTGTTGCTGGCGGTCTATTCGGCGTATTTTCAGAGCCAGGTGGTGGTGAATGTGCAAAATGGCCCATTTTTGTGGGGGGTGTCGGTGGGGATTGCGATGTTAGTGGTAGCCCTCATTTCTCCTATTCTGGGGGCGATTGCCGACTTTTCCCGCGCCAAAAAGCCGTTGTTGTTCGGTTTCACGGTGATGTCGTGCGTGTGTACGGCGTTATTGTTCTTTGTGCAGCGCGGCGATGTGTTTATCGGAATGTTGTTCTTCATCCTGGCCGAAATCGGCTATCGCAGCGCGCAGGTGTTTTACAATGCCTTGCTGCCGGACATTGCTTCTCACGAGGAGATGGGGCGGGTTTCTGGCGCAGGGTGGGCCATCGGGTCAGCCGGCGGCGTGATTTGCCTGTTCATTATCTTACCTTTGATTATGATTTTCAAAGGCCCGTTGATGGTGCGTGTGTCGTTTTTGATCACGGCGGCCTATTTCACCCTATCGGCGCTGCCGATTTTCTTCTGGCTGGAGGAGAGTCACACGGCGACGCCGCTGCCCAAAGGGGAAACTTACTTGAGCGTTGGCTTCAAGCGACTGATCAACACCTTCAAAAAAGCTCGGAACTTCGGCGGGTTTATCAAATTCATGATTTGCTTTATCGTCTATAACGACGGCGTCATCATGGCCTTGAACTTCGCCTCCATCATCGGGGCCGTGTTGTTCGGGATGGAGCAGCAGGCATTGATTATCTTCGTGATTCTGGTGCAGCTCACGAATGTCGCCGGTGCCTATGTCTTTGGGCTGATGGCGGATCGTATGGGCGGCAAGCGCGCCCTGATGTTGTCCATTGCCGTGATGTTTGTGGCAATTGTGATGATGTTCCTGGCGCAGAGCCAGGGCTTCTTCTTCTTCATTGGCGGACTGGCGGGTTTCTCAATGGCCGGCATCCAATCTTTGAGCCGGACGGTGGTCGGGTTGTTTGCGCCGGCCGAACAAAGCTCCGAATTTTATGGCTTCTTCTCGGTGGCCGGGCAGGCCTCCTCGTTTGTAGGGCCGACGATTTATGGCTGGGTGGCAACGTCGGTAACGGCCTGGCATTTACAGCAGGGGATGGAAGAATTGCTGGCCCGCCAGCAAGGTCAACGCATGGCGATCCTCTCTATTGGAGCGTTTCTACTCGTCGGACTTTTGCTCCTGGGCGCGGTGCATGAAAACCCGGTGCGTAAGCCTGCCCCCTTGCCGGTGGATGGGAAAAAGCTGGCTCAGGCGGGTTGATGCGGTTATCACTTGAAGGGAAGGAGTCAACGGATTTAACGAATTCAACGGAAGTTAACTCCGTTCCATCCGTTGTATCCGTTGACGAATAATTCGCAACTTCTGTCTCTTATCTGCGTAATTGAGTATAAGCCTTTCGTGTAAGGCAATTTCTCAAATACGTGGAGGTGATAAGATGGATCGGCGTCCGGGTTGTTTAGTAGGGCTGTTACAACTGGCTTTCTTAAATACGATTTTTGACTGGTTGCAGGACAACTTCGGCTTTGGGCGAGGGTGTTCCTGCACCGGCATCGGGTGTGGGGTGATCCTGCTCATCTTGTTCTTGATCTTCGCGTGCTCCATCATGACCGGCACCGACTGGTTTCACCTTTTCTGATGAGCTTTAGAGCCGCTGCGTAACTATCCTTCACATCTGGTGTTTGTAATACAGGCGATAGGAAACTGATCCCATCGCCTGTTTTTTTATTCTCCAACCGTTATGATTTGAAAGGAAACCCATGGCTATTAAGATTATCTTGAATCCAATCGCCGGTCGGGGGTATGGGGCGCGCTCTGAGCCGGCCATCCGCCAGCATTTGCAGGAAGCGGGGGCGGATTTCGACCTGGTGCGCACGGCGTATCCCGGCCACGCCGTTGACCTGGCGAAACAGGCGTATGCCGACGGCTTCGACGTGATCGTCGCGGCCGGCGGCGATGGCACCGCGCACGAAGTGCTCAACGGGCTGCTGGTTGCGTCGGGAGCGGCGGTCAACGGCGCCATCGCCGAGACGATGGGGATGCTGCCCGTCGGCTCCGGCAGCGACTTCGCCCACAACGTTGGCATCCCTGGCGATTTGAAGGCCGCCTGCGACCGGCTGGCGCGCGGACACAGCCGCCTGGTGGACGTGTGCCGGGTGAAGGTGGACGCCGCCGCGCCGCGTTTCTTCGATAACACCGTCAACGTGGGCTTTGGCGGCCTGGTCACGCTGGAAGCGCGCAAAATCAAGTGGGTGCGCGGCATGGCGCTCTACCTGCCGGTGGTGCTGAAGACGGTCTTTCTCTCCACACCTGCGCAAATGACCATCGCCTACGACGACCAAACTATGTCGCTGCGCGCGCCGATGGTGTGCGTCGCCAATGGCGCACGCGAGGGCGGCGGCTTCTTCTCCACGCCCGATGCCCAGCCTGACGACGGCGCCTTCGACGTATGCATTGTGCGCGACATCAGCAAGCTGGCAATGTTGGGACTGGTGCCGCATTTTATGGACGGTTCCCACACGGAGCGCGACGCCGTCCAGATGGCGCGCACCAACCACATCCTCATTACCTCGTCGGATAATCTTGTCGCTCACGTAGACGGCGAAATGCTCTGCACCGAAGCGCACCGCATGGAGTTCGACGTCTTCCCACAAAAACTGCGCGTCTGGTGCTAAAGGATGCAGGATGCAAGATGCAGGATTCTTGTTTCTTGCCTCTTGCTTCTTGCCTTTTGATTCTTATGGGGACATACTTCCTCTGTGCGTTGTGGGGCTATCTGATTGGGGCGATTCCAACCGGGGTGGGGGTGGCGCGTATTTTTGGCGCCACGGACGTACGGGCGACCGGCAGTGGCCACACCGGCGCGACGAATGTGGCGCGGATGGCCGGGACGCGCGCCGGGCTGCTCACGTTGGGATTAGATATGTTACTCGGCTTCCTGGCTGTGGGCAGCGTGCGCTTGCTCACCTCTGACCCGTGGACCGCGACCGTTACCGGGATTTGTGTGGTGATCGGGCACAATTGGTCGGTTTACATCCACTTTGCCGGGGGGATTGGGCTGGCGAAGTATGCGGGGATGATGATCGCGCTGGGATTGTGGCAGGTTTGGGCGACGGGGCTTTTCTTCATCGGGTTGTGGCTGCTGCTGACCAAAGCCCTGCATCGCCATCGCGCCCGCAGCACGATCTTGGGCATGGCGCTCGTCTGCCTGCTGTTCTGGGGGCTGCGAACGCCGTTGCCGGCACTGGCGCAGGGGATGCTTGGCGCGCTGGTGGTGATGGTGAAATCGCTTTCGGATTGGAACCGGAAATATGAAACGTCAAACGTCAAACGTCAAACATCAGAAGATGACGTTTGACGTTTGACGAATTAGGGCGATTTTACCCCAGACACGCCGCCATATCCGCTTCCACTGTGCCAATCGGCATGATGTTGAAGTTGTCCACCAACACCTGGAGCACGCCCGGCGTGACAAACGCCGGCAGCGAGGGGCCGAGGCGGATGTTCTTAATCCCCAGATACAGCAGCGTCAGCAGGACGCACACCGCTTTTTGCTCGTACCACGAGAGGATGAAGCTCAGCGGCAGGTCGTTGACGCCGACGCCAAAGGCATTGGCGAGCGCGACGGCGATCTGGACGGCGGAGTAGGCGTCGTTGCATTGCCCTACGTCCAGCAGGCGCGGAATCCCGCCAATGTCTCCGTAGTCCTTCTTGTTGAAGCGGTATTTGCCGCAGGCCAACGTCAGCATCACTGTGTCGGCGGGTGTCTGCTCGGCGAAGTCCGTGTAGTAGTTGCGGCCCGGCTTCGCCCCGTCGCAGCCGCCGATCAGGAAGAAGTGCTTGATCTGCCCGGCCTTGACCGCCGCGATCACTTTGTCCGCCACCCCCAGCACGGCATTGTGCCCGAAGCCTACTGTGATGACAACGTCCTCTTTATCCTCCGCAAAGCCGCCGAGCGTCAACGCCTGCTCGATTACCGGCGTGAAATCCTTGTAGCCGCTGGCGTCGGCGGGGATGTGTTCCACGCCCGGCCAGGCGACCAGACCTGTGGTGAAGATGTTGTCGGCGTACTTGCGCGGCTCCTGGATGCAGTTGGTCGTCATCAAAATTGCGCCGGGGAACGCGGCGAACTCCTTCTGTTGATTCTGCCACGCGCTGCCATAGTTGCCGTACAGATGCGCGTACTTTTTCAGACCGGGATAGCCGTGCGCCGGGAGCATCTCGCCGTGCGTGTAAATCGTGATGCCCTTCCCCTCCGTCTGCTGCAACAACATCTCCAAATCCAGCAGATCGTGGCCGGAGACGACGATAGCCGGCCCTTTCCGCACGCCAGTGGGGACGGGGGTGGGGGTGGGATGACCGAAGTGCGCCACGTGCGAGCCGTCGAGCAACTCCATACAGCGCAAGTTGACCTCGCCGGTCTTGAGCGTCAACGCCACCAGCTCCCCCGCGCCGAGGCGGGCGTCACGGATGGCGGCCAACGCCTCGCTGAAGAACTCGTTGACGACGGTGTCTTCTCGACCGAGCACCCGCGCGTGATCGGCGTAGGCAGCCACCCCCTTCAGCCCGAAAAGAATGACGGCGCGCAGGCTGGCGATGTCCGTGTTCCGTTCCTCCGGGCTGAGGACAAGCTGCTCCGCCTGTTTGACCTGCTCTTCGACGCTATCGGCGGCAACCAACGTCGCACCCAGGGGCAGCGTCCCGGTCGCCGGCCCAACCTGCGCCTCATACAGTGCCCGCGTTCGCTCTTTGACGGCCTGCACTTCCAGGTTGAGGTCGCGCAGCCGCAGCGCGTCGAAGTTGACGTTGGTGATCGTGGTGAACAGCCCTTCGATCAGGCAGCAGTCGGCTTCTGGCGTCGCCACGCTCTTTTGATGCAATCCGTGCGCGTAGAACGCTATGCCGGTCAGCGTCTCGATCAGCAAATCCTGCAACGCCGCCACCGTGGGGTCTTTGCCGCAGACGCCGCGCACCGTACACCCTTCCCCTTTTGCCGCTTGTTCGCATTGATAACAAAACATTGTTTACCTCCTGGGATTATTAGAAACTGGTAACTCGTTACTCGTTACTCGTTACTGCTTACTCGTTACTGGTTACTCGTTACTCGTTACTCATTTCCCATTACCCATTTCCCACTTATTTGGTTTGTGTCAATTGTTGGCTGTAGCTCATTCCACTGCGCTCTTCACTGCGGTCGGTGGCGGGGGCTGGCTCCGGCGCGAGCGCGGAGATGGCCGCACGCAAGTCCGGCGTCATCGGGATGTCCAACGCGCCCAGCGAACCTTCCAACTGCGCCACGTTCCGCGCGCCGATGATGGGGGCGGTAACGGCGGGGTGGCTGCCGACCCATGCGACGGCCAGGCTGACGGGGTTGTACCCGTGTTCCTGCGCTAACCGCGTGAAATCCTCGGCCACTTGATATACCCATTCTGCGCCATAGCGTGTCTTGTACATCGCATTGCTCACCAACCGTCCGCTTTCTGGTTTCCGCTCCACGCCGTACTTGCCGGTGAGCAAGCCGCCGCCCAGCGGGCTGTACGGGATCACGCCGAGGTGTTCGGCCTGCGCCAGCGGCAGGATTTCGACTTCCGCCTGCCGCTTGGCGAGGTTGTACATCGGCTGCACGCAGGCGAACTTGGCCCAGCCGTGACATTCGGAAATGCCCAACGCTTTGGCGATTTGCCACGCTGCAAAGTTGCTGACCGCCGGGTAGAGCACTTTGCCCTGGCGCACCAAGTCATCCAGCGCGCGGAGGCTTTCTTCGATGGGCGTCGCGTCGTCGAAGCGGTGCAGGAAGTACAGGTCAACGTAGTCAGTGTTGAGCCGTTTCAGACTTTGTTCGATAGAGTGCATGATGTGCTTGCGGCTGGAGCCGCGCGCGTTCACGTCGTCGCCCATCGGGAAATGGACTTTGGTGTTGATGACCAGCTCAGCGCGGCAGCCGTGGATGAGTTTCCCCAGGATTTCCTCGGCGCGCCCGCGCTGGTAGGTGTTCGCGCAGTCGAAGAAGTTGATGCCCACCTCGCGGCAGCGGTGGAACATGGCGGCGGACGTTTCCTCGTCGGCGTCGCCGCCGAAGGACATCGTGCCAAAACACAGCGATGAAACTTTGACGCCGGTGTTGCCTAACAGTTTGTATTCCATACGATTCTCCTGTCATAGTGAAGAGTAATGGGAAATGAGAAATCAGTAATGAGTAGTTTTCTTGCTTCCTGCCTCTTGCTTCTTCCCTACCATTGAATGGGCGTGCCGCCGTGTTCTGCCAGGTAGGCGTTGGCCTTTGAGAAGTGCTTGCAGCCGAAAAAACCGCTGTGGGCCGACAACGGTGAGGGGTGGGCGGATTCGAGGATGAGGTGCCGGTTTGCATCAATGAGCGGGCGCTTGGATTGCGCGTGGCGGCCCCACAGGATAAAGACCAGATGCTCGCGCTGGCGGTTGAGTTCAGAGATGATTTGATCGGTCAGAGCGTGCCAGCCCAAATCTTTGTGTGAGGCGGCTTTCCCCGCTTCGACGGTGAGCGCGGCATTGAGCAGCAGCACACCCTGATCAGCCCAACGCGTCAAATCGGGGGAGAAATTCTGCGGCTGACCGCCATAGATGTCGTCCTCAATTTCCTTGAAGATGTTCAGCAGGGACGGCGGCGCTTTGACGCCCTGCGGCACCGAAAACGCCAGCCCGTTTGCCTGCCCCGGCCCGTGATACGGGTCTTGCCCGACAATGACCACCTGCACCCGGTCAAAGGGCAGGGTTTCGAGCGCGTAGAACGTGCGGTCGCGGGGCGGATAAATCGTCGTTTGCGTGCGGCGCGCGTCCACCTTTGCCAGCATTTCCAGGTGATAACCGGTCTGCATCAAGGGAATGGTTTCCTGCCAGGTTTGCATAGACACCTCCGTGGGTTGAGTTGCCCTAAGTTTAGTGCAGATTAGCGGCGGAGCAAGTGCGATCCGCCTTCTATTCTCTTTACGTGAAAGCCAGTTATAATGGCGATTGCGCCAGGCGTGGCGTCTCGCTAATAATGTTAGACTGCTGCGACGGCGATATCCCATCAATGCACGAAGGCCCAGCTTCGTGAGTTGGCGTAAGGGAAATTTTCACCGCAGAGACGCAGCGCGCGCGGAGACTTTCTTTTTCTCTGTGCCCTCTGTGTGCTCTGTGGCTATTTTCATAAGGAGAGGAGAAAATGACTAAGCAGCAAGTAGCACGTTGGTCGGTGTTGGTAGTAGGGATTTTTGCCCTGATTCTGATTCCTTTTATGATATTCGGCGAGCAAATTGAATTATGGACGGAAAACTTTATCGAGACGAGCGCGCAGCATACCGGCCAGATCGCGTTGGTGTTGGGCGCCTTGCTCGGCGGGGATATTTTACTGCCTGTCCCTTCGAGCCTCGCCAGCACAGCGGCGGGCTTTGTGTTGGGGTTCGTGCGCGGTCTGTTGACCTCGTGGGCCGGGATGACCGTGAGCTGCCTGTTGGGCTATTGGGTCGGCGCCAATCTGGGCCGTCCGGTCGCCGCCCGCCTGGTCGGTGAACGGGATTTGACGCGGCTGGCCGCGCTTCAACAGCGTTTTGGCGACTGGGTATTGTTAGTCGCGCGCCCGGTTCCGATGTTGGCGGAGGCGTCCGTGCTGTTTGCAGGCATCAGCCGGGTTCCATTTGGGCGATTTATGCTGCTCACGACGTTGTCGAACCTGGGGATTTCAGCGGTGTACGCGGCGGTCGGCGCGTTTTCCTCCAACGTCAACTCCTTTCTGCTGGCCTTCTTCGGCGCGATCCTGGCGCCGGCGGCGGCGATGTGGTTGATGAACCGGGCTACCTCAGCGGTCGAATGAAAAGAAAATCTCAACCTGTGCCATAGGGAGAAATTTATCAGCAGATTAAGTACACCATAAAATAAGTAATTCGACAAAATGGTATTGTCCCTCATTTTCCTTGATGAGGAAGTGAAATAGTGTGCCATTTGTCGTATCCTTAAGAGCATCACAAATGCTACACAAGGATGCGAAAATGGATTGGAACACGCTCTATTGTCCCAACAAA
>DAOUGD010000155.1:0-41991 GCA_034429475.1 Anaerolineae bacterium
GGGAGCAGGGATGGGGGGACAGTCTTCCCCAATCCCCAACCCCCAACCCCTAATCCCCATCTTTTCGGGTATGGAGTGGCAAATGAGCAGCAATCCTGAGACGTTAAGTGGCTGGCCTATCGTCGGGCATGAGTGGGCGGTGCGGCAGTTGCAGTTGGCCGTGACTCGCGGCGAGGTTCCGCACGCGCTGCTGTTCACCGGACCGGAAAGCGTCGGCAAGTTTACGCTGGCGCGCACGGTCGCGGCGGCGCTGCTGTGCAAGGGCGAGGCGGAACTGCCCCCGTGCGGCGTCTGCCTGTCGTGCCGCAAGTTGAATTCCGGCAATCACCCGGACTTTCTCTTCATCGAAGCGGACGCCAAAGGCGGCGCGCTTAAGATTGATCAAATCCGCGACGTGGAGCGCTTCCTCAGTCTGACGCCCAACGAGAGCCGCTGCAAGGTCGCGCTGATTGCCGACTTCGAGCGCGCGACCATCGGGGCGGCCAACGCGTTGCTCAAGACGTTGGAGGAGCCGCCGGGCTACGCGCACTTGATGCTGCTAGCGCAGGACGCCGAGTTGCTGCTGCCCACCATCGTTTCCCGCAGCCGGCAGATCGGCCTGCGCCCGTTGGGGCGGCAGCAGGTGGAAGAGGCGCTCATCGCGCGGTGGGCCGTCGCGCCGGAGCAGGCGGAGTGGCTGGCGCGCATCTCCGGCGGGCGGATCGGGTGGGCGGTGCGCGCCGTCACCGATCCGGCGTACCAGGAGCAGATGGAGCAGGCGTTGACGGCCATGCTGGCCGTGTTGGCGCAGGATTTGCCCACCCGCTTCGAGACGGCGCAGGAGATGGGGCGGGATGACGCGCATCTGCCCGAAACCCTCGAATACTGGCTGACCGGCTGGCGAGACGTGCTGCTCATCCAGACTGACAACGCCGTCAAAATGACGTATCGGGAACACGCCGACGTGCTGAAAAACATCGCCGCTCAGGTGGATGTGGCGCGCACGCTGGAAATGATCCAGGCTTTGGAAAAAGCGCAGCAGGCGCTTCAGCGGAACGTCAATACGCAGTTGTTGTTGGAAAATCTGTTGTTGGATTTTCCGGGGCTATGAAAGATTAAAGTAAGGAAGGTTACACCTGTGAATCCCCTGAATCTTAAAAAAGCTATTCGCATTAACGGAATTCTCCTCTTCATTCTTTGTTATTTTGGCGCCGGGTGTGTATCTACCCCACCGCCTGCGCCGACCGCCACAGCGCTCCCGCCGACGGCTACCGCGACCCCACTGCCTACGCCCACTCCCACGCCCATCCCACCAACGTATTATCTCTTACAAGGTGACGCGGCACTGTTTGAAAATGACTTCGTCAGAGCCGATGAAGCTTATAGTCAAACACTGCTGGCCGATCCGCAATTTGCCCTCGCTTATAGTCACCGGGCCTTCCTCTATGCGTTGCAACCGGAACGTTGGGCGGCCTCGCTGGAGCTGGCTCAACAGGCGGTGGATATGGCGCCGGAGAGCAGTGAGGCATGGGCTTATCTGTCATTGGTGCAGACGTTGAATGTGCATTATGCTGACCTGCCCAAAGCCGCTAAAAAGGCAGTGGCATTGGACGAAGACTCCGCTTTGGCGCACGTTGCCCTGGCCAAGGCCTATTTAGCGCTTTATGCGGTGGATGATGCGCAAGAGGCCATTGCAACCGCGCTTGAGGTGGAGCCGGATAATGTCCTGGCTCTGATGACTCAGGCCGAATGTCACGCCGCCCTGGGCAAGTTTGACAGCGCACAGCTTGTCGCAACGCGCGCGATTTCTCAGACGCCCAATTTCCTGCCGGCGCGCTTGGTTCTGGCTGAAATGTATATGCGGGCGACCGAATATCCAGAAGCAGAGACCGAACTTGCTCGGGTTTTTGAGCAGACTCCCGATCATCTACAGGCGCTGGCGCTGTCTGTTCACCTGGACATGGCGCGTGATGACTCGAATACGGCTTCTATGACCCTGCGCAAGCTGACCGGCATAGCGCCAGAACTGCCTCTGGTTCTCTACACACGCGGCGGATTCTATATGCAGCAGGATGCGACTGAGGTAGCCTTAGAAGCTTTTGAGAAGTTGATTGCGGCAGATCCGGACTATTGGAGCGCTTATCTGGGCAAGGGTTTTGCCCAGTTAGATGCGGATGAGTGTGAGGAGGCCGCCGACACTTTTCATGAATTATTGAACTTTTCCCCCGATGCGGGGGAAGCACACCTGGGGTTGGCGCTGGCAATGGAATGTCAGGATGAAACCAAGCGCGCTGAGGAGGGGTATCGGCAGGCTGCGGAATTGTCCGCGCATGACCCCACAACGCTGATAGGCGTCGCGAGGCATTATTTTGCCGAGGGCGATTATGAAAAAGCTATCGAGAATTATCGCGCGGCGCTGATGCAAAGAGTAGACGACCCGGATTTCTATCTTGCTTTAGGGTATACCCATCTGTATGCTCAAAAATATGCGGACGCTGAGAGAACTTTCAAATACATCCTGGCGCAGGAAATAGACAATGAGTCCGCCTGGTATGGCCTGGCGCGAGCTTATTTTCAGCAAGGAGAGTATGAAAAGACTGCCGAAACTTTAGAGCAGATGGAAAAAATTGATAAAACCTTCTTAAGTCACGATGCGCGAGCGCTGTTGGGAATCGTCTATTGTCAGTTGGGCGACTATCGGCGGGCGGAGCAATCCTTACAAATGGCCACCTCAGAGGGCGTGACGGATTCAACGGCCTATTTGTATCTGGGACGGGCGCGCCGCGAGTTAGGGCGAGCGGCGCAAGCGGCGGAAGCGTTTACCGCCTACCTGGACTACAACGACGACCAATTGGCCGACACTCCCAAAACCTTGCTCACTGTCACCGCCCAATCGCTCGCGGAAGACGCCTATCACCTGCGCGAAACGGAAGGCGTCGCGTTGACCCGGGAGACAATTAACCGAATTCTCGACTATTTAGATGCCGGCATTTCTTTGCAGAAAGTTGCGATGGAGGACATCGAAAGTCAACGGGTGATGCATCTTATCCTTGAGATAGAGGAATTTTCCGAATTTGACGATGAGACACTGGCTAATTTTATCGGCATTATGATTGGAGGGGTAACTTTCACTGTCCCGCGCATTGAACCCTGGCTGGATGGCGGGGTTTGGATATCCCTTCAAAATGCTATAGAGGAAAGCCAAATCGAAGTGAGCGCTCCTTATACGCTGTTTCTGGACCTTTCGGAGGGGCTAGGTTGGAATTCTGCCGATACGTATGGGCAGATTGTCATCCAAGACCTGCGCCACATCAGCTCAACGGTGTCAGTCGCCGACCAGATTGAGGAGATCAAGCAGAATGTGGAAAAGGAGCGCGGCCTGAAACCCAAGCAGGATGTGGTTTTCGAGATGCTGACCCCTGAAACTTTGCGTGAATCCCTCGAAGCTGAATATGCCGGGGAACAGGAGGCCATGCACGCCATGCACGACTCCTGGGTCTTGATGGGGTTGCTCGATCCTGAAGCGGATCTGACGCAACTGTTCATAGACTTGCGTTCCGAACAGACCGCCGGTTACTATGAATGGGAAGAAGATACGCTGTATGTGATCGGTGATGAAGAGCTCCTTGACCCACGCGAAGAACTCACCTTTGCCCATGAGTATCTCCACGCTTTGCAAGATCAGCACTATGGCCTGGAGCAGATCCAGGATGTTACCGACGATGATCAGAGTATGGCTTTCCGTTCACTGGCGGAGGGTGAAGCTACCCAGTTTACGATCAAATATTTGCAGTCATACATCACAGAGCTTGAATCCTGGGTTATGATGAATTCCTCGGTGCAGACTTTGTCAGAGGGGTGGGATGTGCCGGGAATCCTGGAGCGTATGCAAATCTACCCCTACGAAATCGGCCTGGAATTTGTTGAAGTGGTGGCTCCTGGCGGCTACTGGCCGAATATAGAAAGAACTTACGCTGACCCACCCGCCTCAACAGAACAAATCCTGCATCCTGACAAATACAAAGGGGATGAAAGGGACGATCCCCAGGAGGTGCAATTGCCCGAAGCCGTCACAGTGCTCTCCACGACCTGGACGATGTTGGACAATGAGGTGGCGGGAGAGTTGTGGACCCGCGAGTATCTGGGGGAATTCGTCTCGCCCGATCTGGCCTCGGTCGCTGCCGCCGGTTGGGACGGAGATCGGTATATTCTCTTGGAACATCCCGATGACGGGCGGGATATCCTGATCTGGCAAACGGTCTGGGATTCCAATGATGACGCCTGGGAATTTGTCACGGCGCACCGCCTCGCACTGACGGAGGAGCGTGGATACGAAGAAGTAGCGCGCCACATCCAACCTGGAGAGCGGGCACTGCGTTGGAAGCACGAAAACCGCAGCATTTACATTCAACAACAAGGGGCTGTCACATTTCTGGTTTTCGCTGCCGAAGCGCAGGATTTGGACGAAGTGATTCCTTTGCTACATGAAGCATCACATTGAATTTGGAAATCCTTGTTCCATCCCGTTGAATGGATATAATCCGGGCCATGTTCCGTTACGTGATAGCCTATAAGCCCTTCGACGTTGAGTGTCGGCACGGGGAGCCGAAGGATGTGCCGACGCTGACCACGTGGGGCATCCCCAGAAATTTGCACGCCGCTGGGCGGCTCGACCTGGACAGCGAGGGGTTGCTCTTGCTCAGCAACGACGGGGAGTTGCTGCATCGCGTCACGCACCCCAACTTTAATCACTCGAAGACCTATCTGGTGTTGGTGCGCGGTCATCCGACGGCGGAGGACATTGTGCATTTCCGCGAGGGCATCGCCATCAAAACGGGGCTGACGCGGCCCTCCGATGTGGAAATCCTGCACAGCCCGCCGCCCCTGCCGGCCTTCGACCAGCCGCAGCCCGCGCCGGAGAAGACGACGTGGCTGCGCATCGTGCTCTTTGAGGGCAAAAAGCGGCAGATCAAGCGGATGACGGCCGCGTTAGGCTACACGACCGTCCGCCTGGTGCGCGTCGCCATCGGCCCGCTCACGCTGCCGGCCGACTTGCCGCCGGGCGGGTGGCGCGACCTGGATGTGGCGGAGCGCAAGGTGTTGCTCGATTGGGTGTGGCCGCACGGCCGGCGTCCAAAAACGCCAGCGTGCCCGACCGACAAGCCTGTGGCGCGTCCCGACCGGCGTAAACTCAAACTACACCGCTAATTCAAAATCCGTTTTCAGTGGAATTCGTCATTAACCTGCGGTTCACCAGCGGTCGGATGAAAATTTTCACCGCAAAGACGCAGAGGACGCAGAGATCCCGCTATTTGCAATTCGCAATTCGCAATTCGCAATTCGCAATTCGCTATTTCCAGAGGAGGGAGGAATGATGAAACTCTCTGTTATCATGCCGGTTTACAATGAAATCGAAACGATTGAAGAAATCATCAGTGAAGTGCGCGCCGTGCATTTGCAGGTGTGCGTCTGGGCCAATAAGGCCCACGAAGAGACGATTGAACTGGAGCGGGAGATCGTCATTGTGGACGACGGCTCGAAGGACGGCACGCGTGACTTTCTGAAAACATTGGAAGGTCAGCCAGACGTCCGCGTGATTTACCATGAGGTCAACCGTGGCAAGGGTGGGGCGGTGTGGACGGGATTGCAAAACGCGACCGGCGACATTTGCCTGATTCAGGACGCTGACCTGGAGTACGACCCCCGCGACTATCCGCATTTGTTGCAGCCTATCCTGGAAAAACGCACCCAGGCGGTCTACGGCTCGCGGTTTCGCGGCGGGCCGACCAAGGCGATGTTCTTCTGGCACATGCTAGGGAACCGGTTCCTCACGTTTGTCACCAATTTGCTCTACAACACCATCCTGAGCGATATGGAGACGTGTTACAAAGTCTTTACCCGCGAAGTGGCGAAAAAGCTGCATCTCAGAGCGCAGGGGTGGGGGTTCGATCCGGAGATCACCGTGCAAATCCTGTTGATGGGCTACCGCATCTACGAAGTGCCCATCTCTTATAGCGGGCGGGAATTCGTCGAAGGGAAAAAGATTTCCTGGAAGGATGGCTTCACCGTGCTGTGGACGCTGTTGAAATACCGGATACTGGGATACAAACCCCCAGCGTGAAGCTAACGTTCGGTTGACTGCCTACATATCAAAGGGTGGCGAATGATTTTCACCCCCTTTGTTGTTGGCATGGATTACAGGAAATGTTCAAAGTCGTTTCGCCGGAAGATGGCCGCTACCGGGTCTTCACAGTCATAAATACCGGCCAGGACTTGAAGATGCACCGGCCACATCAACAGACTCTGGTCGCCCACCCACTGATCCATCGCGCCGATTTTGAAGGGCAGGTCGTGCAGCTCTCCGTGGATGGTGGCCCTGAGCGTGTCAATGACCGGCTGCAAGTCATAGGCAAAAAAGCCGCGATCCAGGTGCGGCGACTTTTTGTAGTCCGGCGCCGGCAGATCGGCGCAGCGGCATTGGAACGCGATGAGTACGTCAAGGATGGGGTAGAGTCGTGTCGTGCTGGACGTCACGTCGTCAGATGCCAAGAGACGCTCCAAGTCCGGCCCAAGATTGGCAGCCAGGTACGGCAGCTTGTAGAACTGGCGATGCAGCCACTTCGGATACCCCGGTTTGTAGACACGATTCAGCAGGAAAATCAGTCCGACGATCCTTTCCACAGATCTCGCCAGGGTGACTCTGGCGGAGAGCGTATCCCCGCGATGCGCGCACAACCCGATAAGATCAATGTCCCAACTCAGCATGGTCCACTGGTAGGCCAGGCGATAACGCCAGACGTCATCGGGAAAATAGCGGAAGGCGTCGCGCAATTGCGTGAGGGTTCCCACACCATCATGGAAAACTTCCCCGGCCGTCAGACGCAGCAAGCCATCCTCTGGGATGAGCAACCAGCGCCGCGCAGGAAGGGTGGGAGGCGTACCCTCCGCTTCTTCCAGGCCGAGATACAGCCTGACAAAGCGCGCGCACGTCGTGATAGGGATTTGTAATACGCCGCCCGGCTCTGTGGTGGGTGTGGGCGGCCCTGCTGTTGGGTCGGTGAAGCGTGTGGGCTGCTCCAAAATCTCTGGGGGTACGTACCGGTGAAGCATTTCCACGACTTTGTGGCCCCATTGAGCGAGATCCTCCGGCGTCAAAAATAGCACTACGCGCGGGCCCCATCCGTAGATTTTGGAAAACTCGTCGTCGTTCCCCAAAACTTCAGACCCCCAGCCGATCAGCGCGGCGGCATGTCGTTGCGCGATTTCCGGGCAATGGGTTTTCAATACTGGAGCAATACAATCGTGATAGTATGTACGGTTGAGATCTAAACTTTTCATCATGGTCGCTATTTATTCACAGGAGTTACGCAGTTTCTTATTTTTTTTTGACAGGATTAACAGGATTTCCAGGATTAGAGAAGGTTTTGTAGACACTTTTTTTATCCTGTTAATCCTGTAAATCCTGTCCAAAGAAACGAACCGCGTAACTACTGTATTCAGATCTTGTAAGTTTACCACACCCCCGGCAGCAGCCGGGAGCGCGTCCGCTGCGCATAGTCGGTGTAACCGGGCAACTCTTTCTGAAGCGTCGCGTCTTCCAACGCGGTGCGGAGCACGAACAGCAGCGCGCCGATGCCGCCGGGAATCAGCGCCCACCACGAGCCGAGCAGCAGCGGTGCGCCGAGGTGGTGCAGCATCCCGCCGACGTAGCCCGGATGCCGCACGAAACGATATGGCCCGCCCGTTTCCACGGTGTGTCCCCGATCCGCCTGGATGCGGATCACCCCGGAGAAGAACTTGTTCGCCGCCATCGCCCAATCCGACAGCGCGATGCCGCCGATCATCACCCCCAACGCCACGACTTGCGCAATGGGGGAGACCGCGTTGCTCCACCCCTTGTCGTGATCCAGCCCGGCGACGAGATACATCACCAGCGGCATTAACAAGGCCGCCACACTGGCCAGGACAATGTCCCAGCCTTTGCTCCCTTCCTGCGGCTTGGAGCGCTCCGCAAGCAAATCGGGCGGCAGGATCACGGTCAGAATGCCCTGGTTGACGATGTAGATGACCAGATAGGCCCATCCCCAATCCCATCTCAGGTCGCCGGATGGTGCGAACAGGGCCAACCCAAAGAGCACGGTATACACGATGCTCTTGAAAATCCACCGGGCGACGCCGCGTTTAGTATCTGAGTTCATAGTCTTTCCCTCCATAGCACAATGGATTGCACGGATTCAACGGAAGCATCCGTTAAATTCCGTTCAATCCGTTGAGAAATTCATTGATGACGGCGCGATACTCGTCCGCCTGTTCCCAGGATGTGGCATGTCCTGTCCCCTCAAAGAGATGGACTTGCGCCTCCGGGTAAATCCGCTTGAAGTCCACGCGCACGGATTCGGGCGTAGTGCGGTCGTTTTCGGTCATCATGATCAGAATGCGACCCGGCCAATCGGCCAGATCGTCCGGCGTGAAACGGTGGCTTTCGTAGTCCACCGTGCGCGCCAGGATGCTGAGCAAGTGCGCTTTGGTCAGGCGGACGCCCAACAGTTCGGCATAGATGGCGAACGGCAGCGCCACATCCGGCGTTTTCTGCGGCATCAGTTTGCCCAGGCTGAGATTCATCGCCCAACGCAACGCGCCGGTCGGCAGCACCTTCATCCACCGCAGCATCCGTTGCAGCTTCACCGTCCCCTCGTCGTCGGGATAGGTAGGCTGCGTGTGAGAGAGGACGAGCGAGGCGGTCATGGCCGGGTAACGCCGCACGAAAATCTGCGCGACGAAGCCGCCATACGAGCCGCCCTGGACGTGCGCCCGCTCGATCCCCTCGTGCCGCAGGATCCCGGCGAGGCCGTTGCAGAGCGCGTCCATCGTGTCCACCGGCGGATAGCACGGCGCGATGACGCGGTGTGTTTGCGCGAAGGCCAGCAGGTGATGCCAGTCGAAGTAGGGAATGCCGAGCGCGCCGGTCAACATCAGGCGGGTTTCCGGCCCGCTGCCGAGGTCGTAATACTCCCACGCCACGCCATTCAGCGTAAGGTGCTTAAAGGCGTGCTCGTTGCGGAAGCGCCGGTAAGGTTCGAGTTGTTCCGGCGGGACATCCTTGTAAAGGTTGGCGATCTTGGGATTTTCCAGAAAGTCAGCCATTTTCTCCTCCTTTTTGTCAACGGATTGAACGGATTAAACGGATTTTATCTGAATACTTTGACAGCCACGGCGATGCCCAGAGCTGCCAACCCTATCCAAACAAGAACGATGACGATGGCGGCGGCGCGGCTGACGGGTCTGCCGCTCGCCAGCGCCTCCTGCGCCCTGGCGCGGCTGTCGGCCATCACCGCCGGCGGAATCAGCTTGAGCGCCAGCCAGGCGCCGAACGGGACGAGCACCAGGTCGTCCAGATAGCCTAAAACCGGGATGAAGTCGGGAATCAGGTCAATCGGACTGAAGGCGTAGCCGACGACGATCGCAGCGACTATCCGCGCGGGCCAGGGCGTGCGCGGGTCACGGTACGCCAGATAAAGCGCGTAGGTTTCCGCCTTGAGCTGGCGCGCGCGCTGCTTCCACGTTTCCATTTCCGTTCAATCCGTTCAATCCGTTGAGGACTTCAGCCTTTTGATAAGCCAAATCCCGGCAGCAACCATAGCCGCCAGCGCGCCCGCGCCGATCCACACGCTCCGCCAATCCATTGGAATCTCCTGGCTGCCATCGGGCAGTAGCGGCGTCGCCGGGTCAAGATGGGGGTACAGGCGGTCAATGGCGGGCGTCGGCACGTTGGTTGCGCGCGCCAGGGTCAGGAACTCATCGGTGAGGTGCTTGATCTCGTCGCGGGCGGCGTTGGCGTGGCGCACCATTGCGATCTCCATCCGCGCATCGGCGAAGCGTTGGCGGAAGACCCCCACCAGCAGCGGCTCCGGCAGCCAGGCGAACAATCGAAAACTGGAGGGGGTCAACGGCAGCCCTTGAGCCTGCAACACGCGGAACCCCTCGCGGACGGCACGAATCGCCAGCACCAGCGCGTCCCGCGTGCGCAGCAGCCGCAGGCGATCCGTGCCGCAGGCATACAGCGCCGGGGCCAGCGAGGGCATCAGCAGCGCGACGTGGTATTTGTGCCAGGCGTCCATGTCTGTGCGAATCTCCGCCTTGAAGCCCGGCGCGGCGTCGAGCGCGGCGGCGATGCGCCGCGTCCGTTCCGTAATGCGCCCATCCACCTCGCCAAAGGGGATGGGGTAGGATTCCTCTTCCGTTCCCGTCAGGCAGTGGATGACGTGCCCCTCGCGGTATCCCGCCGACGCCGGGAAACCGGTCAGCACGCGCTCCTTGCCGAGCGCCGCGACCAGGGCGTCCGGCCCGGCGGCGTTGTTCATCAAGAAAAGGATGTCCGGCACGCGCGTATTCGCTGCCAGGATCGGCAGGATGTCCAGCGCGTTGTTCTTCCGCATGATAACCATAATCACGTCATAGGCATCGTCCAGGGCCAGGCGCTCCACCACGTTGACCCGCGCCGTCACCCATTCGTCGGTGGTGACGTTGTGGATCACCACCCCGTGCTCGCGCAGGTCGCTCAACCGCTGCCCGCGCGCCAAAATCGAAACTTCGTGGCCGCCCTGATGCAATTTGGCCGCAAAGACACTGCCCAACGGCCCTGCGCCGTAAACCAGGATTTTCATAGCACCCTCCTTTGCAAAATTCTGTTTCACGCAAAGGCGCAAAGGCGCAAAATGACTAAAGAACTTGGCGTGCTTTGCGCCTTTGCGTGAGAATACCTCACGCCTCACACCTCACTCGCTTCACCGTCCTTCGTCGTGAGCCGCCAACGCCCCCTCCAGGGTGGTGGTGTCCACTTCTGCCGGCGCGGCAAACGAAGCGCCCGCCGGGTTGACCTCGGCTTGCAGCAGGGCGAAGAAGGCGTTGCGCCAGCCGCCCGTGAGCCAGCCGGGGCAGGTGGTCATCGGCTTGCCCTGGTAACGATTCGACCACTCGCGGTGGCCGTCCACGTTTTCCAGGGAGATGTTCAGAGTGCGCATCAGGTAGGCGCACAGCCGGGCCACGGCTTCCAGTTGCACACGCGGCGGCGATTCTTTGTCCCATTCGCCGGCGACGCCCACGGCGATGTGCGTGTTTTCGTCGCCGCAGTGATCGTGCCACGGGGCTTCGGTCAGGTCCACGCAATACTTGATGACGCCATCCGCCTGCACCCAGAAGGCGTACTGCGTCGTCGGATAGCCTTTGCCACCCTTGGCGCGCGGCTTGGTGATGTAATTGGCGCAGGCCATCATGTCGTGCGTCATCGTGTGATGGATCGTGACGCCGTCAATCTGGCCGAGCGAGCGCTTCCACCAGCCGGTGCGGCCCTCATCAATCAGCCACGGATCGTCGGGTTTGAGGTTGACCGACATCTGGTTGCGCACGTCCACCCAGGGCGGCGTATCCGCCGCCGGCGCGTGAATAGTGACGCTCTTCCCGGCTTGAAGTTGCACTTCACGCGGCGCGCCTGTCGCCGCCGGCGCGCGCACGATGACACTTTCGCCTGATTTCAACTGAATCTCGCTTGCCATTGCTGCCTCCTTACCTTGGGATGAAAATGTTTGAAGGATTCATACCTGTTATTGTAATGGCATTTGGGGCGGCTGTCTACTTTTTTATCAAGATAACAAAAACCGGCGAACCAGGTATTTCCTGATCCGCCGATTCTTGCTTCCTGCTCCCTGCCTCTTTACTCTACCGGCATCAGCCAGCCGTGCCGGTCCGGCAATTCCCCGGAAGCGATGCCGAAGAACTGCACCTGGAGCTTTTCCGTGATCGGCCCACGCCGCCCGCTGCCGATGGTGATGTGGTCAATGGAGCGGATCGGCGTGACTTCCGCCGCCGTGCCGGTGAAGAAGACCTCGTCCGCCATGTACAACATCTCGCGCGGCATCATCTCTTCCTTCATCGTGTACCCCAAATCCTGCGCCAACTGCATCGCGCAGCGCCGGGTGACGCCCTCCAGCACGGAGGCGTAAAGCGGCGGGGTGCTGATGACGCCGTCGCGGACGACGAAGATGTTCTCGCCGCTGCCCTCGCTAACGAAGTTGTTGATGTCCAGCGCGATCCCCTCGGCGTAGCCGTTGTCGGTAGCTTCCATAGCGATGAACTGCGAGTTGATGTACTGCCCCCCGATCTTGGTGGCCGCCGGGAACGTGCCGGGCGCCATCCGCCGCCAGGAGCTGACCCCCACGTCTACCCCCTGCTCGATGGCCTCCGCGCCCAGGTAACGGCCCCATTCCACGGTAATGATGATGACCTCAACCGGATACTTGCGCGGATCCAGGCTGAAGCCGTCGGCGCCCCGGAAGACTAACGGGCGGACGTAGCAGGATTTGAGGCCATTCTTCTTGATGGTGTCCACAATCGCCTGCTTGATCTCGTCCTCCGTGTAGCCGATGGGCATCCGGTAGACCTTGCACGAGTTGAACAGCCGCCTGATGTGCGCATCCAGGCAGAAAAGGTGCGCTTTGCCGTCCACCTCGTAGGCGCGAATCCCCTCGAAGACGCTTGACCCGTAGTGCAGCGCGTGCGTGCTGACATGCACATTCGCCTGATCCCACGGCACCAACTTGCCATTTGTCCAAATAAACTCACTCTTTGTGAAGCCTGCCATAATAACTCTCCTCCTCAACTTGGTATTTTTCAAAGTTGGGCAGGGGGACCCTGCCCCTACTACTTCAAAATTGCGCCCTCACTGGCCGATGTGACCATGCAGGCGTATCGCGCCAGCCAGCCGTGCTGAATTTTCGGCGGATTGGGCGTCCAACTGGCGCGCCGCCGGGCGATTTCCGCCTCTTCCACGTGCAGCGTGAGCGTGCGATTGGGGATATCAATCTCGATAGCGTCGCCCTCCTGCACCAGCCCGATGAGGCCGCCGCCCGCCGCCTCCGGCGAGACATGGCCCAGCGCGGCCCCTCGCGTCGCGCCGGAGAACCGCCCATCGGTGATGAGCGCAACTTTGTCGTCCAGCCCCATCCCCGACAGCACCGAGGTGGGCATGAGCATCTCGCGCATCCCCGGCCCGCCGCGCGGTCCCTCGTAGCGGATGACGACCACGTCGCCCGCCTGGATCGCGCCGCCGAGGATGGCGTCCAGTGCCGCCTCCTCGCCGTCGAAGACGCGCGCTGGGCCGCGATGGTGCAGCATCTCCGGGCCGACCGCTGCCGCCTTCACCACTGCGCCGTCGGGCGCGAGGTTGCCGTGCAGCAGCGCGATGCCGCCCTCCGGGCTGTACGGATCGTCCGCCGGGCGGAGGACGTTGGTGCGCCGCCGCGCCGCCGCGAGGTTTTCCCCCACCGTCTGGCCCGTCACCGTCGGCAGGTCGGTGTGCAGGAGGCCCTTGCCGCGCAGCTCCGCCATCACCGCCGGAACGCCGCCCGCTTCGTCCAAATCCTGGATGTGATGCGGCCCGGCAGGACTGAGCTTGATGAGGTACGGCGTGCGGCGGCTGATCGCGTCGAACGTCGCCAACGACAATTTCACGCCCGCGTCGTGCGCGATGGCGGGCAGGTGCAGCACCGTGTTCGTCGAACCGCCGAGCGCCATATCCACCGCAATCGCGTTCTCGAAGGCCGCCGCCGTCAGGATGTCGCGCGGGCAGAGGCCGGCCTCGACCAGCTTCATGACCTGCATCCCGGCGTGCTTTGCCAGGCGGATGCGCGCGGCCGTCACCGCCGGAATCGTCCCGTTGCCGGGCAGCCCCATGCCGAGCGCCTCGGTGAGGCAGTTCATCGTGTTCGCGGTGAACATCCCCGCGCAGGAACCGCAGCCGGGGCAGGCCGTCATTTCCAGGTCGCACAACTCGGCGTCGTCCATCTGCCCGGTTTGGTACTTGCCCACCGCCTCGAAGAGCGTCTTGAGGTCAATGTCCACGCCCTCGTGCCGCCCGGCCATCATCGGCCCGCCGCTGACGAAGAGCGCAGGGATATTAAGCCGCCCGGCGGCCATCAACATACCGGGGATGATCTTGTCGCAGTTGGGGATGAAGACCAGTCCGTCGAAAGCGTGGCCCGTCACCATAGACTCGACCGAATCGGCGATCAGCTCGCGGCTGGGCAGCGAGTAGTTCATCCCGCTGTGGCCCATCGCAATGCCGTCGCACACGCCGATGACGTTGAATTCCAGCGGCGTCCCCCCGGCCATCCGCACCCCGGCCTTCACGGCTTCGGCGATTTTGTTAAGGTGGACGTGCCCCGGCACAATCTCGTTGAAGGAGTTGACCACGCCGATCAACGGGCGATCAAGCTCCTCCGGCGTCAACCCTGTCGCGTAGAATAAACTGCGGTGGGGTGCGCGTTCGAATCCTTTCTTGGCTGAATCACTACGCATGTTTATCTCTCCTGAAAGTTAAAATTTCACGCAAAGGCGCAAAGACGCAAAGGAAAATTGGGGATTCCCTCATTCTTTCATCCTGTAAATGTTTGACAAACCACATCTCCCATCTCTGCCGTATTCACCAACTCTGTCCCCTCAGTATAAATATCCTTCGTGCGATACCCCGCCGCCACCACCTCTGCAACAGCCTTTTCGACTGCGGCGGCCTCTTCATTCAAGCCCAACGAATACCGCAGCAACATACCGACGCTCAAAATCGTCGCCAGCGGGTTGGCGATGCCTTTGCCGGCGATGTCGGGCGCGCTGCCGTGAATCGGCTCGTAGACGCCGTTTTTGCCCTCGCCCAGCGACGCCGACGCCAGCATCCCCATCGAGCCAGCCAGCATTGAGGCTTCGTCGGTGAGGATGTCGCCGAACATATTCTCGGTTACGAGCACGTCGAAGTCCACCGGGCGGCGCATCAAGTGCATCGCAGCGGAGTCCACGAGCATGTGCTCCAACGTCACGTCGGGATACTCGGCGGCGACGTCCACCACGACGCGCCGCCACAGCCGCGAGGCCGCCAGCACGTTGGCCTTGTCCACCGATGTGACCTTCTTCCGCCGCAGCCGCGCCAGGTCGAAGGCTTTGCGGGCGATGCGCCGCACCTCGTCGCCGGAGTAGACCATCGTGTCGTAGGCGGATTCGTCGCCGGGCGTGGCCTCCTTGCGCGGGCCAAAGTACAGGCCGCCGGTCAGCTCGCGCACGACGACGAGGTCAACGCCATCCAGCCGCTCCGGGCGTAGCGGGGAGGCGTCGCGCAATTGCGGGAAAATCTGCACCGGACGCAGGTTTGCGTAGAGCGCGAGTCCCTTGCGCAGACCGAGCAACCCTTGTTCCGGGCGCACCTTTGCGGTGGGATCGTCCCACTTCGGTCCGCCGACCGCGCCGAGCAGCACCGCGTCGGCGCGCTGGCAGGCGTCGAGTGTGGACGCGGGCAGCGGATCGCCCGTCGCGTCAATGGCGCACCCGCCGATCAGGTGGTTCTCGAACGTGAACGTGTGGCCGAATTTCGCGGCCACAGCCTGCAAAACTTTGACGCCTTCGGCGACGACATCCACGCCGATGCCGTCGCCGGGGATAGTGACGATGGTGGCTTGCATAAAAATCTCCTTATGTTTAGTTTTTGACTAGCAGCTATTGACTGAAACCCAATTCATTCATACACCACTTTGAGAGTCAAGTCTGCCAGCAAAGCATTGAAAATGTATTTTTGATAGCCACATAACAGCGGGGAAAACGTTTCTATTCCTTTGAATACCACGATTGGTCGCAATATTTTAAATAATTGAAGGAAATGTATTAGAGAATTCCCTTTGACCTGCCAAATTCCATAACGTAGGAAGGCTTCCAACGCCATAGCTTGATCATAGATTTGTTCTGGACGATGGTTACACTTAAATAGCTCTACTTTAGTTATCTCTGCATCATCAGCCCATTCTTGACCGATTGCTACAACACATTGTTCGTTATTGAAATAAAGAATGGGTTTAAGTTGCAAGCGGGATTTTCCAGAGTCAAATACAAAATTATCCGGGGAAGCCTCAATAACGATACGGGGAGCAATTCGCTCCATAATGAATTTGTAACCTTTCAAAATTCGCGGAAAGGATAATATAACCAGAAGCAAGCCTAGAAAAATAAGATCAGTATATTGCATACTTTTTTCCTTCAAGTTTATAATGATTGAAATAGCCGGTATGAACATTTCGAGTTTTGTGCATAAGCCAGAGGCATACGTCACAAATGATGGGGATATACCTTCATTTCAATCACTTCTGCTCCCGGCGCGATCAACCAGACAAAATCCCGCATATCTTCCAGGTGATGTTGCACTGCCCCTGCCGCAATGCCCTCCGGCGCGTAAACAGTGAACAGTACATTGCGTGTCTCCGCCGTGACCTGTGTGCGCGCGTCTGGGCCATAGATGATGCTGGATAGAACGCCTTCGGCGTCGGCAATGAACATATCGCCGGGCTTGAGGGGCTGCTCCTCGTTATTCATCATCACATAACGCTCACTACCGTCCGCCACATTGATGCTGACGGGCGGCTGTACCACGTCCAAGTCGTGAACGGCGGTTAGCAGGAAGTTCTTGAGTTCACCCATAAACATCGTCTCGACGAGCGCGGCGACGCTTGGGATGGGTTTGTCTTTGAGCGCGACGGATTCCAGTTGCAGTTGGACGTGATAGGTTTTCTTGAAGCGCTTGTAATAGGCCGCGTACGCTTGCATTTCGGGCAGGGCCTTGATGTCGTCACGGCTTTTGTCCGCGAACCGCGCGCGCAGGTCAGCTTCCAGGGCTGCCTTGCGCGCTTCCAAAGCCGGGCAAGTCGCCGGATTAGCGACATTTCGCATCGCCAAAATGCCGATGGCGGCAGTGGGATAGGTGGTTTTCCAGGGTTCGGTTAAGGTAAGCATCGTTTTACTCAGAAGCCAACATTGAATGGTGGATATGGGTCTTCTTGCACTTGCTTACAGTAATCATCCGCGCTTTTTGTACATCCGATCATTTCCAGGAAGAAAGGCCGCCGCACGCGCAATTGCCGGGCAATCATACTTTCCAGGCTGCTGGAAAGTTCTGATGTACCGTGCGAGACTTTGGTGACAATGACCGGCAAGCCCGGAATGTGCAATTCGTACCAGCGATGATCCGTACTGCGGGTTTTGGCGAAGGAAAAGCCAAATTTCTTCTGTAGCAAGCTCTCAAGATGACGAGTTTTGATCGGCATAAGGCAGTGGCTCCGCTAATAAGGCAAGATAGGTTTGTAAATGCTGGAAGAGGGTTTGCGTGGGGGCATCGGCGTGTCCCTGGAGAATCTGGTAGTATTCGATCAGTGATGTCAGATAATCCTGTTGCGCTTCAGTCAAAGTGCGTCCCCAGCCATACACGCAGAAAACGGCATCGCTGACCAGATAGCCGCCATCGGGATCGCGTTCTAACGTCACCGGCAAGGGGCGCAGGACTACCCACTGTGGCGCGATTTGACCCACCAGCAAGCCTTGTTGCGGCAAGTCCGCGATCTCTACCGGAACCAGCGCCGGCATCAGAGGCGCAGCTTTTCCCGGCCAAACATACAACAAACCCGGTTCAGCAATGCGCATGGGTGTATCTGACATTTTAACCCTCCTGACTACCTTATCCCCCGCAACACGTCTCTGCGCCGCACTTCGCCTTTGTTAATGCCGCGCAGCAACAAGCCGACATTATCTCCAGCGCTGGCCTGCGTCTTGACTTTGCGGAACATCTCGAGGGCGTCCACCACAGTTTCCCGGACGCCGTTCGCGCCGTGGATGGCGACCGTCGCGCCCTTCGCCACACTGCCGGCTTCTATCTGCCCGGTGACAACCGTACCGCGCCCTTTGATGCTGAACACGTCCTCGACGGTCATCTGGAAATCGGCGGAGCTGGCGGGGGCAGCGGAAGTTTCAACTGCGCCATATTCCGTTGGGGCAGATTCGCCTTGTTCCGTCCAGGTATGTCCGCACGCCGTGCAATGGTAAGTCGCACCGCCCTGACCCTGGCTGCGGGAAAGGAAGGCGCGTATCAAGGGGATGGTGAGCAGCAAATCGGCGACGACCAGAGCTATGACCAACGTCACCGGATTTTTTACTGCGCCGGAGAAAATAACGACCAGAATGGCGGCATCTACCAGTAGAATCGGCGCGATCCAGATGAAGATGCTCCTGGGTTTGGCGATGACAACTTCAGAACTGTAACATTGTGGGCATTGGGATTGCATCATTACCTCCCGACAACAAAACCTGCCTAATCCGACTCGGCCGGCGGGTGTTTTCCAATTGCGTAGAGTGCTTGCCGCAGATTGACTACCCCTTCACGATTTAGCTGCAATGCCTGGATGGTCGCCCGTCCGGTCGGTGTGATCCCAATCACGAGGCTGTAATCTTCACTCCAGACAAAATGTTCAGACCAGCGTTGTCGGCGAGGGTGATAAAGGGGAGTAAGTTCGCCTGTGACTGGATCGTAGTCCTCAATTTTGGTGTATTTGTGATTATTACAGCCCTGGCACGACAATGCCAGATTAGCAGGCGTGTCTTTTCCTCCGTTATGACGTGGAATGATGTGTTCAACCGAGAAGGATTGTGTGGCAAACTTTGCCTGACTGCGACAATACTCACAACAACCATGCGCGCGTTCGATCACGGCCTGCTTTAGTTGGAAAGGAATATGTGATTCAGGCATACTCAGGGGCTTTGATCCCTAACTGTTGCATAAGTACATCTACTGTAACCTGGCGAAGTTGTGCCAACTCTGTTAAATAAATGACTCGTTGCGCTTCAAAATTCTCTACATCGTCCGTAAGTTGTAAAAGCTCCTGGTATTCTTCAGTCGTTAAAGTCTCGGTGCGACGTTTCGCTATCAATGTCGCATATCTCTTTTGAGTAGATATAGGTAAGCCCTGATTGATTTTTCGCAGTAACTCAGTTTCAGCATGATTCATGTGAGGTGCTTGACGTTGGGCGCGTAATATCAGGGTACTCTGCACAAAATTTTCCAATTCGGGCGGACTCAACTGCCCAATCGCATTGAGTAACTCTTCCATAGATAGATGAGCTTGTACTTGAACAACTGTCATAGTCGTCTCTCCATTTCTATTCTTTCAACACCACCGACGTCGCTACCTGCCGCTCCGGAATATCCCAATATTCCCGCAGCAGACGCTCTTTCTCTTCCCACGAAACCTGCCGGAAACCGTGCTTTTCGTAGAAGCGGATGGCCCACGTCGCAGCGGCCCACGTCCCGATGAGCACGGGGCGGGTGGCAAGGGCGCGCAGGTGCGCCAGCAGTTTGCTGCCGATGCCCTGCCCGCGCCGCGCGGTGTAGACGTAGGCGTGGCGGATGAGCGTGACGTCCTTCACGTCCTGAATTCCCATCACGCCGATGAGCGCGCCATCCTCTTCATAGCCCCAAAAGCGTACGCCCGCGTCCATCTCATGGCGCAACTCCTCGTGGGGCATGTACGGCTCGTGCCAGCGGTCCGCCGGGATCGCGCCCTTGTACGCCTGCGCCGCATCGTTGACAATGGCATAGATGGTTTCAAAATCCTCAGAAGTACATACTCGAATCATAGTGGTTTCCCTCGCAGATAGAACGAAGTCGTCCGTCCCCTCTTACTCCCTACTCCCTACTCCCTACTCCCCATTCTCACTTCACTCCGCCAAACACGGTAAAAATCCCGTATTTGTAAAAACAATCCACGTCTCTGAACCCCATTTTGTGCAATAGTTCCAATTGGTCAAATAGCGCGCTGGGCTTGTTTTCCGGCTTGCGCTTGTACTGCGCGGGCAATTGATCGTGGATTCCGACTTCGCTTTCCATCCCGTTGCGGCGGAGCGTCTCGTCAATCCAATCCACCCACATCTGGAATTGCCACTGCTCGCTGCGCTCCGACGTAGGCCGCACGACGTCAATGTTGACGAACAAGCCGCCGATTTTCAGCTCACGGTACACTTTGGCGTACATCCGGCCCTTGTCGAAGAAATCCAGGTGATGGATGGCGTTGCTGGAGAAAATGCCGTCGTATGTCGCATCCTCCGGCGCGCGGTCCAGGTAGGCCTCGAAAGTCTGCTGGATGAAATGGATAGTCTCGCCGGGCAACCTCTGCCTGGCCTTGTCCAGCATTGCTGCGGAGCCATCGAGCAGATAATAAACGTTGTCCGGCTGGCAATGTCGCATCTGCTCCGTGATGATGCCGTCGCCACATCCCAAATCCAGGATGTGACGGCCTTGCTGCCGGTCGCCAAAATGATAGCGGAAGAGATCCAATAGCAGCTTGGTGGTACGCCGCCGCTCAACGATGATGACGTCGGCGGTGGCGACGTACGTTTCGCCTTGCGCGTCGCCGCTCAACCAGGTATTGGTCGGATCGCTTTTTGCCATCGCTCACGGCCTCGTACAGATGTAAGTCGCGCCGAAGCCTTCGCCATACTCGGCTGCGTCAATCTGAAACCCGGCGCGTTCCAATAGCGCCTCCATCACCCAATCGAAGGTGCTGTACTCGTCGCGGATGTGGGTGGCGACCTCGGCGGCAAATTCCACGTTGGTCTTCTCGCGGATGTCCTGCTCCCAGGCGTCGAAACATGCCTCGTAGCCATCGAGGTCGCCAGGGAAAACGATGTCGAACAGATAAAACTTACCACCGGGCTTGAGCATTGCCGTCAGTCGTCTCAGCCCAACTTGCTTCCAGAAGTCCGGCAGATGGTGCAGCGCCGCCGCCGAGACGATGGCGTCCGCCGGCTCGCAGGTATGCTCGTAACTCAGAAAACCCCCGTGGCAAAAACTGACATTTTTCAATCCAGCGCGCTCGGCCTTTTGGCGGGCGTAATCCAACATCGCCCGCGAGACGTCCACGGCGTAGACCCACTGGCAACGCCGGGCGATGTGCAGCGCAAACGCGCCGGTGCCTGCCCCCATATCTATGACCGTGTGCTCCGGTCCCAACGCCAACCGTTGAATGACGGCAGTCGTAACTTTCTCATAGTCGCGGAATTTCTCGTGCCTTTGATCGTAGACCGCAACCTGCGCCGGGTCGCTGTAATCCACGCCTGAGTGCTGAATTTCGTTGTAGAACCATGCCGGATTGGTATTCATAGCAACTTCCTTGAAAATAATCTCAACGGATTGAACGGCTTAAACGGAAAAATATCGTTAAATTTCGTTGAATCCGTTGAGAGAACTTTTTTATCTAACCGCTGTCATGTTTTGTGCTGGGTTCCGCAGCAATCATCGCCGCGATGGCCTCGATGTGCCGTTCATCGCTGCCGCAGCAGCCGCCGAGAATCTTTGCGCCGAACTGTCGCCGGACGTCCAGCATCGCAGCCGCAAACGGGGCAGGCGCTTCACTGTCGAGGCTTTCCAGTCCGTCGAGTTCCTCCGGGCTTTTGGCCGAGGTGTTGGCCTGCAAGCCGATGAGACGCTCGCCAATGGGCGCATCCTGCGCCTGCGCCCGGTTCAACGCGGCAGCATACACCCGTGGATGGACGCAATTTGCCATATAGGCGCAGGGGTGCGGGGATACCGCCGCATCTATGCGGGCAATCGCGGCGTGAAGCGGCGTTCCGTCGAGCAGGGTGCCCGTGGGGCGCAGGACGAAGCTCAAGAGGTAGGGCGCGCCTGTCTCGGCCATCGCGCGCGCCATTCCGAGCGCTTCGGAAAAGGCCGGCAGGGTGGACCCCATCAGAAAATCCACGCCAGCGGCGGCCAGGGCACGCGCTTGGAGGCGATGAAATTCGGTAGCTTCGTCGTCGCGTAGCGCCTCGGTAGGATTGTAAGCATCGCCTCGGCAGCCCATCAGGCCGCCGATGAAAATTTGCCCGGCATAGCTACCATAACTAATGCGGGTTTCCGCCAGGAAGCGCGCTCCATCGCCGTTGATAGCGACTGCGTCCGCAAATCCGGCCCGGTGCAGCCGCTCCGGGGTGGCACGCCAGGTTGGTGTGAGCGTGATCATCGGCAGATTGTACGCCTTGCCAATGTCGAGGTACTGCGTGTAGATGCGCCGCAGCGCGGTTCGTCCCGCTTCCGAGTAAATCAGGCCCCCGTTGGCGATGTGGGGATCAATCGTCATCGCCGGGTCCCGCCGCAGCCGCTCGATGATGGCACCTTCAGCAAGAATAAAAGGATAATTTTGTAAAGCTTGGGCAAAATTCATCCTGCCTCTTGCCTCCTGCTTCTTGCTTCTTGCCTCCTACCCATGTGCCACCGTGATGCCGTATTCCACCGCGTCCGCCAGCGCGATCCAGCTTGCCTCGATGATGTTGGCCGACGCCCCCACCGTGCTCCACCGGCGCGAGCCGTTGCGCACATCAATCAACACGCGCGTCGTCGCCCCCGTGCCGGCGCCGCCATCGAGGATATGCACCTTGTAATCGGCCAGCCCGAAGTCCGCCAACTGCGGGTACACCGGCGTGAGCGCCTTCCGCAGCGCCGTATCCAGAGCGTTGACCGGGCCATTGCCCTCGGCGGCGGTGTGGAAGACTTGATCGCCCACGCGCACCTTCACCGTCGCCTCGGCGAACAGGCCGCGCCCCTCGCGGTGCTCGACGACGGCCATAAAGTCAATCATGTGGAAGGGCGGCGTGTAGCCCTCGCGGGAGCGGAGCAGCATCATCTCCACCGACGCCTCCGCGCCCTCAAACGTGAAACCGCGATGCTCCAATTCCTTGATGCGCTGCAAAACCTGCGGCAACTGCTGGAGTTCCTCGTGGGCAATGCCCATTTCGTCGGCCTTGCTCAGCAGGTTGCCCTTGCCGGATAGCTCCGAAACGACGACGCGCGCTTCGTTGCCCACCAGCGCCGGGTCAATGTGCTGATAGCTGCTCGGATTGCGGCGCAGCGCGGCCACATGGATGCCGCCTTTGTGCGCGAACGCACTCCGCCCCACGAAGGGTGCGTGGCGGTACGGCGCCTGGTTGGCGATAGAGGAAATGGCACGCGCAGTGCGCGTCAACTGCGGCAGTTGGCCTTCTGGCAGCGCCGCGTACCCCATTTTAAGTTCCAGGTTGGGGATGAGCGTACAAAGGTTGGCGTTGCCGCAGCGCTCGCCGTAGCCGTTCATCGTCCCCTGGATGTGAACGGCGCCGGCCTGCACGGCCATCAACGTATTCGCGTCGGCCATGCCGCCGTCGTTGTGCGTGTGGATGCCTAACGCAACGTCGGGGAAGTGCGTTTTGACTTCCCCGACGATGGCGGCGATTTCCCACGGCATCAGTCCGCCGTTGGTGTCGCAAAGGACCAGCAACGTCGCGCCGCCATCCACGGCTGCCTGAAGTGTGGACAATGTGTAGGTCGGATCGACCTTGTACCCATCGAAGAAATGCTCGGCGTCGTAAACGACTTCTTTGCCCTGTGCGATGAGATACGCGACGCTCTCCCGGATGATGCGCAGATTCTCCTCCGGCGTGGCGCGCAGCACTTCGGTGACGTGCAGCATCCAGCTTTTGCCGACGACCGTGACCACCGGCGTCCCCGCGTCGAGCAAGGCGCGGATGTTAGCATCGTCCGCCGGCTGCGATCCCACGCGGCACGTACTGCCGAACGCCGCGATCTTCGCCTGCTTCAAGTTCAAGCTGCGCACCCGCTCAAAGTACGCCGCGTCCTTCGGATTCGAGCCGGGCCAGCCCCCCTCAATGGTATGCACACCCAACTCGTCCAACAGCCGCGTCACCTTCAGCTTGTCGTCCACTGACAGTGAAATCCCCTCCGCCTGCGTCCCATCGCGGAGTGTCGTATCGTAAAGCTGGATTTGTTGTTTTTGCATTGTGCCTCCCTACAAGTAGACGGTAGACGATAGACAGTAAACGGGCCTGTCTACCGTCTACCGTCTACTGTCTACCCTTTCTGCAATCTCTCGCGCGTATACGGCACCAATCCCCCCGCCTCAATAATTCCCATAATGAATGGCGGGAAGGGCGGTGCGGCGTAAGTTTTGCCGGTGCGTGCGTTGGTGATGGCGCCGGTCTCCAAATCCACCGAGAGCACATCCCCCTTCCGTGCCTCCTCGACGGCCTCCGGGCACTCCAAAATCGGTAGGCCGATGTTGATGGCATTGCGGTAGAAGATGCGAGCAAAGCTCTTGGCGACGACGCACGAGACGCCTGCCCCCTTGAGCGCCAGCGGCGCGTGCTCCCTTGATGAGCCGCACCCGAAGTTTTCGCCCCCCACCACGATGTCCCCCGCCTGCACCGCCGTCGCGAATCCCGCATCAATGTCCTCCATGCAGTGCTGCGCCAGTTCCTCCGCCGTTGACATATTCAAATATCGCGCCGGGATAATCGCATCCGTGTCCACGTTGTCGCCATATTTCCAGATGGTTCCACTGAGCTTCATCGTGACACCTCCGTGAAACGTGAAACATGAAACGTGAAACGTAAAACGTAAAACGTAATTCGCAATTCGTAATTCGCAATTCGCAATTCGTTCATTTGAGCACCTCGTCTGGATGGACAATGCGCCCCGCAATGGCCGACGCCGCCGCAACCGCCGGCCCGGCCAGGTAGACCTCGCTCTTGACGTGGCCCATGCGGCCGACGAAGTTGCGGTTGGTCGTACTGACGGCGCGCTCGCCGGCGGCCAGGATGCCCATGTGCCCGCCCAAACACGGCCCGCACGTCGGCGTGCTGACCACGGCCCCGGCCTCGATGAACGCCTCCACCAGCCCCTCGCGCAGCGCGTCCAGGTAGACCTGCTGCGTGCCGGGGATGACGATGCAGCGCACGTCCGCCGCCACCTTGCGCCCCTTCAGAATTTGGGCCGCCACGCGCAGGTCCTCGATCCGCCCATTGGTGCAAGAGCCGATGACTGACTGGTCAATCTTCACGTCCCCCGCTGCGCTGACGGGCTTGGCGTTCTCCGGCAGATGCGGGAATGCGACCTGCGGCTCCAGCGCGCTCACATCAATCTCGTAGGTGTGGGCGTAAGCGGCGTCGGCGTCGGCGTTGACGACGGTGTAGGGCCGTTTCGCGCGCCCTTCGACATACGCGCGCGTCGCGTCGTCCACCGCGAACAGCCCGGCCTTGCCGCCCGCCTCGATCGCCATGTTCGACATGGTGAAGCGCCCGGCCATCGGCAGCGCGGCGACCGCCGGCCCCGTGAACTCCATCGCCTTGTAGCGCGCGCCGTCCACGCCGATGAGGCCGATGGTGTACAAAATCAAGTCCTTGCCGCCGACCCAGGGCTGCAACGCGCCCGTGTAGACGAAGCGCAGCGTCTCCGGGACGCGCAGCCAGATGCTCCCAGTCGCCATCGCCACCGCGATGTCCGTGGACCCCATCCCCGTGGCGAACGCGCCGAGCGCGCCGTAGGTGCAGGTGTGCGAGTCCGCGCCCACCACCAGATCGCCCGGCAAAACGAGGCCCTGTTCCGGCAGCAGGACGTGCTCGATGCCCATCTTGCCCACGTCGTAGTGATGCGTAATCGCTTGCGCGCGCGCAAACTCGCGCATCTCCTTGCACTGCTCCGCCGACTTGATGTCCTTGTTCGGCGCGAAGTGGTCGGCCACTAACACCACCTTCTCCGGGTCGAAGACCCGTTCCACGCCCAGCTTCTCAAATTCGTGGAAAGAAATCGGCGCAGTGATGTCGTTGGCGAGCACCACATCTACAGTCACTTCAACCAGATCGCCCGGCCACACCTCCGCCACGGCGGAAGGCGCGACATGGGCAGCAATCATCTTCTCGGCTAGCGTATGACCTGCCAAGGTATCCTCCTGTGAGTTGTGAGTTGCGAGTGAGGAGTGAGGAGTTGCGAGTTAGGAATCTCTCCCCCTCCCCCTGTCTGCCGTCTACCGTCTACTGTCTACCGTCTACCGCTTCAACACCCGCTCGTCATCCGCGACGTAGACCGGCGGGCGGTGGCCGTTGCGGCGCATCGCGTAATCCAGCCCGTCCATGTCCCACAACAGGGCGTGATCGCGCGGCTGCGGATAGGGATCCCACTGCGCCCCTTGATACTGCTCTTCCAACATGACCTGTGCTACCAACTGCCGTACTTTATCCTTCGTTTGCGTGTCCATTGCTTTCCCCCTTTTGGAATCTTAGATTTGTTGATTTCAAATTTGTTGATTTGCTATTCGCTATTTGCTATTCGTAATTCGTAATTCGTAATTCGTAATTCGCTATTTGCCATTCGCCGCTTCGCGCCGCGCCGCAATCAAGCGATTGAGCGCGAACATATACGCTTTGGCGCTTGCCACCACGATGTCCGTATCCGCGCCGTGGCCGCTGAAGACGCGCCGCAAGCCGCCGTTCACCGGCTCGTCGGCCTGCACGCGGATGGTGACGCGACCCACCGCGTCAATCCCCTCGGTCACGGCCTGCACCGAGAACTCGATGAGCTGATTCGGCTCGCCGATGACGCGGTTGATGGCGCGATAGATGGCGTCCACCGGCCCCGTGCCGTGGTCGGCGTCGCACACCGTTGTGCCATCCGGCCCGGTGATGCGCACCGTCGCCGTGGGGATGCTGTTGTTCCCGCAGCTTACCTGCACTTGCTCCAGGTGATACGTCTCCTGGAAGAACATCCCCACCTCGTCGTTGACAATCGCTTCAAGATCGCGCGTGTCCACCGTCTTCTTACGATCCGCCACGACCAGGAAGCGCTCGTACACCTTCTCAAATTGCTCGTCATCCAGGTGATAGCCCAACTCCGCCAGCCGGTGCCGCAGCCCGTGCCGCCCCGACCGCGCCGAGAGGATGATGGCCGAATCCGGCACGCCCACGTCCTGCGGGTTGATGATCTCGTAAGTCATGCGCTCTTTGAGCACGCCGTCCTGATGGATGCCCGACGAGTGCGCGAAGGCGTTGGCCCCGACGATGGCCTTGTTCGGCTGCACCGGGATGCCCGTCAGGTTGCTCACCAGCCGGCTGATCGAGTAAAAGTGCGGCGATTTGATGGCGGTCTCGACGCCGTACACATCGCGGCGGGTCTTGAGCGCCATCACCACTTCTTCCATCGAAGTGTTCCCGGCCCGCTCGCCGATGCCGTTGACCGTCACCTCCACCTGCCGCGCGCCGTTGAGGACGCCCGCCAGCGTGTTGGCCGTCGCCATCCCCAGGTCGTTGTGGCAGTGGACGGAAATAATGGCTTTGTCAATGTTGGGAACGTTATTTTTGATCCCCGCGATGAGCGCCCCGAATTCGGCGGGTGTGGAATAGCCGGTGGTGTCGGGGATGTTGACGACGGTAGCCCCGGCGGCAATGACGGCTTCCACCACGCGGTACAGGTACTCCGGATCGGCGCGGCCCGCGTCTTCGGCAAAATATTCGATGTCATCCGTGTACTGCCGGGCAATCTTGACCGCGTTGACGCCCATGGTCAGCGCCTCGTCACGGCTCATGCGGAGCTTGTACTGCAAATGCACGTCCGACACGCCCAGCCCGGTGTGAATCCGGGGATGCGCCGCGCCCTTAAGCGCCGCCGCCGCTACCTCGATGTCCTGCGGACGCGCGCGCGTCAGGCCGCAGACCGTACACTCGCGGATTTCCGCCGAGATGCGCTCCACCGCTTTGAAGTCGCCCGGCGACGAGATCGGGAATCCCGCCTCGATTACGTCCACGCCCATGTCCTGCAACGCGCGGGCGATCTCGATCTTCTCGTCAATGTTCAGCGCCGCGCCCGGCGATTGCTCCCCATCGCGCAGCGTCGTATCGAAAACCTGTACCTTGTTATGAATGCCAACCCCATCGTCGTCCATTCTGGTCATCCTCCTCAGCGAGTAGCGAGTTAGGAGTGAGGAATTAGGAGTTAGGATGTTCCCTCACTCCTCACTCCTAACTCCTCACTCCTAACTACTTCCCCCAATTCTCCGGTCGCAACGACCGCACGGCGGCGCCGGCGCGCCACATTTCCGATTCGCGCATCTCGCGCAGTTCCGCTTCCAGCTTCTCGCGGTAATCGGGCGCGCTGTTAGCTTCCAATACGACGCGCGTCTGCTCGCCGGAGACGACGCTCTCGTACAGCCAGTCGAACACCGGCTCCACGGCCTTGCGGAATTGATGCCGCCAATCGAGCGCGCCGCGCTGGGCGGTGGTGGAGCAGTTGGCGTACATCCAGTCCATCCCGTTCTTGTCTACCAGGCGGATGAGACTCTGGGTCAACTCCTCGACCGTCTCGTTGAAGGCTTCGCTCGGCGTGTGGCCGTGCTTGCGGAGGAGGTTGTACTGCGCCTCCATGATGCCCGCCAGCGCGCCCATCAGCACGCCGCGCTCGCCGGTGAGGTCGCTGTGGACTTCGTTGGCGAAGGTGGTGGGGAAGAGGTAGCCCGCGCCGATGGCGATGCCCAGCGCGATGGTGCGCTCCTCCGCGCGCCCGGTGAAGTCCTGCTCGACGGCGAAACTGGCGTTGATGCCGCTGCCCGCCAGGAAGTTCGCGCGCACGCTCGTCCCGGAGCCTTTCGGCGCCACCATGATCACGTCCACGAAATCGGGCGGCACCACGCCCGTCTGCTCGCGGTAGACGATGGAGAAGCCGTGCGAGAAGTACAGGGCGTCACCCTGCTTCAAGTGTGGCTTGATGCGCGGCCAGGTCATCATCTGCGCCGCGTCCGAGACCAGATATTGGATGATCGTGCCGCGATCCACGGCCTCTTCCAGGTCAAATAGCGTTTCGCCGGGCACCCAGCCATCCTTCACGGCCTTGTCCCACGCGGCCTGATCGCCTTTCCACTGCCCGACGATCACGTGAATGCCGTTTTCGCGCATATTGAGCGACTGCGCCGGCCCCTGCACGCCGTAACCGAGCACCGCCACGATTTCGTCCTTCAACACCTCCCGCGCCTTCTCCAGAGAGAACTCCTCACGGGTCACTACATCTTCGACTACGCCACCGAAATCAATTTTTGTCATTGCGTCTTCTCCTTATTTTGGTAATGAGTCATGGGTAATGAGAAATGGGAAATGAGTAATGGGTAATGAGGCATAAGCGTGAGGGTGAGTCTCACTCCTCACTCATTTCTCTTTACTCATTTCTCTTTACTTTCACTTATTGCCGTTGCTCGCCCCGCCGCGCGCCATCGCCACGCGCCCCGTGCGCACCATCTCAAGGATGCCGTAGGGCTTGAGGACTTCGGCCAGGCCGTCAATCTTGTCCTCCGTGCCGGTCGCTTCGACCATCACGGAATCCACGCCCACGTCCACCACGCGCGCGCGGAACGTGTCCACGAGCTGCATCACTTCCGAGCGGGTGCTACCGCCCTCGGTGCGCACCTTGATAAGCGCCAGGTCTCGCGCCACCACAGGCTGTTCGGTGATGTCCTCCACCTGGATGACGTTGACCAGCTTGTAGAGATTCTGCACGACTTTTTCCGCGTCGGTGTGCGTACTGTCCACCACAATGGTCATCCGCGAGATGCCGTCTCGCTCGGTGTGTCCAACGGTCAGGCTTTCAATGTTGTAATTCCGGCGGCGGAACAGGCTGGCTACGCGGGTCAGCACGCCGGGCTTGTCTTCAACCAGAGCAATCAATGTGTTTTTCATGGCTATGCCTCCAGCTTTTCCAGTTCGATGAGCGGCCGCTCGATCATCTCGTGCAGCGCGGCGCCGGTCGGGACCATCGGGTAGACGTTGGCCTCGTCGCCTTCTTGGGCAACCTGGAACTCGATGAAGGCCGGCCCGTTGTGAACGTGCGCCTCGGCGATAGCCTCGCGGGCCTCGCGGCGATTCGTCGCGCGCCACGCGCGGATGCCGTAGGCTTCGACGAGTTGGACGAAGTCCGGGTTGATCAGCGGCGTCGCCTCGTAGTTCTTGCCGTAGAAAAACTCCTGCCACTGCCGCACCATTCCCAGATAGCCGTTGTTCGAGAGGGCGATGCGGACAGGCAACTTTTCCTGCACAATGGTCGCCAAATCGTGCAACGTCATCTGGAAGCCGCCATCCCCCAGAATGGCCCACACCTCGGCGTCGGGCTGCGCCACCTGCGCGCCGATGGCCGCCGGCAACCCAAACCCCATCGTCCCCTGCCCGCCGGAGGTGACAATGCGCTGGGGGCGGTCGAGTGGATAATACTGCGCCGCCCACATCTGGTGCTGCCCCACGTCGGTGACGAGAATGGCGTCGCCGCGCGTGGCCTCCCAGATTTCGTTGATGAAATGCGGCGCAGCCAGGTGGCCGTTTTCGGGCCGGTTGATGATGTCACGCCGGCGATTCTGCGCCCGCCACTCGTCAATCTGCGCCAGCCAGGCAGGATGCTGTGTCTCGTTGACCAGCGGCAGTAATTGCTCCAATACCTGGCGCAAGTCGCCGTGAATGGGCACGTCCACCTGGACGATCTTGTTTAACTCGGCGGCGTCCATATCCACGTGGACCTTGCGCGCGTTGGGGGCGTAGCGCTTCAAATTGCCGGTCACGCGGTCGGAGAAGCGCATCCCGAAGGCCAGAATCAGGTCGGCCTCCTGGATGGCGCGGTTGGCGAAAACCTCGCCGTGCATCCCCATCATCGCCAACGCCAGCGGGTGCGATTCTGGGAAGCCGCCCTTGCCGAGCAGCGTGTATGCCACCGGCGTCTCCGTCCTCTCGGCGAAGGCGCGCAGTGCGTCCGCCGCGCCCGACATCTGCACCCCGCGCCCGGCCAGAATGACGGGCCGCTGGGCGCCGTTGATGAGGTCGGCGGCTTTTTGAACCAGCGCAGGGTCACCTGCGCCAACGGGCCGATAGCCCGGCAGGTCAATCTCCTTCTCCGGCAGCGTGAAGTTGGTAGCCGCAATCTGCACGTCTTTGGGTATATCAATTAACACCGGGCCGGGCCGGCCGCTGCGCGCGATGTAGAACGCTTCGTGGATGACTTCCGCCAATTCGTCCACGCTCGCCACCAGATAGTTGTGCTTGGTGATGGGCAGCGTGATGCCGGTGATGTCCACTTCCTGAAAAGCGTCCGTGCCGATGACGGGCGAGGCGACCTGCCCGGTGATGCAGACGATAGGCGACGAATCGGTCATCGCCGTGGCGATCCCGGTGACGAGATTGGTGGCCCCTGGCCCGGACGTCGCCATCGCCACACCGACCTTACCAGAGACGCGGGCGTACCCGTCGGCGGCGTGCGCCGCGCATTGTTCGTGCCGCATCAAGATATGGCGGACGTCATAATTCTTGCGGGGATGATACGTGTGCATAATCGCCCCACCGGGGATGCCGAACACCACCTCTACTCCCTCGTGTTCCAGCATCTCCCATACAATTTCTGCGCCTGTTCGTTTCATTGATCCTCCTGGTTTTTCCAACAAAAAACCGCCCTTTGGGGGCGGTTTTGGTTGACTTATGGCTGTCTCTGGTGCTACCTAGCCTGGGTATGCTTCAACGTAACCGCCCGCGTGCTCCCGACTAGCAGGAGCACGATAATAACGATGACAACATTAAGCAACAGGCCCAGCAATCGGCCGCTGGAGGCGCCTGCTTTGTACAGTGTGCGTATCGCTTTTCGGTTATGTTGGTTGTTATTCATAAGGCTTAAAAACTGACTTCATTTGAGCGAATTAGAAAGATTATAACCAACTCTCTGAATTTGTCAAATGCAACCTCAAAAATATGACATCCGACACTGGCTGGGTTTAACCCCGTCTGACCGGTTGAATTTGTCAAAACTAAAAAGGCATTTATAATGAATTGTTAATTTTATCATCAGGCTTCATTCAAATTCACCCCAGGAGGTATGTTGAGATGGCGTTAGAAGAACTGAACCCCTTTGCGATTGCGCAAAGACAGTTGGATATGGCCGCCGACATTATGCAGCTTGAACCGGCGCTCCACGAGTTCTTGCGTTGGCCCGTGCGTGAATTGCACGTCACACTGCCGGTGCGGATGGACGATGGCTCCACTGAAATCTTCCACGGTTTCCGCGTTCAATACAACGACTCCCGCGGGCCGACGAAGGGTGGCCTACGCTTCCATCCCCACGAGACGATTGACACGGTGCGCGCGTTGGCTGCGTGGATGACGTGGAAAACGTCGGTGATGGACATCCCCCTGGGCGGCGGCAAGGGCGGTATCATCTGCAATCCCAAAGTGATGTCGCCAAGCGAGTTGGAACGCCTGAGCCGCGCCTACATCCGCCAGGTGGGGCGCATCCTGGGCGAGGATATGGACATCCCCGCGCCGGACGTGTACACAACACCGCAGATTATGGCCTGGATGATGGATGAATTCTCGTTTATGCGCGGTTATAACGTGCCGGGCGTGATCACGGGGAAGCCGTTGCCTTTGGGCGGTTCCGCCGGGCGCAGCGACGCGACGGCGCGCGGCGGGATGTACTGCATCCGCGAGGCCGCCAAACGACTGGGACTCAACACCGCCGGCGCGGCGCTGGCGATTCAGGGCTTCGGCAATGCGGGGCAATACGCGGCTTTGCTGGCCCCCGAATTGTTGGGGGCGAAAGTCGTGGCTGTCTCGGACTCAAAAGGCGGCGTCTATAATCCCAATGGGTTGGATCCGGCGGCGCTGCTCGCGCACAAGAACGATACCGGCTCCGTCGTGGATTTCCCTGGTACGGATGCGGTCTCGAATGCTGAATTGTTGGAACTAGACGTAGACATTCTGGCTCCGGCGGCGCTGGAAAACCAGATCACGCGCGACAACGCGGCCAAAATCAAGGCCAAGATCAGCGCGGAGCTGGCGAACGGCCCGACTACGCTGGACGCCGATGAGATCCTCTACGAAAAAGGCGTTTATGTCCTGCCCGATTTCCTCTGTAACGCCGGCGGCGTGACTGTCTCATACTTTGAGCAGGTGCAAAACGCTTACGGGTATTACTGGAAGGAAGCGCAGGTTCATGAACTGTTGGACGAGAAGATGACGGCAGCGTTCCAAGCCGTGGCCGAGACGGCTGAACAATATAAAGTCAACAACCGCATTGGCGCTTACATCGTCGCCGTCGGGCGCGTGGCCGAAGCGTGCAAGTTGCGCGGCTGGGTGTAAGCGAGTTGCGAGTTGGCGGGATGAAAAAATTCTATTCAACGAAAGGGAGGGAAAATGAGTTCGGAATCGGGTGACAAGAAGAAGGGGGCGGTGCCTCGGCCTATGCTGTTGCTTGGGATGTGTATAGGCATAGGGGCGGGGATAGCTATTGGTATCGCGCTCGACAATATTGGGGCGGGCGTCGCTATTGGGGTAGGCGTCGGTCTTGCCATTGGCGTAGCATTGGAGCGCCGTAACAAGTCCGGCGACAACCAATAACCTGCTGGATGTATTACGGATTACCAGACAACACCGGCCCCGTCGAAATTTCGACAGGGCCGGTGTTGTTCCTCACTCCTAACTCCTCACGCCTAACTCACCGTCTTCAAGTACCCCACCGCTTTCTCCTGCTCATCGTTCATAATGATTTCCAGATACCGCCCGTTAGCGAAGGCCGGGACGTCCACGACGCGAATATAGTCGCCGTAAGCGGCTGCGTCGGGCAGCAGGACGCCGAGCTGGTTGGGCGCGCTGTAGAGGAAGGTGGTATTGAGCAGGTCGCCGCGCTCGCCGGGGGCGATGGGCAGGGGGAGAATCCCCGTCTCCACCAAATCCTGGAAGAAGTGTGTGCCATACGACGGCTCAGCAATCGCGCCGCCGCGCGTCAACGGCGCTTCGACCAGCACTTTGGCATTGTAGATGTCCGCGTAGGTCACTTTGACGCCCAGGTCGGCGTCGGAGCTGCCCCACCGCCCAGGGCCAATCAGGATGAACGTCTCATGCTCCAACAGCTTGTTGAGCCGGCCGACGATGCGCGCGATTTCGGATTTCACTTCGTAGGAGGGGGCCTGGGTATACTGCGCCGGGTCTACGTAAACGATGTAACGCACATCCGACACGGCTCCCTGCGGGACGAGGGTGCCTGAACGCAAAATCAGGGCCGATTCGGGGATGTCGTCCGGGATTTCGATGACGCGCCGCTGTTTGGCGCTGACCATCGGCCGGCACTGCAAGAGATGCAGCGTGTATTCGGCGCGGGGATAGCGAGGCGTGATGTCTATGGTGAACTCGATATCCACCGGCCATTGATGATGGCGTTCCAGCTTCTTGAGGATCGTCTGCATGAAGGAGATAAACCGGGGGTCTTGCGTTAACTGCTCAAACGTCAACACCAAGTGGCTGGACTCGCCCGGCGCCAGGCGGGCGATGATCGGCGCAAAGTATTCGCCTTTATCCATCGAGGCCAGATAACGCAGGGCGGGGAAGTCGCCGCCGATCACATCGCGGACGGGCGCTGTGATGATGTGGTTGGCTTTCAAGTCGGCCACGTCCACCAGGCGTTGCGCGTAACGGCGGGCGTTGCGCGCGCCGACGTAAGGCCGCAACTGCGGGTGGCTCAGGGCGACGATGCGCGGATAGTCGTTGGGGACGCGCTGCACGGCGCGGGTGCCGAAGCCTGTCACCAGGCGCAAGAAACCTTCTTCCCGGCGGATTTTGGGGTTCCAACGGAACGGGTTGCGGCTGTACCCTACGCCGGCAACCATCGGGAAGAAGTAATGGCGGTAATGAAGCCCCTGCGCCTTCTGGATCAGGATTGCCATCCGTTCGTCGTAGTCCACCAACCCTACGTGCTGCCGGTACAGCAGCGCTTCGGGACTGGCCGTGCTGGCATAGACCTGGGCAATCGCGTGCAACAAGGCGTTCAAATTTTCGTCGAGCGTGCCCTGGTTGGGGCAGAAGACGCTTTCGTACTTGCCGGCCAGCGCCGCGCCGAAATGGACTTCCAGCAGGCTGGAAGAGCGCACTACCAGCGGATGCTGCCCGACTTCTTCCAGCAGTTGGCGTAGGCTGTAAATAATCTCCCCAGGGAAATGCCCCTCGAGGTACAGTGGGCGAAGTTTGGGGTAGTCGCGCTCGATCTCTTCTCGCGTGCGGTATTTTTGGTTCATGTGGCGGGTCAGGCCGTTGATGAGCAGAAAATCGTAGAAGACGTCTGCGCCGATGAAATACGATTCGGGAATGTCTACGTGCTGGTGAACTTCCAGGGGGTCGTCCGGGTCCGCCAGTTGCAGGATTTTACGCGCCAGCAGCATCCCGGCGGCCTTCCCCCCGATTTTACCCCGCCCGATGCACCGCCGCCGAATTTCAACGAAGTCCTGGATGGTGAACAGTTCTTTGGCGATGCCGATGAATTCCAGTTGGTCGCTGAGCAGAGTTTTGATCAGCACCACGATGATTTCACGCAGGTGATGGTGAACGACAGCCTTCTCCGTCGGCGGCAGGACTTCGTATTCCGCCCCCTGCGCAAACAACAAATCCAGCGGCGCCAGTTCCGGGTTAAAAGTCAATGCGATGGGGAGTTGCTGGGGGGTGGTCCGGCTGGCCAGGACCACCTGGATGATGTCCTCCAAATGGTTGGGGGGCAGGTTGGTGGCAAAATAGAAATCCGTTAGTTGGTCGCGGATGATCGCGCGTCGCTCGTTCCAGGTTTGCTCTGGCTCTTCCGCAAAGGGGTCGCGCAACCCCTCGCGGTATTGGGAAACAATCGCTTTTTCGCGCACTTCTGTCTCGAACGTTTCCAGGGTGACGATGCCTTTGTCGAAGAGTTCCTGGCGCATCAATTCGCGGATACGTCGCGCCATGATCGGATATTGTGCGAGTTTAAGCTGGATGCCGTAGGCATCATGCAAATTCTGCCCGCCGGATGCACTGCCGCCAATGTCGTTGAGCATGGCTATTTCGCCTGCCTCCTTTATTCAACTTTTCCCCATTGCAAGATGCGCCGCGCTTCTTTCAATGTGGTTTTGAACTGCGCCTCTAATCCAGGGTTGATTCTGCCCAGCCCGGCGACGACGGTGTCCGCCCAGTTCACGTAGGCGACCAGGCGCGCGTGAGGCCAGTCGGCCGGCGGGTGGTGGATGACGTCGGTGACGTTGTCAATTTTGTCCGCCAGTTTGATGAGTTTCGCTTTGGGAGAAAGATGCGGCGCGTGCTCGATCTGCAACTGCTTGCGGACATCCTTGGGCAGCGACTTGTCGTCGGTGACTTCCTGCACCAGCCTCGTTACCTCCGCGCCGAAGTGTTGTTCCAGTTCGGCGGTCGTCGTAGCGGTGTCTTCGAGTACGTCATGCAGCACAGCGGCGATCAGGGTAGGGATGTCGCGCACGCCCCCCGCATCCCACAAGATGGTCACGACGTGAATGAGGTGATTGATGTAGGGCGGTGCATCCACGCCTTTGCGCCGTTGAGCTTGATGCTTTTCCGCCGCAAAGTGCAGGGCGTGCAGCAAAGTCCCCAGATCATCTTCATCAAAAACCATATTTGCCCCCTTTCCTAACTCCTAACTCCTAACTCGCTACTCCTATTTCGCAATTCCGCAATGTCCGCCTCGGTCAACAACTCATCCGGGCGGGGCACGGTGGAACCCAGAAAACGCACACGCAGTTCGCGGGTGGTGAGCCACTCGTCGCCGGGACGCATCGTGGTGCGCGGATGCGGATCCACGTCGCCTGACCGGACTTCCTCCGCAATGACGTAGAGGTAGCCCGACTGCGTGCCGTTATGTTTGATGCGCCCGTCATCCTCAATGCACACCATAGGTGGTTTGTGAGAAAACACCCGCGCCAGCTCGCGCTGCTGCGTGATCGTACTCCCTTTGCGAATGGTGCGCAATTCAAAGGGCGAGCCGTGATACCAGGGTTGGGTTGGATCAAAGTCCATAACGATACCTCCCATCGAGAACCAGGATAGATGCTATAGGGATAGCACCATTAGAGATTTGTGTCAAACGTTTGAAAAAAGCCCCTGAAGGGGGAAACCTCCGGGGGCTTTTGCGTCATTTTATCAGCGCGCGCGCCTGCGTCACCCGCCGCCATATCGCCGGGTCGGACTGGTACATCTTCAGCGCGTCGAGCGCAGCCTCGGCGTGAACGCGGGCTTCTTCCCGGACGATGTCCAGCAGATAGCCGATCGCCGCTTCCGTGCGCAGGGTGGCGATGGCGAGGAGCAGGGTGCGGCGCAACTCGGCCTCGAAGGTATTCTCCCATGCGGCACACAAGATGGGCAGCGCGGCTTCTTGCCGCGATTCGCCCAGGGCCAGCGCGGCGGATTCCGTCAACGCCGGGTCGCCAGTTTTGAGGAAGTCGGCGACGAAGGGCAACGCGGCGGCGTCCAGTTTGAGCAGCGCCAGAAAGCACTCGTACACCACTTCCGGCCGCTCGTCGCCGATGAGGGCCTTGAAGCGCAGTAGCGGCGCGCAGGCCGGGTCGCCGGCGTAGCCCAGGGCGCGCACTGCCGCAATCCGCGCGTCGGACTCCAAATCGGCGAGCAGCCGCGCCAGCTCCAACAGTGCGTGCGGGTGATGCATCCGCACCAGGCCGAGCGCGCACGCGCCCCGCAGCGCGGCGGCGGTGTCGGCCTGACCGCCCCACGTCGGCTCCATCTGCACATGGCGAACGCCGGGCAGAAAGACGCTCTCGGCGGCGCTGTCCAGGCGATAGAGCGCGTCGGCGAGAGCGCGCTTGGCGCGGCAGCCGGGGTCGGCCTTGGCTGGCTGGCCCAGCAACGCGGTGAACGCCTGCACGAGGTCGGGTTCCAGGTCAAGCAGCTCGTTTTCGCCGACGATTTCGGCGGCGGCGGCGATGATGTGGCTGTTCTTGTTCGCCAGCGCGCGCCGCAATTGCTCGCCCGCCTCGACGGTCAAGGGGGCGGCGCGCAGGGCGCTCAGGGCGGCCAGTTGAGTTTCTAAGCTGGTGGGTTTAGGCATGGGCAGCACTCCTTGTCGCCGCAGTTTGCCGGCGCGTCAGGAAGGTCAGCAGCACGCCGCCGCCCGCCAGCGCCAGGTTGAGCACAAAGGGCAGACTGCGGTTGATCGCCGACATCTGGCCGGCGATCCAGCCAAAGGGCGAGGTGACGACGATGACGAGCAGGGTGAGAATCGCCATGATGCGCGCGCGCTCCTCGGCGTTGATGTTGATGACGATCAGCGTGTCCAGCAGGGTGGACGCCAACGGCACGCTGCACGCTTCAAGCAGGACGGTCAACAATAACAGCCAGTAATTCTGGGCGGGCAGACTGATGAGGATGGCATCGCTGATCAGCAAGCCCGTGAACCCCACCATCATCAGTTTGTGCGTGTCCCAGTGGCGCAGCCGGGGCATCACCAGGAAGAAAAACAGCAGCATCGTCATGGACTTGGCAAAGGGGTAGAGCGCCAGGTGGTGGGCCGGAATCATGAGCTTCTCCGTGACCAGGATGCCCCAGAACGTGCCGCTGATCGTGCGGTTAATGCCGAGCATCAACATCAGCCCCAGGGTGAGCAGGGTGAGGGGCGTGCGCAGGATTTGCTTGAAAATGGCGGGGTAGTCGCGCAGAACGGCGAACAGCGGTTGGTGTTGGGTCTCCCGCATCCGTACCACCCCCTGCTGCGTTTCCGTCGCAAAGATGTTGAGGACGACGAACTTTGCCGTCATCATCACCACGGCGAGCAGATACAATCCGCGGATGGTGGGGATGAGCGAAAATTTTCCAATCAGTACGCCGGTCAACGGGGAGACGAAGGCGGCCAGCAGCCCGGCGATGTAGACCCAGGAATAGATATCCACCAACAGTTTGGGATCGGTGTCTTCGACCAGCAGGCACTGCCAGGAGTTGTGGGTGACGCGCCACACGGCGTTGACGATGGCCGCCGCGAGGAAGTAATAAAAGTTCTGCGCCACCGCCCAGATCAGGCAGGGGATGCTCCACGAAATGATGTCGAAGATGAAGGTGGTGCGTTTGCGCCCCAACTTGTCGGTGATCGCGCCACTCATCACCGTCCAGAACACCTGGAAGACCAGGCCGATGCTCGTAAGCAGCCCGATCTGCACGTCAGTCATCCCCAGCGCCAGCATGTAAATGGAGGTGTAGGTCGAATAGAGGTTGAAGGGAATACCCCACAACGGTTCGGTGTAAACACAGGCACGGGCGTTGCCGCGCAAATTCTTCAAGGTATGGATCAGCGGATGTTGAAACACGGAAACTCCTTTTTATGCCGAAACTCTGCCGTCTATTTTACAACAAAGGCCGGAAATGATCAGAACTTGCGCTGTGCAGACTTCTCACCGCAGAGTACGCGAAGAGCGCAGAGATTTTATCGTTTCTCGGCGCCCTCAGCGTCCTCTGCGGTAAAATTTCGACCATACGTGTTAAGCACCTACCGCCAGCCGTGCAAAGCGGGCGATGGTCACAGTCGCGCCCAATGCCTGGCTCTTTTGTTGAAGCCAGTCGGCTACCGTCACGTCTTCCTCCCGGATGAAGACCTGTTCCAACAGACACGCCTCCTGATAGAATTTGGCGAGCTGCCCTTCGAGGATTTTGGCGATGATGGCTTCGGGTTTGTGGGCCGCGACCGCCTGCGCCCGTAGTTCCTCCTGCTTTTCCACCAACGTTGCTTCGGGGATGTCGGCGCGCGCGATGTACGCCGGCTTGAGCGCGGCAATTTGCAGGGCGAGATCGTGCGCCAGTTCGCGCAGGGCGGGGGACGCGCAAGCAGCGGCGGCGTCCACGCGCAGCTCAACCAGCACGCCCACGCGGCCTTCCAGCGGGCCATACCCCTCTACCGCGCCGACGTGGATGTACCCCTCGACAAGGCTGGCGCCGCCCGGCTGATACCGCGCCACGTTCGTCACGACAATGTTCTCGCCCATCTTGCTGATCATTTCCTGGATGACCTCGGCGACCGTCTTGCCGGGGGCGTCCGCACATTCGGCGGATAACGCCGTAGCCACGTCGGTCAAAGCGGCGTCGGCCAGCACCTGATCGGCCAGGCGATGCGCGAAGCCCCGGAAGTCGGCGGTGCGCGCCACGAAGTCGGTTTCGCAGGCCACGGCCACCGCGCCCACGACGTCGCCCGCCGTCTTGAGGATGACCAGCCCTTCTTTGGTCTCCCGCCCGGATTTCTTGGCGACGACCGCCAGGCCTTGCTGACGCAAATACTCGGCGGCCTTGTCAAAGTCGCCGTCGTGATCCTGCAAGACCTGCTTACAGTCCAAAATCCCGGCGCCGGTCAGTTCTCTCAGGTCCTTAATCATAGCCGTTGTGATAGTCATACCAATTCTCTCCTTTGGGTGTGATATTTTTGAGCTTCACCCTGTCCAGACAAACAAAAAGGCGCGGCTTGTGCGCCGCGCCTGGATAGAAGTTTGGGGTTCTTGCTTTTGTTTAAACGCGAACCACCCTCCTACGCCAACGCGGCGTGGTGGGGCAATCGTCCATACTCGGTTCGGACCAACAAAAGCCGGTAAACAGGGTGAATTTCATGGGGCGCATCATAACACGGACGATAGGGGTGTCAAGCAACCTCACACGCCGCCGAAGTGCGTCAGGGTTTGCGCGGCGGCTTCCGCCCCCATCCGCAGGGCTTGCACTATGTCGTGTCGTTGGAACCACGAGACGAAGAACGCCGCCTGGAAGGCGTCGCCGCAGCCGGTGGTGTCCACCACTTCGGCGACGGGCAGGGCCGGTTGGAAAGTGGCGACGCCGTTGTACAGCGCCACAGCGCCCTCCGCCCCCAGCGTGAGCAGGATGACGAGGTCGCGCTGCGTCGAGAGGGCCTGCGCACGCGGGATGTCTTCACGCGGCGCGCTCAACACCGCGATGTCCAGATGGTCGAGGTAGCGCTCCAGCCGGTCGAAGTCGCGCGTGTCGAGGAAGTCTGCCACGACTTTGCACTGCGGGGACAGCCGCCGGGCCGCCTCCGCAAAGTTGGGGTCGAGCGCGCCGATGGCGACCACGTCGTGCGCGTTGACGAAGTCCCAATCCGCATCGGAAGGGCGGAACATGTCGAACACGCCGCCCTGCCAGGCGTCGGGCGGGTCTTTGCGATCGCCGTCGGTCAGGTACATGCGGTGGGTGGCCGTCTTGCCGTCCAGCCGGTAGACGTGGCTCGCATCAATGCCGGTGGCTTCGAGGTGGCGAAGGATGGCGTCGGCGTAAACGTCGCGGCCCACCGCGCCCACCACAGCCACACGCTCCACGCCGCTGCGCCGGCACTGCGTCGCCACATTCAGCGCGTTCCCGCCCACGTAGTCGCGGGCTTGTGCTACGTAAAGGTCCATGGAAAGACAGGTTAAGGCAACAATGTTCAAGGTTGGGTCTCCTAAAAGGATATGTTTTTCGTCACTCTGAAGTAATTCTCCACTTCTACCAAGAATTCAGCAAATTTTATCGGTTGGCAGGGGATGTGTTGATCTGGCGCGCTAAATGGATGTTTGTGCCATTCTATTTTGGCGTTGTCCGCTCCATAGAGGCGTTGATCTGCTTCTACCAGTGCGAAAGAAGTTTTGTCTGTTACCACGTTATGGAAAACGTCTATGAAAACACTTCCGATGATCAAGTGTACGCGCACTTTAAGAATATCTATATCCACCAACTGTTCCTCAACGTGACTGACGAACCCGGAGGAATAGCAAGATTGTCGTAGTTCATACAATCGTTGAGCGGTCGTAACCTTTATGGGAGCCATGCAAGATTTTCCTCAAGTCGCGTGCGGCGTGTAACCAGTGCCTCCCATTCTAAATAATCCTGCTCTGCCTCATACGTATAGTGTGTCTCATCTTCCTTTTCCCATAGCGCTTGATAGGCGGAGAAGGACATTCCATACTTTTTTTCGTACTGCTTCAAAGCGGCGTCAATGTCGGCCAGTTTGTGGCGTGCATAGTCGCGCATTACCAACATCAAAGCGGTATCTGACCGTGCTTCTCCAGTCAATTCCATAAGAATCTGGGTTGTTCGTTTAGGTAATGTCATTGCTATGGTCGTCATCTTTCACCTCCTTATCCAGTATTTTATACCATCTTTTTGTTTGACACGCATAACGCCAGGGCGCCGCCTGTGGATCACGTCGAGCGATGACTGTGCCTCGGCGACGTCCAGTTCAAAAATGAGCATGTCGGTGGAGTTAGCCACCCATCAAGTGGTCTGGGAATCCTCTTGGGTGTAGTGGGAAATACGAAATGAGTCACTTTGAAGGGGGAAACTCAGATTTTGGATTTTTCCAACACGCCCACATCCACACAACTTTGGATAACACCATGGTCAAAATAATGGTATTGTCCCTCATTTTCCTTGATGAGGAAGTGAAATAGTGTGCCATTTGTCGTATCCTTAAGAGCATCACAAATGCTACACAAGGATGCGAAAATGGATTGGAACACGCTCTATTGTCCCAACAAA
>DAOUGD010000156.1:0-2401 GCA_034429475.1 Anaerolineae bacterium
ATTGTTGGAATATGGTCTAATTTGATCTGCAATTTTGACCAATTTGTCAATTTTCTATTGACAAACCCTCCTTTCTGACTATACTGAATCACAGTTTTCCGATCCACTCAAGCAAGGCGGGAGAAGTTGCCTGAGCGGGTTCCGGTCGGGAATGCCAGGGAAGATTCCAGCACAATACAACCACCATCGTTGCCCCCTCGCGCGGGTTGACGGGGGATGGCGGCTGCGTGAAACGTGAAACGTGATGCGTGAAACGGGTGCGGCATCTTCACTTTCGACTTTAGACTTCCGAGGAGGGTATGATGCAAAGTGTTCGTCGTTGGCTACGTGTGCTTCATGTGATCGTGCTGCTGGCGTTGGGGACGCCCTATCTGGCCTGGGCCGCGCCCCTTTCCACGGGACAAGTTCCCCCAGTTGATACACCCCAGGCGCCGCCCGTTGCGTTAAGCTATGTCGTGACGGAAGCGCTGCCGGCGTTTCTGCCGTACAGCCTGGACTTCGCGGTGGCCGCGACGGCGCCCACGCCGCAAGCGGCGACCGCCGTCGTCAGCGTGACCCTGCCGGCGGGCGCGATGCCGGCGGATGCGCTCACGCAACAACTGGTGCGGCTGTTCTTCTACGACGAGACCGCCGGACAATGGCAGAAGCTCGCCACCGAGCGGATTCAGGCGGGCGACCTCTGGATTCTGCGCGCCCCCGCCGCCGGCCCCGGCGTTTACGCGGCGGCGCTCGCCACCACCAACAACTACGGCGACTACGCCCAACCCTGGCAGCCCACCGTGAGTGAAGCGCAGGTGGACCTCTTCACCGGCGCGGTGCAGTGGAGCTACCCCATTGACGTTCCCGGCGGGCGCGGCGGCATCCAGCCGGGCCTCGCTTTGAGTTACAACAGCGGGATGGTGGACAACCTGACCGGCAAAGAGAACCCGCAACCCGACGGCGTGGCAATGGGCTGGAGCCTGGGCACAAACTACATCGCGCGCAAAATCCAACCTGACCCCACCGACGGCGTGCCCGAATACCTGGAAGAGTACACGTTGGTGCTCAACGGCGTCAGCAGCAAACTGATCGCCCTGGGCGGCAATCAATACGCGCTGGAAAACGAGCGCTACTGGAAAATCGCGCGCGTCGAAGAGTCCGGCGTCAACCGCGGCGGCGATTACTGGCGCGTGACCCTGCCCGACGGCGTGGAATATCGCTTCGGCTATCAGGACGAGACCGCCGGCCCCGACAGTCGCGAATCGGCCTGGTGGATGGTTACCGCCGGGCCCAACAGCGACCACTTCCGCTACACCAACTGGCGCTGGAACCTCGACGAGATCAGCGACCGGCAGGGCAACGTGACGCGCCTGGACTACGCGCGCGAAACCAACGACTTCGTCTATCTCAACGGCAGCGAGGCGCACATCTATTCCCAGGGGCATTGGTGCAACGGCGCAGAGAGCTGCGTGTGCAAAGTGTACGAGGTGGAATACAACTGCCACGACTATATGGCGGCAGACCACGACCCCAGCGGCTACACACGCGGCGGGCGGCTGGAACAAATCACCTACAGCTGGCCCGGCGCGGCTTACAAAGTTGTGTTCGAGGCGGCGCCGCGCGAGGACTACGTCACGGCTTGGGACAGCCAGGTCGGCACGCAGACCTATCAGACCTTCTGGAGCAAACAACGCCTGTCAAGCATCGCGGTGTATGGCGCGGATCAGAGCCAACTGCTGCGGCGCTACGAACTGGCGGCGACGAAAAAAGGCGCAGTCCTGACCCTCGACAGCATCCAGGAAGCGGCGGCGGACGGCAGCCGTTTGCCGGCGACCATCTTCTTCTACCACAACCTGGCCGGCTATTGTGATTGGATTCAGGGCGAGAACTGCAAGGACGCGATGCACGAATTCGGGCACAAACACTGGCTGGCCGAAATTCGCAACGGCTACGGCGGCGGGATGTCCTTCAACTACACCACCCCCGATCCTTTCCAGGACGGCAAAACCTACAACCCGGCGGCGGACCAAGAGAATCGTTATTGGTACCGCTACCGCGTGCGCAAAGTGAGCACCTGGAGCGGCCTGGGGGCGGGCGTGCCGGGGACGACGACGCACTACCAATACCTGGAGAACGACGGCTTAGCCGCCGCTGGCAACTGGAAAGGCGATGAGTTCCGCGGCCACCCGCTGGTGCGCGTGCTGCGCTACGACCACGGCGCCGTCGCCGCCTACACCGATCACCATTTCTACCAGGGCCTGCCCAAGGCAACGCCCGCAGGCTGCGGGGCCATCACCGAAGACGTGCGCGGGATGGAAGGCCGCGAGTATCTGACCGTGCAGTTCAGCGCCGGGGGCGAGGAACTGGCGCGCAGCGGCACGACCTACCGCTACTGCAACCTGGGCGGCGGGCGGCGCTTCAT
>DAOUGD010000157.1:0-6455 GCA_034429475.1 Anaerolineae bacterium
TTCATCGAGAGCTTTCAGTGGGAAACGCTGCGGCCGCAGTTACCCTTAGCGTTGGCGCCGTTGCCGGACATTCTGCCGTGGCCGGGGCGCCGGTGTCGCTCGCACTACCAGTGGCTACCGCCGGAGGCCACGCTGACGCCCGCGGACTGGGAAGGGCTGGCTGACTTCGCCCTCATCCTGCGCTTGTTTGACTTCAGCGCCTGGCGGCCACTGTGCGCCCAACGCCTGCGCAGTCACCTTGGCCCGCCGCCGTTTGACCCGCTGAGTCTGGGGCTGGGGCTGCTGTTGGCGCGGGTGCGGGGCTGGGGTTGGAGCACCCTGGTACAGGAATTGCACTCCAAGGAGCGCGGGCCGGGCTACTGCCAGCGCTTGGGGTTCCAAGGGGCGGACCTGCCCAGTGAAGCGACCTTTCGGGAAGTGGCGTGCCGCACGCCGGAGGAGACCTTTCGCCAGTGTGAACAGAGCCTGGTAACAGCCTGGCTGGCCTACCAGCTTGTCAAACGACAATTAGAAAGGGACATGAGCGACAATTAGAAATGCCCATGGGAAGGTTAGGCTTCCGTTTCTGGAAATGAGTCAGGTATCTCTTGGCTCAATTCCTGTTGTTGTCGGTGTGCGGCTTGCTCGGCGCGCACGCTGCGGACGTCGAGGCCAAACTCGACGATCCGGCTGTGATGGACGACCCGATCAATGGCGGCGGCGGTGGTCAGGGGGTCAGCAAAGACAACACAATACCCCAGACGAGGAGCGGTTAACGCAGGTCACCATCACTGACCCCTTACATCCACTGTTTGGGCGCTCATTTGCCCTACTGCGCGACCCATCCCCACAGGGACATACCTACGTCACCCTTCGGTTACCCGACGGCCAACGGCGGAGGGTGCCACGCGCCGCCACAGACTTGAGTCCCTCCCCTGCGGTTGCCGCGGCGTCCTTGGCGCTTATCTCGGTGCGGACTATCCTACCGGTAGCACGCTTGGTGAAGGCCAAAGCGATACCTAACCCGGAGGAGGAACCGTATGAGCACGCCACCACAGACTGTCGAAATGGCGCGGCCGAAGTCCGAGATATTTCCCCTAGGCGGACTGCGGCTCTGGAGTCAGTTTTCCCTCACCCAGCAAAAACAACTGGCGCAACACTGGGGGCGGCTGATGCAACGGCTGCGGAACACCCCCAGCCGCCCGCCACGGGAGGGGTGAGCTATGAATCTTGACCCGCTAAACTCCAAAATCACGACGTTGCATTTGGCCAAGTGGGCCTACGTCTATATCCGCCAGTCTTCCGTGGGGCAAGTCTTGCACCACCGCGAGAGCACCGACCTCCAATACCAACTGGTGGCGCGCGCGACCGCCCTGGGCTGGCCGGCAGAACGCATTACGGTCATCGACGAAGACCTGGGGAAATCCGGCGCCTCCGCGGCGGAACGGCCGGGCTTTCAGCATCTACTCGCGGAAGTCGGACTGGGGCGGGTGGGCTTGGTCCTCAGCTTCGATGCTTCCCGGCTGGCGCGGAATAACTATGACTGGTATCAACTGCTGGAACTGTGTTCGGTCTTTGGGACGCTGATTGCCGACCATGAGCGGGTCTATGACCCGGTCATCTACACCGACCGCCTGCTGTTGGGGCTTTCCGGGATGATGAGCGAAGCCGAATTGCATCAACTGAAGCGCCGGCTCCAGGCCGGGGCCTGGAACAAAGCCCGGCGGGGAGAACTCCACCAAGCCTTGCCGGTGGGCTTAGTGCGCTTCCCGAGCGGCGAGGTAAGCCTGCATCCGGATGCGGAGGTGCAAGCGCGCCTACGCTTGGTCTTTGAGAAATTCACGGAGTTGCAAGTGGCGCGGGCGGTGTTGCGCTACTTCCGGGACGCGGAGTTACTCTTACCCGCGCGCCCGTTGCGCGGGCCCGCCCCGCATGAGGTCGTCTGGCAGCCCGCCCGGACCAGCATGATCCTGGCGATTCTGAAAAACCCGGCGTATGCGGGGGCGTATGTCTATGGCCGGCACACGCAGGACCCCACCCACCATACGCCCGGGCATCCCTATTCGGGAATTGTGCGGGGGTGCGTTTCAAATTTAGGGCAAGGCAGGGATAATGGGGGCAAAAATCCAGGAGGTCATGATGAATACTGATCCCAAATGTCCCAGTCCCAGCGCCGTGAAGCGTGCCTTGCTCCATGAAGCGGAAATCTTGATCGACGAATTGTTGGCATGGCAGCAACCGCACCCCGATAGTGATTTTGACGGGATGGAAACCCAAGTGCAAAAGTTGCGGCGGCGCTTCGGGCAGGAGTTAGTCGAAAAGCTGTTAGAATTGCAGGCACGCCGGCGACCAGTGCAGCCGCCGGCGTGTCCGGACTGTCAGCGGCCCATGCGGTACAAGGGCATGGTGGGACTGACCTTCGAGAGCTTCTTGGGGGTAGTGGCGGTCGCGCGGGGGTATTACTATTGCCGGGCGTGTCAGAAAGGGCTCTGTCCGCTGGATGGGCAGTTACACTTGGCGGAGCATTGGAGCGGTAAGGTGGCGCGGGCGGTCACATGGCTGAATGGGCAGACGCAAACGTATGGGGAAAGTGTGGCCATCGTGGCGGAACTCACGGATGCGCGCATTTCCAAGAGTAGCAGTTGGCGGGTGGTGCAAACCTACGGCGCACGGATCAAAGCCGAGTTAGCGCAGGAGGAAGTGCGCCTCAAGGCGCAAGCGCGGGAATGGAGTACTCCCGGGGGGGGCGCCCGCGCCGCACGCCCGGATGGGGGTGGCCCTGGATGGCGGGTTAGTGTGTCTGCGCGGCGAAGGGTGGAAAGAATTCAAGGCCGGGTGCGTCTTTGACATCGCGCCGCGGGCACAGCGCGACCCGCGCACCGGGGATGTCGAGACCTATGGCCACGCCATCCACTTGAGCTACGTCGCGCATCTGGGCGAACCGGGCCCGCTGGGCTGGCAGGTGTGGACCGAAGCCCACCGGCGCGGGTGGCGGGAGGCCCCGGCGGGGCAAGTCGTGGGCGATGGCGCCGCCTGGGTGTGGGGGATCCGGGATGACCATTTCCCGGATACGGAAACGGTAGTGGACTGGTACCACGCCACCGAGCACCTGGGCGAGGCCAAGCAGCGCTTGTTCGTGGCCGAGACCGCCGCCGGTACCCGCTGGTACAATGAAATGGAACTGGCCCTCTACCAAGGGCATGCGGACCGCGTGGCGCAGCGCATCACCCAGGCGGCGCAAGCCCTGCCCGAACCCGCCCGGGAGGAAGTCCTGCAACAGGCGCACTATTTCGCCCAGCAGCAACACCGGATGCACTATCTGGCGTTGCGGAACGATGGCTGGGTGATTGGCAGCGGCATGATCGAGAGTGGCGTCAAACGTTTCAAAGCCCGCTTTGTGGGGGCCGGAATGCGCTGGAGTCGCGCGGGCGTGGAAAACCTCCTCCCCGTGCGCGCCGCCGTACTTAGTGGGCAGCAGCGCTTTGCGGAATTGTGGCAGCGCGCCTACGCTGCCTGAATTTGCCCATTTCCTGAAACGCACCCATTGTGCGGCGGCCGCTTGACGAATGGCCCATTGTGATCCAGAATGTGTACTCGGCCTACATCTCATGGGAGCAGTTTGTGGCTAACCAACAGCAACTCCAGTCGAATCAGTGCCGCTATGACGCCACCCACCCCGGCGTCCCGAAGCAAGGCCAAGCGTTACTCCAAGGCATCCTGCGCTGTGGCCGCTGTGGCGCGCAGATGCGGCTGCGCTATTCGGGCGACCAAGGAGAGTTCCCGGTCTATGAATGTATCTATGCCCATAACGAATATGAGGCCCCGCGCTGTCAGGAAGTCCGCGGGTTAGGCTTAGACGCGGCCGTCGCCCAAGTGCTGTTAGCGGCCTTGGCCCCCGACCAGTTGACGCTGGCGTTGGCGGCGGTAGCGACGCTGGAGCAGGAGCAGCAGGCGCTACAGCGGCAGCGGGCGTTGCACTTGGAGCGGCTGCGCTATGACTGTCAACGCGCGTAGCGGCAGTACGATGCCGTCGAGCCGGAAAACCGGTTGGTCGCCCGGAGTTTGGAACACCAGTGGGAAGCCCAGTTGCGCGCCGTGGAACAAGCGGAACAAGAACTCCGCACTGGGGAAGCCCAAGCCCCCCTCTCCCTGACGGCGACCGAGCGGGCGGATATCGTGGCGCTCGGCGCCGACCTCCCGACGGTGTGGGAGGCGGCCAGCACGACGGCCGCCGAACGCAAGCAGATCGTGCGCCTCCTGATCCAAGAAGTCATTGTCGATCAGTCCCGCACCCGGGGGAGGTCTGGTTTCAGATCAACTGGCAAACGGGCGCGGTCAGTGCGCATACGTATGTGCGGCGCGTGCGCGCCTACGCCGAACATGCCAACCGCGCGCCCCTCACGGCACGGATCACGGCGTTGCACGCGGAGCAGAAGCGGGATGCGGAAATTGCGGACATTCTGAATGCGGAAGGCTTCCGCACGACCAAGTTGGGGCGCTTCAGTGGTAAAACGGTCTGGCTCTTACGGCAAGAGCTGGGATTACCGCCCAGCCGCCCGAATGGCCCCTACCCACGCCAATGGGAAGATGGGACTTACTCGGTAGAAGGCGCCGCGCAAGCGGTAGGCGTCTTGACAGGGACGATTCATAAATGGCTGCGGACCGGACGCTTAACGGGACAGCAAAGCTATGTCGGAGCTCCCTGGCATATCCCGCTCACGCCAGAGAACATCACGGAACTACAGGAGTATGTACAATGCGTCAGACGTTCCAGGAAAGAGGCAGTATGAACACTTCGCTTCACCTCCTCAAATATCTCAACGGATTGAGCAGATTTAACGGAAGGGAATTCTGCCGACGGGCGTTCATTGACCGCCGATGCTATCCGGTCACAGAAATGGGGTTGCAGTCAAGCCCTCAATTGATACCGCAAAATCCTGAAGTCGCGCAGGAAGGGGATGTAGCGGAACATTTTGTACAGACCCAGGCGCGGCTCGTTCTGTTCGTAATAACGCCAGTCGGAAAGCAAGTGGCCCACGCCCCACGTTTCCAACGTATGGCTATCATTGGATGCCCAGCGGACGTGCGCGGCGCGCGTCTGGCGTAAGGCCGGATGCAGGCGGCTCACGCGCATCATCAAGGCCGGCAGCACGTCGAACATTAGCTCGGCGCCGGGGAAGTGGTCGCGCAGCGCCAGCATCAGGGACTTGAGTTCAGCCTCGGCGATATAGGGGAACACACCCTCCGCCAGGAAGAAATACGGGCCGGGGTGCTGCGCCACTTCGTCCATCCAGGCAAACTCCAACGCGGAGGAGGCCAGCAAGTAACAGCGGGCGTGCGGCGCGAAAAAGCGTTCCCGCAGCGCCATCACTTCCGAGAAATCCAGGTTGAACCACGTCACCTGCCCGTTATCCACGCGCTCGAAGCGGGTGTCCAGGCCGCAGCCGATGTCCACCACCACCCCATCGGGATGTTCTGCCAGGAACGCGCGCACGGCGCGGTCAAATTCGCGGACGCGCAGGCCGATGTTCAACTGCTGGTAGCGCTGCCGTTCCAGTTTGGAGAAGTCGTAGGCCAACTGCGCGACGATTTCCGCCGCTTTCGGATCGTGAATCAGCGCGTCGGGGCGGCGGCTTTCGGCGGCCCGGTACGCCAGCGGCAGCAGCAGTGTTTCGGAGACGTCGTTGAGCTGTTGGACGTCGGTGTTGCCGGTCTCCATAGCGCCGCCGGTTCTATGCGGACGGCGCGTTAGTAGCCAACCAGCGACCAACCCGGCGAGCGCGCCCAGTCCAAACCAGGGCCACTGTGAGGGTTTGCGTGTCATCGCCTATTCCTTCGGCTTTTGGGCGCAACCTTCGGCCATCATCTGTTGGCACATTTCTGCCGGATCGCGACCTTCGGCTTGCATCCGCGCCATCATCTGTTGGCACATTTCTGCCGGGTCGCGGCCTTCGGCTTGCATCCGCGTCATCATCCGGCGCGGGAAGTCGGCCATCATTTTGTCCATCATCCGTCCCATTACTTTGGGTATCAAGCGCGTGGCCAGAGCCACGGCCAGTCCACCGACCACTGCACCCGCCAGTGCCGCGATCGCATATCCCCATGCCGTAGACTTGTTTTTCATCGGTTGTTCCTCCATTGGAGCTAAAGAGCGATCCATACGATAATGCAAAATGACCATCCCCTTGCCAAACAACGGAACCAGGTGGAACAGCCTTTGGAGTTTCTCCAGCCGGGGAATGGATTCTTTGACGGACGTGTAGTACCACATCTCCAGGCATTGGATGCCGGGCGCCCAGCCCTCCAGCGCGTCGTAGGAACGTAGCGACCAGCGCATTCGAAAACCGGCCTTGATCCGCGCCAGTTTGAGATTTTGCAGCCACACGACCAGCGGCGAAGCCACGTCAAAGACTATCTCCGCACCGGGGAAGCGCGCGCGCAGCGCCAGCACCAGGCGGCGCATCTCCGCATCGGGG
>DAOUGD010000158.1:0-6418 GCA_034429475.1 Anaerolineae bacterium
CACCGTCCACGAAAACACCGCCTTTAACAGCCTGCCTTCAGGCCGTCAAGCGTCTGCTGCGTGGCCAGCATAGAAGACTTTGCCCCCTCAACCTGGACTTCTTGCAATGCACCGCTCTGTAAAAGAGCCTCAATGGCGGCGGCTAACTCCTGATTGCTCCACTTGAGAACGTGGAAAACTTTGCCGATCATCGCCTGGTCGCTGCATACCACGTTGTCCACGTACTTCTGGATCAACGTCTGCTGCGAATGGAAGCGGCTGAGGCTGTGGGCGCATTCCGGCAGGTCGGGGAAGTGGCGGGGCAGAATCTCGTAGATGAACGCGTAGTGCCACGCGCCCACCTCGGCCACGCCGACGGGAATCACCTTCAGACCAACCTGCAAATCCAGCAGCGCGCGCTCGAAGCGGGCTTTGGCGCTGTCGGCGCTCATCCGGGCTTCCTTGCGCAGCCGCACCGTATCGAGTGGGCCGTTCTCCAGCAGCGCTTCGTAGATGTCCTTGGCCTCAGCCGTGATTTGACCGCTGCGGTATTCGTCTATGTAGTCCGTCAGCTCGCCAAAATTTTCACTGGCAGCATACACAGACGGCAGCAACTCCAACGACACCAACGTCGCCCGCCGCCGCAACAGTTTGCCGTAGTACCACCATTTCTTGCCTAGCGCCCCATCCTTCCAGCCCCATGTGACGTGACCGGGATCGTCATGTTCATCGGCGACGGGACGATCCCCGGCCACGGCGACCCACAGGCTGGGCAATTCGACCTCTTTAATCGGCCAAAAATGGCAGAAACCGACCTCCTCCACAAAGGCGCGCGCCTCTTCGGCTGTCTTCAAACGCCGTTCTGCTGTGCTACGATAAAGGTGACGGTGCTGCGCGTCAATCCATTCCGGCGTGATCTTTTCCATCCTTTGCATTCCTCAATCTGCTGAATCTGTTCGCTCTGCTGGCAAAACTGACTTCGCCCAGGCAAAAACTCTAGCCCACATCAAGCCTATCATAACATCAAAAGCCTCTTTGCAAAGCGGTTTTTGCGCCGATTTGCACCTTACGAATGCCGTTGTATACTTTGAGTTAGCTCTATCACTGACAATAAAGACACAACCATGCAAACCAACGACTCACCCTCCCAAAATGAGCACGGGATCATCCGATCCTGGTTAAAATCTCTTTGGATAGCGCCCGGTTTTGAGGGAAACGAAAGCAAAACTCGAGCGGCGGCGCTGTTCAACGCGATCCTGTTGGGGATCATGGGGATTGCGCTCATTTTTGTGCTGGTCACCCTCATTAAATTTCGCAATTTGCTCGCATTGCCCATCTTCGGGGTATTATCAGCAGTGTGGATTGGCACAAGGTTGTGGATGCAGCGCGGTCACATCCGTAGCGCCGCGCTCGCCTTCCTGATCTTCCTATGGGGCGGACTGACCTTTCTAGCCGTTATTTCCGGGGGAGTCAGCAGCCCGTACTTTATCTGCTATACCTCGGTGATTTTGATGGCCGGCTTGTTGCTGGGCGGGAAAGGAGCGCTCGCTTTTGCGGCTGCGAGTGTGATTTCCGGCTACGGCATGTATCTCGGCGAGTTACAGGGCCGGCTGCCGATGATGACCCTGCCGGTGACCCCATTTCGCGTCTGGTTCACGCTCAGCGCAAACTTTGTGGTATCGTCCATCCTGTTATACCTGGCAACCCGCAGCACAAATCAGGCGTTGGATCGCGTGTACCGCGGAGAATGCGAACTGGCGCAGAAAGCCGCCGAGAATCAGCAGTTAGCGCAGGAAGCGCAAGAGGCCAACGAATTCAAGTCACGGCTGATCGGCCGCATGAGTCACGAACTCCGCACCCCCCTGGCCGCCATCTATGGCCTGACCGAAATGTTACAGTATGGCGCGTGGGGCGAATTGACCCAGGGACAGCGCGACACGACCCAGAAAATTCTACAGCACGCCCAAAATCTGGAAGTCCTGATCGCCGAATTATTACAACAATCCCAATTTACCACCAGCAAAATCAAATTGAACATCGTCTCCTTCACGCCCCAAAACCTGGTGGATCGCGCCTACGCCTCCTTTGAACCGTTGGCGCGCAACAAAGGCTTGAGCCTGACAATAGCCGTTGCCGAAGACCTACCCGCTATGCTCCACGGCGACGTGATTAAAATCGAACAAATCCTTTCCAGCCTGTTGAGCAATGCCATGAAATTCACCGAAGCCGGCGGTGTGACCTTGCGCTTGTATCGCACCGACTCTGATCGCTGGGCCATGTCCGTCTCTGACACTGGAATTGGCATAGGGCAGACGGCCCAGGGCCGACTTTTTGAACCTTTCCGTCAGGGGGATGAATCCATGACCCGTGAATATGGCGGGGTAGGATTAGGATTGGCTTTGGTCAAGCAGTTGACGACCCTGATGCACGGCCAAGTAGTCGTAGAAAGCGAAATCGGCTGTGGCAGCACTTTCACGGTCACTTTACCTTTTGAAATACACTTGGAGAGAGAACTATCTGATGGACTATATCATCAATTACGACGAGACCAAAATCCCGACCTACACCTTACCTGACCCACTCATAGGTCTGGACGGCGCGCCGGTGCGCGATGCCGCCGACTGGCAGACGCGCCGCCGCCCGGAGCTTCTGCGGCTGTTTGAACAGCACGTCTACGGGCGGATACCCGACGCCGACATCTCCATGGGAGTCGGTGGCACACTAGACACGGCCGCCCTCAACGGCCTGGCGACGCGGAAAGAAGTTACGCTCACCTTTGGCATGGCGGAAACCCCGCCCCAAATACACCTGCTCCTCTACGTCCCCAACGCCGCAACCGGGCGCGTGCCGGCCTTTCTGGGCCTCAACTTCTTCGGCAATCACACCATCCACCCCGACCCCGGCATCACGTTGGGGACGGTGTGGACGCCGGTGGAGGAAGGCAGCAAAGTATTAGCCCCGCGCCCGGCAAAGGATACCGAACGCGGTCTTGCCGCGTCCCGCTGGCCGGTGGAGCGCATCCTGGAACGCGGCTACGCCCTCGCCACCGCCTACTGCGGGGATAGCGACCCCGATTTCGACGACGGCTTCCACAATGGCGTCCACGCGCTGCTCCCCCGCGACGACGCGGCGGGCGACGCCTGGGCCACCTTTGGCGCGTGGGCCTGGAGTCTCAGCCGGATCATGGATTATTTTGAGATGGACCCCCACGTAGACGAAAGGCGCGTGGCCGTGCTGGGACACTCCCGCCTGGGGAAGGCGGCGGTGTGGGCCGGCGCCGCCGACGAACGCTTCGCCCTCGTCATCTCCAACAACTCCGGCTGCGGCGGCGCGGCGCTCTCCCGACGGCGCATCGGGGAAACAGTGCGCGCCATCAACGAGCGCTTCCCCCACTGGTTCTGCACCAACTTCAAGCAGTACAACGACCACGAAGATGCGCTGCCGGTGGATCAGCACATGCTGCTGGCCCTCATCGCGCCGCGCCCGCTGTACGTCGCCAGCGCCGAAGAGGACCGCTGGTCCGACCCGCGCGGCGAATTCCTGGGCGCGCTGCACGCCGACCCGGTGTACCGGCTATTTGGCGTCGAGGGGCTGCCGGTAGATGAAATGCCCGACCTGGAACGCCCCGTGATGGGAAAAATCGCCTACCACATCCGCACCGGCAAGCACGACGTGACAGCCTACGATTGGGAGCAATATCTCAATTTTGCCGACCGGCATTTGGGGCACTCCTAATCCGATCCGTAAAACGTAAAACGTGAAACGTGAGGCTTTCACTGTAAAGTCATTACATTTCACGTTTTACGTTTCTTCATCGAGGTTTCAGCACACCCGCCACATCAACGGCGGAAGATTGCCACGACAGACGCAATCATCAGCCCGACGGCGACGAGAGCGAAGATGCCGCCAACGATGCGCAGCGTCACGGCCTCACCCTGCAAGTATTTCACCAGCGCCGCCCGGTCGCCGCTGAACAGACGATTGGGCGTCAGCCCTTCTCCGTCGGTTTTGTGTCCTACGGCCGTCACCGGGTCGTCATCCTTGAAGCCGACATGCCGGATAGTGCCCTCGACGATCCCCTCAACGGTCTGGCCGGAGTTGGGGATGTAGACGGTGGTTTCGTGCGGCGGGTTGTCCAGGTCAACCTCGGCGTTGTGATAGAGAACGAGCCGGCTGCCCGCAAAACTCAGCGTGCAGTCGGGTGCGACGGTGCGCACGGTGCTCCAATTCCCTTCCCAACCGTCCTCATCGTCGTACTCCACATCCCATTCCTGTTCCCAGTAGACGACGAAGCCTTCGTCGCTGGCCAGATCAGCGTTATCCACCAGCCCGCCGGTGACGACCACCAAGTCGCTGTTGGCCGTCTGGCGGAATCCGGCCACATCCAGCTCCGGTAAGGCCGCAATGGCGCGCGCCTCGCGGGAAGTCTCTCCCGCCGCAAACAGCCCCACCCCCACGCCAATCGCCAGAAAGACCAGCGACATGAACCCCATAAGGATCAAAGCACACCCGCGATCGCGCATCCTTACCTCCGCAAAAAAAACAACCACGAATCTACACCAATCTTCACGAATCTGAAATAAAAAAGATTAGTGCAGATTCGTGAAAATTCGTGGTAAGAATTACATCACCAGGTTTTCCAGCGTGAGTTCTCCGACGGTAATCGTCACCCGATCTCCGGCCCGGAGCGTGAACGTGTCCGGCGGGACGATGCCCGTGCCGGTCATCAGAAACGCGCCGTGCGGGAAGTCGAGGTCGCGGAAGAGAGCGTCTGCCAATTCTTCCGGCGCGCGCTTCATCTGCGAGGTGCGCGTCTCGCCGGTGAAAACGGCGGCGCCGTCGCGGGCGATGTCCAGGCGGATGGGCAGGTCGCGCAGTGCGGCGGGGTCGCTCAGGCGGATGCCCGGCCCCAACGCACACGATCCCGTGTAGACTTTGGCCTGCGGCAGATATAGCGGATTCTCGCCCTCGATGCTGCGGGACGAGACATCGTCCCCGGCGCAATAGCCGACGATCTCACCGTGTCGGTTGATCACCAACGTCAGCTCCGGCTCCGGTACGTCCCACGTGCTATCGGGGCGCACGCGGATCGCGCCGCCGGGGCCGACAACGCGCCAGCCCACGGCCTTCCAGAACAGCTCCGGGCGCGCGGCCCCGTAGACGCGCGTGTAGATGTCGCCCGTCTGCGACTCGGCCTCGCGCGCGGCGCGACTGCGCAGGTACGTCACGCCGGCCGCCCAGACCTCGTGCGCCGCCTCGATGGGCGGCAGCAGGTCGCCGGTCGCGGCCTCCGCCGTCACCGCCGCCGCCAAAAACGCGCGCAATGCAGCTTGCGGCAACTCCAACAACACTCCCAGTTCAACACTCGGCAACAAAAACTTCCCATCCACCGCCCAGCGTGAGCCATTTTCCGTCTGATGTCGCGTCAACAACATATCCACCTCCCTATTTCCTACTCCCTACTCCTTACTCCCCACTCCCTACTTCTCCCCGCCCACCTTCGTCCATACCTCCGGCGCGGTGGGATGCTGGGCGCGCGCCACAAACTCCCGGTAGAGCGCGGGCGTCACGGCGTCGGCTTTGACGGCGCGCAGGAGCGCGACCGCCGCCGCGACGCGCTGCTCGGCCATCCAGCGGCCCTTGTCGGCAGTGGCCTTGCTCGGATCGCCGACGAACATCGCCGGATACATCGCGTGCCAGTCCATCGGCGAGTACGCGCCCACTGCTTGCAATGCCGCGTTGCGGTGCAGGTTGGTGAACGGCGCGGGCGGCGTCTGATCCATCTTCACCCGGTCGCCGAGCAGGTAGAGGCCGTGGCTGGTTTCCGCCTCGCAGGCGTGGCCGGTCTCCGTGGTTTCCAACAGCTCCTTCGGATCGGGGAAAGGCAAGTCGGCGTAGTAGACGATGTAAGGCTTGGCCTGTTCCACCAACGTCTGCACGAACAACGGCAGATAGAAGCGGTTGCCGCCGTGCCCGTTGAGCAGCACAATCTTCGTCAGCCCGTTGCGCCCCATCTCGTCGCAGAGCGCTTCCAGCAGGGCGAAGACCAGCTCGCGGCGCAGGACGAGCGCGCCGGGCAGATGCCGCGACTCGTGGTTGATGCCGAAGGGGTAGAACGGCGCGACGATGGCCGGCTCCTGTTCGGCGGCGCGGCAGGCCGTCCAGTGCGCCTCGAAGGCGTCCATGCCGAGCGGCAGATGCGGCCCGTGCGCCTCGATCACACCCACGGGGATGATCCCGACGCCGTCACACGTTTGTACGGCTTTCTCAAAATCCAGCGAAGTCAAGTCTTCCCATTGCATAGGTAGCTCCTCTGAAAATAGCGTGAGTTAACCCGCCGGGGCGGGCACGGGGATCAATTCCACCTGATACCCCAGTTGTTCTAACCGTTTGACGGCGCGGCGTTTGATAGCTTCGGGATTGCGTTGGTCGAAGTATT
>DAOUGD010000159.1:0-88165 GCA_034429475.1 Anaerolineae bacterium
CCCTCTCCCCCTCCCCCCGTCTACCGTCTACCGTCTACCGTCTACCGTCTCCCCATCGCACTCTTCTGGCTTGTGCTAGTCTGCGTCCTATTCCCCTGGCTGCTGCGCAATCGCCTGGTGATGGGACGCTGGCTGCTTTCGACGGCCTTCGAGGAGAATATGGCGCGGGTGAGCGCGGTAGCCACGTTGGCCGAGGTCAATGATATAGACGCCGATCCCTGGACGGAGACGTGGGAATATTTGTATGGACAAATCGTAGCACAGGCAGGGTCACGCTATGGTTGGGAGCCACAAATAACGTCAGCGTTACCCTGCGCCGAGGGACAGCAGCGCCAGGAGCAGGTAGCGAACATGGCCCAGGAGATCGTGCAGCGCCATCCCCGTGAGGCGGCGGCGGCGCATCTGTGGGGCGTGATGCTGAGCCTGCTCGATCCGGGCCACCGACTGTGGTATCGGGCGCTGACCGGGCAGGAGTGGGCCACGACCGGCGTGGTGGACAACATCTGGGTGCGGCTGGCATGGTCGGTGGAGCGCCACGCCTGGGGGGATGCGCTGCATGCTTTCTGGCAAGAACGGGTGACGCAGATTCCGCCCACGGCAGCGCTGGTCTGGTGGGGCTTGCTGATGGGGCGCGTCGTGGTCTGGGGATTGGGACTGCGCGGATTGGCGCGGCTGCAACTGCGCCCATGGGGCGCGCTGCTGCTCGCCGGCGTTGTCGGGTATCTGCTGCTGCTGCCCGGCCCGATCGCGTATGACCGGTTCTACGTCCCGGCGGCGCCGGCAGTCGCGGTGTCGGTGGCGGCAGGGGGCGTTTCAGTCTTGGGGAAGAGTTGCTCGCGGATATTGACGTTGCTGGAATGAAGTTTGCGCGCCAGCTCGGCCGCGATGCGGTACATAATGTGGAAGCCGATCTCCGGGTAATCCTGACATAATTTGAGCAGGCGGTTGCGGGGAATGCGGATGAGTTGCGCGTCACTTTTGCTGCGCGCGGAAGCGGTGCGGCGGCTTTCTTCCACCAAGATCACCTCGCCAAAGGTGTTTTCTGCGCCCAACGTCGTCACATATTGTTCCTGTCCGGCGTTTTCACTCTGGAGAAAGATATCAACGTCGCCCCGCGCGATGATGTAGATGGCATTGCCCGGCTCTCCTTGTTCAAAAATCAATTCGCCGGCTACATAGTTGATTTCCTCGCAAACCATCAACACCAGGTTCAGGTGAATCTCGTTCAGATCGCTGAAGAGATCGGACTGGCGTAACACCCGTTTACTTTCTTGCAGATGCATGGGAATACTCCTTTACAGTTCAAGCCAGGTCAGAGCACCGGTCTCCAGGTCGAGGATCGCGCAGGTGGGGATGCGCACCAGCGCGCCGGGATTGATGACGCGCGTCGCGCCGACAGTTTCATCCTGCGGAATGTGTGTGTGACCGTGAATGACGAGCGCATACGTCGCACTATGGATGAGAGAGTCCAGGGTGACACTGTCATCGCCATGCAGCAGGGCAACGGCCACGCCGGCCACCGAGAGATGGTGAACTTTTGCCATCCGCCCGGAACCGAACAGTTCCTGCACAGTGGGGCGCAATTTAAGGTCACGGTCCATATTGCCCTGAGCCAGCCACACATCAAATCCCGCAAACAACCGCAACGTAGCCGCATCGGTCACGTCGCCGGCATGAAACACGATGCTGACCTGCTGTTGGCGAAAGGATTCCAACGCTTGCTGGATTCTTGGATGCTCATTATGGGTGTCAGAAATGAGACCGATGCGCATCTGCTACTCCTGATGGATGACAAGTTGCCTTTTATCGTCTCTAAACATCGCGCACGTCAGTGACGCGGGCTTGAATCGCCTCCATCGCCTTGACGAGCGTTTCTTTAGGAACGCCTTTGACTTTGATCAGCAGCAACCCCTTATCGCCGGGGGTGCTGTAGAAAGTGCCGAGGGTCGTAATGTCGCCGCCCAACGCGGCAATGGCGCCGGTGATCTGGCTCAACGTGCCGGGCTTGTCGGCAACGGCCAACGTCAAGCGAATGCCGGCGTCGCGCGCGCCCAGGAGTTCCAGGGTGGTTTTGAAGACATCTGTCTCGGTGATAATGCCGACGAGCTTATCCTTGTCCATCACCGGCAGCCCTCCGACCCCACGATCCACCATGATGCGGGCGGCTTCTTCCAGAGGCGCATCAAGCGAAATCGTGGCGATGTCCTTCGTCATGATCTCTTTCACTTGCAATTTAGAGAGCAAGTAACCGACTTCATAGACGCTCAGGCTCGTCGCGGGCGAAGGGGAAGCGTAGAGCAGGTCTTTCTCCGAGATAATACCGATCAGCCGGCCTTTTTTATCCACCACCGGCAAACGGCGGACTTTGTGTTGGCGCATAAAACTCAGCGCCTCGGCTACCGGCATCTCTGGCCTGATGGTGTGGGGGTTTTGCGTCATCCGATCCTTGACTAGCATAGGTGTGTCTCCTTGTTGCTGATTTTCTTCATTCTAGCATGGGAACCACCTTGCAGCAAGTTATCCACAAGATTATAATGGCGCTATGAAACGCGAAGAGTTTGAAATCCTGGTGGCCGAAGCGCTAGATACTTTGCCCGAATTTTTTCAGGACAAGTTGGAGAATGTGGAAGTGGTTCTGGAAGATTGGCCGGATACTGAGACGCTGCGTCGGGTGGGCGCGCATCATCCTGCCGACCTGCTGGGGTTCTATCACGGCATCCCTCAGACGCACCGCACCCATCACTACGGGCTGGTGCTGCCGGACAAGATCAGCATCTATCGGCGCCCCATCGAGATGCGCTGCGCGACGGTAGCCGCGATGCGCGCCATGGTGGCGCGCGTCGTGCGTCACGAAATCGGCCACCACTTTGGGATGAGCGAGGAACAGTTACGAAAATTGGGAGTGTATTAAGTCTTCTCACGCAAAGGCGCAAAGACGCGACAGGGGCAACCTTAGCGACTTTGTGCCTTTGCGTGAGAGTTTTTCAGCTTTTTTCCAGCGCCAGCGTCTCCTTGAGCGCAGGGACGTAATAATTCTCGGTGTACTCTTTCACCATCCGCCGCGTAGAGAACTGTGGGCCGATGGTGCGGATAGCTTCTTTCATCATGGCCACCCACCCACGCGGAACGTCGTCGCGGTCACGTTGATAGTACAGCGGCACTACCTGTTCTTCCAAGATGTGATAGAGGGCGCTGGCGTCTGCCCCATCCTGCCAGTTGGTGTCCTCGTATTCCGCCCCGGCGTCAATGCTCCAGCCATTACGACCGTTGTACGCTTCAGCCCACCAGCCATCCATAATACTCAGATTGAGCACCCCGTTGAACGCGGCCTTCATCCCACTGGTGCCGCTGGCTTCGTTGGGCTTGCGCGGGGTGTTCAACCACACGTCCACTCCCTGCACCAGGTAGCGGGAGACGTGCATATCGTAATCTTCCACGAAAGCGATGCGCCCCCCGAACTCCGGGTTGCGGGCGATGTTATAGATGTATTGCAGCAGCATCTTCCCCGGATCGTCCGCCGGATGCGCTTTGCCGGCAAAGAGGAACTGCACCGGGCGGTAACGGTCGTGGATCAGCCGTTTAAGCCGTTCGATGTCGTTGAAAATCAGGTAGGCCCGCTTATAGGTAGCAAAGCGGCGCGCAAAACCGATCACCAGCGCGTCCGGGTCCAGGAAGATGCCAGAAGCCAGCAGTTGATCCGGCGGCGTGGCCTGTTGAATACGGGCGTCGCGGGCGCGCTCGCGGATGATGGACAACATCTTGCGCTTCAGCGTCAGGTGCGCCTGCCACAATTCTTCCTCCGGCATATCCTCGATGCGCGCCCACATCAGCGGGTCATCCTGATGTTTGATCCAGTCGGGACTGATGTGCTTGCGATACAGGCGGTGCATAGCCTCCCCCGTCCACGAAGGCAGATGGACGCCATTGGTGACGTGTTGGATGGGCACCGTCTCCTCAGTGACGTTATCCCAAAGATTCACCCACATCTTACGGGAAACGGCGCCATGAATGGCGCTCACACCATTCGCGCGCCCGGAGAGCAACAAGGCCAGCTTGGTCATGTTGAAGGCGTCATTGTGGTTACCCAGACCCAAGAACTCTTCCCGGCTCATCCCTAACTGCGGCCAGAAGGGGTAGAAATACTTTTCCATCAACCCAAAATCGAAGGTGTCGTGCCCGGCCGGGACCGGCGTGTGCGTGGTAAAAACCGCGCCGGCGCGGATACGGCCCTGCGCCTCGGCAAAGCTCAAACCCTGCGCCACGTACTCACGGGCGCGTTCCAGGCACAAAAAGGCCGCGTGGCCTTCATTGATATGCCACACGCGCGGATTGTAACCCAGGGCGCGCAAGATTTTGACGCCGCCGATCCCCAGGATGATTTCCTGTTGAAGGCGCATCTCCTGATCGCCGCCGTACAACCGCGCCGTCAGTTGGCGATCCCAGGGGGCGTTTTGCTCGACATTGGCATCCATCAAATACAGGCGCGTGCGCCCCACGTGCGTCTCCCACACCTTGAGCAGCACGTCGCGGTCGCCAATGCGCAAGGTGAACAGACATTCACCCTCCCCCTCCGCACAGCGCGCCGGGCGCAACGCGGCCTCGGCCAGATTCAGCGGCGGGTAGATGGCCTCCTGCCACCCGCTGGCGTCAAAGCGCTGGCGGAAGTACCCCTGCTCATACAAAAAGCCGATGGCGACAAAAGGCAGTCCCAGGTCGCTGGCTTCCTTGATGTGATCGCCGGACAAGACCCCCAGGCCGCCGGAGTAAATAGGCAGCGAAGTGTGCAGGCCAAATTCAGCGGAAAAATAAGCGATGGTATGCTGTTGTAGATCGGGGTGTTGTTGAACATACCAGGGCCGACCATTCTTAACATCCTTGTCCAGTTCCATCAACACCGCGTCCAAGTCACGCAAAAACAGCGGATCGCTGGTCAACCGCTGGATGTTTTCCGGCGGCGTCTCTAAAAGGATGCGAATAGGATTGTGACGGGTCGTGGCCCACAGTTGCAGATCCAGTTGCTTGAAAAGGTCGCGGGAGGCCCGGTGCCACGACCACCAGAAGTTATACGCCAACTCCTCCAGACGCGCCAGGCGCGGCGTAAGTTTGGCTTGCAGGCCAGTTTTCTCTTCGTTCATGACGATCTCCTTCAAAAATAGTCAGCAAATGACTCCCTTGAAAATAGCCACAGAGATCACAGAGTTCACAGAGAAAACCCTTTGTGTCCTTCGTGTCCTTTGTGGTGAAAATTTTCATCCAACCGCTGGTGAACCGCCGGTTAATGATGAATTCCTCTGAAAATAGTCCGATAGTCTTTAGTCTAGTAGTCTGATAGTCATTTTCATCCAACCGCTGGTGAACCGCCGGTTAATGAGCAATCCCTTGAAAAAAGGAGGAAGCTTCACGCAAAGGCGCAAAGTAAAGAACTTGGCGGGCCTGGCGCTTTTGCGTGAGATAGTTAATTTCTTCAGCCGGGAATGGCTTACGGTCTAATCCATAAAGCCAGCAAGAACATCAGCAGAGCCATTGTGGCAAATTCGATCACGATCTGACGGGTAAGACGCTTCAGCAGCAGTTGGTAAGTAATACCGTTGAGCAAATACAACCCCAACGTGAGCAGCGTGGCCGCAGTCCAGGCGGAAACAGGCCAATAGCCGATGACCCAGGCGACTTCACTCTCCAACAGGGCAATGACGCCACCGTAAAGCAACACCGCGCCGGCCGGCACGCCGCTGGCGCTGAGCAGTTCCAAAGCCAGGAACCCGCTCAACAAAAAAATCGAAGGGGCGATCACCAGCGCGCGCTCCTGGCCTTCGATGGTCAGATTAAAAAGCACGAAACCGAGCAGATAATCCAAGATATTGAGCAAGGTACGCGCACTGGGATAAGCGGTAGCCTGCGGAGAAAAGGCGCGATGGCTCAAGTAGACCAGAACGCCCAACACAACGCCGCCGAGCAGCAAGGTGATCAGCCATACCGACCACGCGGCGGTGGCGCGCACCAGCAGCCGGGACAACAACAACGCCCCCAGCGTCGGCGTGATAAGCGAAAAACCCAACCAGCGCTCCTGCGCCTGACGCAAGGGATGGGTCTGCATAATCGAGAGCACGCCAGTCGCCACCAGGCCGGTCATCAAAACGGAAAGCATCCAATCCCCGCCAATAGAAAACCGGAGTGGCGACCCTAAAATTTGGGGAGTACTCCAAATAGTGAAAGTCGGCAGTTCGACAAAGCGAAACAAAGTCGCACTGAGCAGGGTCACGGCCAGCAAGACGCTGAGCTGATCGCGTTCCGCGTGCTGTGTTTTTTGGTTAAGAGCAAACATGCCCGTCATTCTAACGGGGGGGGGCGATTTGTCAACCAGAGGCCAGAAGTCAAAGCAGTTGCAAAAATGCGTGGCTAAGGTATAGTTGCAGATAACCAAGTTTCAGTAGAGCGCAATCTTGACTGTAGTAACGACGTTAGTCGTTATAAAGCCCCCCTAAAGTGGTCACTGCGGGCGTCGTTTTTGATAACTGATTTTATTAACGAAGGTTAAACCTTATGGAAACAGAGAACGTAAAACAGGGCAAACCGGCCTTCCTGGCGGGGGTGCGCTTTCAACCGGCGGGCAAGCCGTATCATTTCAATATTCCCGGCACAATGGCGGTGCGGGTTGACGACTGGGTCGTGGTGGAGACAGTCTACGGGGAGCAAGTGGGCCGGATAGTGTGCGCGCTGAACGAAGCGCCCGAAGGCATATCGCCCAAGAAACTGAAGCCGCTGCTGCGTCTGGCAACCGGCCTGGACATGGCGCGCTATTACGTGATGCTGGAGCGCAGCAAACGCTTGTTAGAAGTTGGCAAGGAAGAGACACGTACACACGCCCCGGAACTTAAGCTGTTCGCGGCAGAATTTACGCTGGATGGCAGCAACGCCCTCGTCTCGTGTACCGGCAACGCCAGCAAGAAACAACTGGCTAACCTGCGCCGCCGACTGGTGAGCCGGATGAACTGCCGCATCGAACTCCACCCGGTCGGGCCGCGCGACCACGCGAAGGTGCTACAAGGGTACGGCGTCTGCGGCGAGGAACGCTGCTGCGGGCGATTCCTTACAGAATTTCAGGCCGTGTCCATCCGCATGGCGAAAGATCAGACGATCTCGATGGCCCCGACGGACATCACCGGCATGTGCGGGCGGCTGCGCTGCTGCCTCGGCTACGAACACGAAGTCTATCTCGAAGAGGCAAAACTGCTGCCCCGCCTCAAATCGCGCGTGCGCACGGAGAAAGGCATCGGACGGGTGATCGATCTGGACATCCTCAAAGGCGATGTCGTCGTCGAAATTCCCCCCGACGGCCCTCGCGTGGAGCGACAACGTTTCCGCTTTGCCGCGAGTGAGGTACAGGTCGTGGCCCAGCCGGGCGCGCCAGCCCCCCCGGCGGCAGAGGCCGAAGACGCCGACGCAGATATAGTCCCTGAAGACGATTGACGCAGGCCCCCCTATGGTCGCCCGAATTTGGCCCATCGTAGTAGCCTTGCCAATTTTGCCGCGCCTTCTCTTGCTGGCCTGGGTGCTGGAACTGCTGGCGCTGCCGGCGCTCAAAAAGCGTTGGGGCGCTGAAGCGGAACGGGCGGCCATCAATCTAGGCGTGCTGCTGCAAGCCGCCACCGGCCTTGCTATGTTGGCGGCGGCGTGGGGCTTGGGGCCGACGTTGCGCGTGGCGCTCCTGGTGCTGGCGCTGGGCTGGGGCGTGGAATACCTCGGCGCGCATACCGGGCTGCCCTTTGGCCGCTATCACTACACCGCCCGCCTGCAACCGCAGCTAGGCGGCGTGCCCCTCTTGGTCCCCCTGGCGTGGCTGATGATGCTTCCTCCGGCCTGGGCCGTGGCGCGCCTGGTCGCCGGCGGCCCCGGAATTGCCTTTATCCTCACGGCGGCGCTGGCCTTCACAGCCTGGGACCTCTTTCTCGATCCACAGATGGTGGCGTGGGGCTGCTGGGTATGGGATCAACCGGGCGGCTACTTTGGTATCCCCTGGCAAAACTACGCCGGCTGGCTGCTGTCAGCCGCCGTGATGACGGCGCTGGCGGCGCCGCTGAACGTTCCCGCGCCCTTCCCCACAGCGCCCTTGCTGCTCGTTTATACACTCACCTGGCTCTTGCAGTCCTTCGCCCAGTTCGTCTTCTGGAAATTGCGCGGACCGGCGCTTTGCGGCACGATCGGCATGGGGCTATGGATGGCCTGGGCCTGGCTGGCAATGTAAAACAAATACTATGAGCATTTTCATCTGGACTCTGGGCAGTTTTCTCCTGGGCGCGTTGCCCTTCTCCTTGCTCATCGGCAAGTGGGCGCTGCGCACCGACATCCGCCGCGTGGGGGATGGCAACCCCGGCGCGACCAACGTATTGCGGGCCGGCAGTCGGGCCTGGGGACTGGCGGCGATGTTTCTGGATATGCTGAAAGGCGCGCTGCCGGTCGCCCTGGCTTACATCCTCTATGAGATACGCGGATGGGCCATCATCCCCATCGCGCTGGCGCCGGTCTGCGGGCACATCTTCTCCCCGTTCCTGCGCGGGCGCGGCGGCAAGGGCGTCGCCGCCACCGGCGGCGTCTGGATCGGCCTCACCTACGGCGTGGCGACCGTCATCGGCGCGTTGGGGATGAGCGCGGCATACCTGGTGAGCGACAACTCCGGGTGGGCCGTGGCCCTGGGATTGAGCGGGATGGGCGCGTACCTGGCCCTGGGCCGGCGCGATCCGGTCCTGATAACGATCTGGGCCGTCAACGCGGCGCTGGTGCTATGGCGCTACCGGGATACGCTGCGCCAACGGCCCCACCTGCGCGCGTGGATCAAAAGGAAATAACACGATGGGACTCACGTGGCTCGCGCTTCTGACCTCCCTCATCCTGATCGGCATCGCCGCCATCGCCATCGTGAACGTGCCGCCCTTCCCCAGGCGGGACGCCGCCCCGCCCCCGCCGACATTCCCCCTGGTCTCGTTGCTCGTCCCCGCCCGCAACGAAGCCGCCGGCATCGCGGAAACCGTGCGCCGGTTGCTGGCGCAGGATTACCCGTGTTACGAACTGCTGCTGCTCGACGATCACTCCACCGACGGCACGGCGGACGTCGCCCGCGCGGCCGCCGGGGCCGACGCGCGCCTGCGCCTCCTTCAGGGCGCTCCGCTGCCCGCCGGGTGGCAGGGCAAGAGTTGGGCCTGCCACCAGTTGGCCGAGGCCGCCCACGGCGAGCTGCTGGTCTTTACCGACGCCGATGTCGCGTGGGAACCCGGCGCGCTGGCTCGCCTGGTGAGCGAGATGCAGCGCCGAGGCAGCGACTTGCAGACCGTGTGGCCCACGCAAATCACCGTCACCTGGGGGGAGCGCCTAATTGTGCCGCTGCTGGCCTTCGTCATTGTCGGCTACCTGCCGGTGCTGGCAGTGCATCACATCCCCTGGCCCATCTTCGCCGCCGCCATCGGACAATGCCTGGCCTTTCGCCGCAGCGCCTATCACGCCATCGGCGGCCACGCAGCCGTGCGCGCCAGCATCATGGATGACATGGCCTTCGCCAAAGCCATCAAACAGCGCCGCTTGAAGCTGCGGATGGCCGACGCTGCCGGGTTGCTCCACTGTCGGATGTACCGGCGCTGGGCAGAGGTGCGCGACGGCTTCGCCAAAAATATTCTGGCCGGGCACAGCCATAGCCTCCTGCTGCTCCTGCTCTCCTGGGCCTTCCACTGGCTGGTGTTCCTCGTGCCGTGGGTGTGGCTGGGCCTGGGGTGGCTCGGCGGGCCGCCGGGCTGGCCGCTGTGGCCGCTGTGCCTCATCGGGCTGGGCGTCGGCGTCCGCGCGATCAGCGCCGCCCTCAGCCGCCAACGGCTGGCGGACGCGCTCTGGCTGCCCGTGTCCGTCATCCTGATGGCGCGCATCGCCACGCAGGCCATCGCCTGGAAAGTGCGCCACGGCGGCGTCTACTGGAAAGGCCGCCTCGTGCAAGCATAACCCCCGGCGTGTGGTCGCACCTACGAGATAGAAGATTTTACCGCGGAGCGCGCTGAGTTCGCCGAGTTTTTCAACCTGTGCAATAGGGATAAATTTGTCAGCAGATTAAGCAGATTGAGCAGATTTTTTCTCTTAATCCGCTAAATCTGCTCAATCTGCTGACAGAAAATAGGCCATTCAGTACTTCTATTGCACAGGTCGAAGTTTTTATCTTTTCTCGGCGCTCTTTGCGGCCTCTGCGGTGAAAAACGGTCTGGATTTCATCAATTCCATGATAAAATAATGGGTTATGTTTCATTTTGTGAAGCGGATCGGGGGCCGCAACCACAAGGCGACGGGAGGCGACCATCGCCCGTTTAACGCAATTTTCGGACTCATTCTTATGGGGGAAACACTATGACATCAGCAATCATAATCGGCGCGGGCATGGGTGGATTGGCCGCCGCCTTGCGTTTGCGACAGCATGGCTTTACTGTGACCGTACTCGAAAAGCAGCCCCGCCCCGGCGGACGCAGCAACGTTCTGGAAGAAAACGGCTTTCGGGCCGATACCGGGCCTACCATCCTGGTGATGAAGTACGTCTTTGAGGAGCTATACCGCGCGTTGGGGCTGAACCTGGACGAGCGCGTGCGCTTTGTGCCGCTCGATCCCAATTACCGCATCTACTTCCACGACGACACGAGCCTCGACTTGTTCGGCAATATGGCGCGGCTGTCGGCTGAAGTGGAGCGCATCGAGCCGGGCGCGACCGAGCGGCTGTTTCGCTTCGTCGGCGCGGGGGCGCAGAAGTATGACCTGGCGATGGAATTCGTCGAGCGCAACTACGATCACTTATGGGAACTGGCGAACCCGCGCGCCGGGCTGCGTCTGGTGCGCACGCAAGCGTACCAGCAGCTCTACCACCAGGTCGCCGGCTTCTTCAAGACCGATAAACTGCGCAAAGCGTTCTCGTTTCATTCGATGTTCTTGGGATTGTCGCCCTTCAAGGCGCTGGCGATGTACAGCCTGATCACCTACGCCGATCTGGTGTATGGGATGTACTTCCCCATGGGCGGCATCTACAGCCTGATCGAAGACCTGCTCGCCCTGGCGCGCGAGCGGGATGTGGAAGTGCGCACCGACGCGCCGGTGGCTCAAATCCTCGTTGAAGCCGGCCGCGCGGTAGGCGTCAAACTGGAATCCGGGGAGACGCTGCGCGCGGACATGGTCATCTCCAACGCCGACCTGCCCTACACATACCAGACGTTGATCCCGGCGGCCTACCGCAAGCAATACTCCGACGCGCGGCTCCAACGCATGGAGTACGCCTGTTCCGGCTACATTCTCTTCCTGGGCGTGGACCGGCAGTATCCCCAGATGCGTCACCAGGGGCTGTTCTTCGCCGAGGATTACCGCGCCAATCTCGACGCTATTTTCAGGACGCATACCATCCCCGACGACATTTCCTTCCATCTGAACAACCCTACCATCACCGATCCGAGCCTGGCGCCGCCGGGCCACAGCCTGCTCTACGTCCTCGCGCCGATGCCCAACTTGCAAGGGACGGTGGATTGGGACGGCGCCGCGCCGCGCGTCCGCGACAAGCTGCTCACCCGGCTGGAGCGCATTGTGGACCCCGACCTGCGCCGCCACATCGTCTGGGAGCGGGAGTATCGCCCGACGGATTGGCTGCGCGACACCAACGCGGTGTACGGCACGGCCTTTGGCTCGCTGGCGCACGGCTTCTTTCAATCGTCCTACTTCCGCCCGCACAACAAGGCTCGCGACATTGGGGGATTGTATTTCGTCGGCCAGGGCACTTACCCCGGCATTGGGATGCCGATGGTGCTGATTTCGGCCCGGCTGCTCACCGAACGGATTTTGCGCGATGTGGGGGGAAGCCATGGGTAAGCTACCGCCTGAATTGGCGGCAGATTACGCGGCCTGCCGCCAAATCATGTTCGCCGCGAGCAAAAACTACTCGTTTGCCAGCCGGGTGCTGCCGCCGGACAAGTTGCCGCACGTCGAGGCGCTCTACGCGCTGATGCGGGTGGGCGACGACCGGGTGGATGTGTCGGCGACGGGGTTTGACTCGGCGCTGGACGCCATTCAGGATTGGGAAACGCGCTACTGGGACGCTTTCGCGCAGGGGCGCGCCGACCATCCCGTGATGCGCGCCTACCTCCACACGGCCTTGACGTACCGCATCCCGCCGGAAACCATGCGCCCATATTTTCGCGCCATGCGGGACGACCTCACCGTCACCCGCTTCCCCACCTTTGCCGATTTGCTACACTACATGGAAGGGAGCGCGCTGCCGGTGGGGCGCGCCCTGACGCATATCCTGGGCGTGCGCGCGCCGCAGACCCTGGCGCAAGCGCTCTCCCACGCCGACAGCCTCGCGACCGCGATGCAGTTGAGCAACTTCTGGCGCGATATTGCGGAGGATTGGGCGCGCGGGCGCATCTATCTGCCGTTGGAGGATATGCAGCGGTTTGGCGTCGCCGAAGCGGAACTGAGCCGGGGAGACGTCTCGCCGGCCTTTGCCGCGTTGTTGCAATTTGAGATCGCGCGCACCGAGTCGTACTATCAACATGCCTACGACGGCGTTTCATGCCTGGCGACCGGGCGTTGGGGAGTGATGAGCAGTCTTCACATCTACCACATGATCTTGCGCGACATCCGCCGCCGGCGCTATGATGTGTTCACCCGCCGGGCGGGGACCAATCACCTGGAAAAATTCGCCTGCGCCACCCTGGCGTGGTTCGAAACGAACGGCTTGATGTGCCGCACCATCCCAGGCGCGCGCACGCCGGAAGCCGCTCCCATGATGGAAATTTCAGGGAACGCTTAACTCCAGCGCCGGCGCGCCGTTGGCGCTGAGGATTTCTCCCGTTTCCTGACGATACCACCCCACCCGCAGGATATAAGGCCCTGCCGGCAAGGCGTCCGGCAAGGTCAGCGTGTGGTCATCTGCGACAATTTCCCCCGCCAGCCACAACGAGGTGGGATAGGTGGCGCGGCGCGGCGCTTCGTCCACCTGCGCGATGAGCGTTTCCCCGGTTTCGGTCAGCAAGTGGATGAACACCACGTAATCCGCGCGCACCTCGGCCTGCGTCTGCCAGTACAACGTCACCCCGAAAGCCTGCCCGGCCTGCGGCGCGGCGGCGTCGTAGCCGAGCAGGCGCAGATGTCCCCCACCCTCAGCTTCCACAAACTCCGCCTGGAAAGGATGTTGCACGGCCGGCAAAGCGAAATTCCGCGCAAGCGCCTGGACTTCCACGACGCCGAGGGCGACCGGCGGCGCAGCATCCAGCGCAAGCGCCGCCGTATACGCGCCCGGCGCGAGCGTCTTGGGCAGGCGCAACAGATAACGGCCCTCCACCACCTCGCCGACGCGCCAGGCGGCGAGCGGGAAGTCGGGCGACGGCGGCCCGCTGTAGAGCGTGTGCGTCTCCGGGCCGGTCAACGTCAAAGACAGGGAAGTGGCGGAGGGAACGTCCGCCGCCTGCCAGCACGCTTTCACCAGAAGGCGCGCGCCCGGCAGAGCGGTTTCCACCGGCGGCGTCCACCCCAGGAGACGGACGTCCCCCTGCGTCACCGGATCACGACGGGGTATGTCGGGGCAAGCGGCCGCCGCTTCTTCCGGCGTGGGGACGCGGGTCGCCGGGGCAACCGCCAGGCCGGTTGCGGGCAGGAGCGCCTCCAGCCCGGCGAAGCGTTCATCTTTCAGGCGGGGCAGCGCTGTCCCGGCGTCGGGATTGTAGAAACCCACGCTCAACTGATAGCCGTCGCCCGGCGGCGTCCCGACAGGGGGCGTGAGCGTCAGTTGATCCAACACCACGTCGCCCGGCGTCCACTGCTCCGGCGGATAGTGGAAGGCCATCGTCCGCGCCCACTCGCCGGTCTGCGGGTGGGTCAGACGCACCACCGGCTCCAATGCCGGATAGGGCGCGCACGCCTCCCACGTGAGCAGCACCGGACACGGTTCGGCAACGCGACACTCTGCGGCGGGGCGGGCGTCGTGAAGCAGCACGACGTGGGCGAAGTCCGCCGCCGCGCCGTCCGCCGCCGGGCGCAGCGCGGCGATGGCGGCAGCGTCCAGTCGGTAAGCGGTGAGCGCGGGCGTCCCGTCCGGGCCGGGATAGTCGCGGCGCGTCCAGGCGCGGGCGACGGCGTCCGGCCAGGCGGCGGGCGCGGGCAGAGAGCGCGGGATGAGATAGAGCGCGTCGCCCTGGGGCGGCAGCACCAGCGACGCGCCGCCGGTGAGCCATTTGGCCGCGCTATACTGGCGGGCCAGCGCGGCGACGGTAGGATGGCGGTAGTGTTGGCTGGCGATGTAGACGGTGGTGTCGCGTAGATCGGTCGCGTCAAGGACTTGCGCGGTCAACGTCATGTCGCCATCCGTCGTGGCGAACAATGCGGGAGATGCGGCCCACGTCCGGTAACTTTGCCCGGCCCACAGTCCGCCGCCGCCGAGCAGCAACAGGGCGCAGCCCACGCGCGCGGCAGGCCGGAGGCGCAGCGTCTCCCAAAGCACAACCAGCCCCCAGGCCGGAAGGATCGCCAGAAAGGGCCACAGCCCCACCAGCCGCAGATTGCTCGGCGTGATTTCGCCGGTGGCGAGCGCGCTGGGCAGCAGCATCACCAAGAGCGCGCCCAACAAAAAGTGGCGGGAGGAATGTCTCAACGGATGGAACGGAGGGGAACGGAAGGGGAATCCGTTAAAATCCGTTAAATCCGTTGAGAAAAGCCATGCCCCCAATCCAATGATCGCCAGGAGCGCGGAAAGGGGATCCCATAGCGGGCGTCCAGGGATGTTGAAACGCACGTAAGCGTCGCCGGCGCCGGGCCAGACGAGAGCGCGGGCGCACTGCCAGAAACCGCGCGCGGCATCCTGCCAGGAGGCGGCGGCCACTTGCGTGATGCGGGTGCTGAACGCTTCGGGGTGGCGCAGGAAGTGCCATCCCAGCGGGGCAAAGACGACGAGGGCGACGGCGAGCGCGAGGAGCAATCGCCAAAATCGCTTCCGGCGTTCTTCCGGCGAGACGCCAAGGAGCGTCGCGGCCAGCGCCAATCCCAGGGGGATGGGGAACAGCCGCGCCGCCAGGTACGTGTAGCCGGTCAGCCCCAGGCAGAGGCCGCCGGCCGCAAACCAGCGCGTTTTGCCGGTGCGCAGTCCGAACCAGAGGGCGGCAACGGTGAGGGCTTGCAGCAACGGCTGCGAGATGGCGCGGAATCCGTAGCGGCTGAGGAGCAGGTGCGGAAAAGCGACCGCGACGCCGCCCGCCGCGAGGAGCGCGATCTGCCGGGCGCGGCGGCCAGGGCCGAGCAGGGCGCGGGTCGCCGGGTAGGTCGCGGCGACGGTCAGCACACCCAACAGCGCAGACGCCAGCCGCATTCCCCATACGGCCTGCCCGGTGATCCAGACCCAGAAGGCGGCGACGTAAAAAAAGAGGACTTCCTTGCCGGTGTAGGCGTGGATGAAAATGGGCCGGTAGCCGCCAGAGACGATCTGACGGATGAGAATGGTGTTGGCGGCCTCGTCATAGTGCAAGCCCAAGGGAAGGTGGGGCAAATCCCACAGGCGCAGCACAGTTGCAAGCAAGATAATGAGGAGAATGCCCCACCGGTGATTCTGGATTTTGGATTTTGGATTTTGGATTTTGGACAAGGTTAGGAATTTTGGAGAGTCTGGCGCGTTCGGAGACCGGCCCAACCAGCCCTTACTCCCTATTCCCTACTCCCCACTCCCTGTTTTTACGGCTTCGGCTGGCCCTGTTGGGGAGCGGCGTCGGTGCAGCCTTCGAGGTTGGCGCAGAGCGTGTCGCACATCGCCTGGGTGGTGCCGGCGTAGAGGATGAAGAACGTGTTGCCGTCGCGTTCCAGGGTGTAGTTGCCGGTGCAGGGCTTGAAGGTGATGGCTTGCGTGCCGAATCCCTCTTTGGCCGTGGGGTTGACACAGCGGAAGAAGTTGACGGGATCGAGCAGGGCCTTTTTGTCGGCGACAGCGACCGCCCCGGCCTCCAACGGCTCTTCCTGATTGCTGTATACCCGCGCTTTTACCGCGCCGATTTCCTGATAACAGGTCACGATGTGGTCTACGCCGGCGATAGTCGCGGAAAGTTCAGGGTGGCCTGCCAGCAGGGCCGCGCCCTCACTCAGGTTGGAAATGTAGCCGGTCAGGGTTTCCCCTTCGATCGCGTCGTAGCCGCTCAGGGTAGGCAACAGCTTCTCGGCGGGAGCCATCTCCGGCTTTTTCCCCAGGCCAGGGATGAATTCGCAGCCGCTTAGCAGAACAATCAGCAAGAGGGCATAAAGCAGGCGGTGGATGGATAATTTTGACATAACTTAATCTCCTTTCTCAACGGATTGAACGGATTGAACGGAAGGTATACGAAGTATAACGCAGCCTGAAAGCGCGTCAATGAAATTAACGAAAAGGCTCCGGGCGAGTAATAGTGGTATAATCCCCCAACGGTTGGATGAAATGTAACGCCAACTTTAGTTCCCAGCAAACTGAAGTTTGCGTTACTTCGCCATTGGCTATTCGCTATTTTTAAGTGGAGTGATTTAAGAATGATTGCTTACCTCAAGGAATTGTGGGCCTATCGTGAGTTGGTCTATAATCTGGTGCTGCGCGATCTCAAGGTGCGGTATAAAAATTCGGTGCTGGGCGTCGTGTGGTCATGGTTGAATCCCTTGCTGATGATGTTGGTGTTCACGCTGGTGTTCGATGTGTTGGGGCTGGCGCGGCAGGACATCTCCAATTATCACATCTTCTTCTTGAGCGCGCTGCTGCCCTGGAACTTCTTCTCCGGCTCGGTGATGGGGGGGATTCCATGCATCGTCAGCAATGGACACTTGATCAAGAAAGTGTATTTCCCCCGCGAGGTGCTGCCAATTTCGGTGGTGCTGTCGAATATGGTGAACTTTGTGGTGGCGCTGCCGGTTTTCTTCCTGCTGGCGCTAATTTTCGGCCAGCGGATCACGCCGTGGGTGCTGCTCCTGCCCATCCCCATTTTGATTCAAGTCATTTTTGCGTGCGGGATCGTGTTGTTTCTTTCAACGTTGGAAGTGTTTTATCGGGATACGCACATGTTGATGGACCCGCTTATCCAGGCGTGGTTCTTCATCACGCCCATCATTTATTCGTACAAAGACCTCCCCGACAAGGTGACGCTTTTGAACATCACCTTCAACCCGCAGACCTGGATTTTCCGCCTGAACCCGATGGCGTCCATTATCAACACGTATCAGGATATTTTGTACCGCGGTGAACTGACCCGGTGGGATTTCCTGTCGCGCACGGGGGCGACGGCGCTGGTGGTGTTGCTGTTTGGCTACTGGTTTTTCCGGCGCTTCAGCGGCAAGTTTGGAGAGACGGTGTAATTTATCCCCAACCGGTGTTATACTGAAAGCATGAATGGAAAGACCGTAGTCAGCAACCTGTCAGTCTATGGCCTCACCCACGCGCTGGTAGACGCGGCGTGTATCGCCACCCTTTTCGCCATCGTCGCGCGCGATCCTACTAACCCGCAGAGCGCTTTCCTGATCATCTTCTACAACGTGCTGGCCTTTGCCACGCAACCGCTCTTTGGTCTGTTGGCCGATCGCTTCAACGCGCCCGTCCACGCGGCGGTGTGGGGGACGCTGTTGGTCGCAGCGGCCACGTTGGTTCTCCCGCTCCCGCTGCTGGCGGTGGGGATAACGGGGATCGGCAATGCCTTGTTTCACGTCGGGGGCGGCGCCATCAGCCTGAAGCTGGCCGATGGCAAGGCGGCCCTGCCGGGGATTTACGTGGCGCCCGGCGCATTAGGGTTGGCGCTAGGGCTGTGGATCGGCAAAAGCGGGCACTTTGTCGCCTGGCCGTTCATCCTGCTGTTGCTGGCCGCCGCCGGGCTGATGGTGAAACTCCCCCGTCCGGCGCCCGCCGCGCCCCGCCCGTTGCCGGCCGATCTGCGCTGGTTCGAGGCGGTGCTCCTGTTGCTGCTCGTCTCCGTGGCGATTCGGGGCATGGTGGGCATGAGCCTCGTGCTGCCGTGGAAGTCGGAGCCGGTTTTGCTCGTTATCCTGACAGCGGCGGTCGTGTTGGGAAAAGCCCTGGGCGGTGTCCTGGGCGACCGGTTCGGGTGGACCAGAGTGGCTGTGGCGGGGCTAGTCCTCGCAACCCCTTTGCTCACGTTCTTCGCCCATACGCCGGCGCTCGCCATCCTGGGCGTCTTTTTGTTCAACCTGACCATGCCGGTGACGCTCATCTGTGTTTCCGAGATGTTGCCGGGGTATAGCGGCTTTGCTTTCGGGTTGACGGCGTTGGCCCTGGTCATCGGCGCCTGGCCCGTCTTTACGCCGCTCCGCACTTTGACAGGCCATCCGGCAGCCATCTTCGCCGCCATTCTCATTTCCATAGTCGCTTTGTACGGGGGGCTGCGGTTGTACACCGATCACTTTAGCGCGCCCGTCTCAGCGCATGGTTGAATGTAACCTGGGGCCAAGCGCAAAGGAGACTGCTATGAAAACGGTTTTTCCGCAACTATCCATGGGCATTCTATCCTTTCTGACAGAAGCAATATGCGCTGACATCCCTCCACCAGACATATATTCCACGGAGGCAGTAGAAGCGACGACGAATTCTATGCTGGGACTTGGTCTTGTTGTCATCATTATGGTTCTCGCCGCGTTTGTAGTGCTCAGGGCAATCAACAAGAAGAGACGTACTGAAAAATAGACGATAGGAGGAGGCTATGAAACCAGGATTGTTGCTGCTATGGGGATTGGAGTTGCTGGCACGGCTGCCGCTGCAAGGTATATTTGCCGATGCTGCGCCGCCGATGGAGTTTTTCATCGTGCTGGGGGTGGGGGCGCTGATTGTGCTCGGCTTCATTGTCGTTGTCATTGTCGGCATTTCGATTCTGGTGATCAGGGCAATCAAGAAGCGCAGAACTGCGGAAGAGTAGCAGAAGGGTGCTGTGAAACCAGGATTCTTGCAACTATTGGGGCTGATTTTACTCTTGCGCCTGCCAGAGCAGGGCGTGTACCTTGACCTTGTGCCCCCATGGCCGCTGTTCGGAATAGGACTGAGTATCGTGGTGGCGCTTGGTATCTTGATCGCCGTCATCGTTCTCCTCGCATATTTGGCATTGAGAGGAGTCAAGGATACGTACTCTCGAAAATGAGAGCTGAACACGCGGTTCACGGGGCGCTATGTTGGGCAAATACCTCCTCGCCCTGGACCTGACCCTGATCATTGAAGGGGGCGTGGCCTATCTGCTCGGATTCCGCAGCCGCCGGGACGTGTTGACCGTTGCCCTGGTCAGCGTGATCACACACCCAATTCTGAACTATGTCCTCCTGGTTCTCGGCTATCTGGGCCTGGAGGTGACTCCAGGGTTGGTCACACTCCTGGAAGTCCTGGTGGTCGTTGCGGAATGGCGCTTGCTGGCCTATGCTTCCGGCAAATCCCAAAGGCAATGCCTCGTCACATCCTTATTGGCAAATGCGGCGTCATTTCTCGTGGGTATCTTGCTCTTTTGGCTATGATGAGCAACCCTGTGGCTCGGGCCGGTCTCTGACCGCGCCTGCGATGTCGCCGCGACTTCTAAATTACCCTGGAACGCGAAAGGGATTTCGCGGCTACTGGAGGGCTTGCCACACGCACATCACGGCCAGGAAGAGCAGCGTCAGAATGAGAATGACCTTCACCCCACGGGCCACCACCCGCCGGATCGTGGTTATCTTCCCCTGATCGAAGAGGAGTGGCCGCCCGGTCAGCGCCGAAAGCAGACCGCCCAAAACACCCACCAGGCCAACAGCCAATGGCGTCGTCCAGATCTGACCGCTCAAATACCATCCCATCCAGGTCGCCAAAAACGCTACCAGCCCCACCCCTATGCCGATCCAGCCCATCTGCCGGAAAAAGCGACGGCGCGCGGGATCGTCGGCATCGCGCTCCAGCATTTCCCCTTGGCGCCGCCGCTGCGTGGCGAAACTTTCCCGGAAAGTCGCCGCGGCAGACACGGCCTCACGCCTTTCTTCCCCGAACAGCCAGGGCATGTCTGTGAAGTAGCGTAACACCGTCGTCGGAATCATCCAAACGATAAAGACCAGCAGATATGCCAACAGCGCGCCGAGAATCTGGCTCTCGCGCCGCCCAATCCACAGCAAGGCTTGTTGCAGCCAGTGATATGGCCCGCTGTCCAGGATCAGCCAGCGCAGCCAGATAGCGGTGATCACCCCCAACAAAATGAAAAGGATGACCCGAAAAACCGGGGCGGAAATGTAACGTTTGCGTTTCATCGGTTTGCTCCTTGTGTGCTAAACCCTCTTTTTCGTCAGCAGATTAAGCAGATTTAGCAGATTAGAGATTATCAATGACCCCAAAAAATCTGCTTAATCCGCTAAATCTGCTGATAAAAAGGGAGGCAATGCGTATCCAGTATATATCAAGGCGTGCAGTTTTGGCAAACTGTTGGCGTTTCTTCATTCCGGCATAAAATAGGGCGGGTGAGTTGTTTGAATAGACGAAAGGGAGGGGCCTATGAAAGCGTTGGCATTTTTCTCAACCCGGTCGCCGTTGACCGCGCGCGCGGCACTTATCGTGGCGCTGCTGTTGACGCTCGGCTGTTTCTGCCAAACCTCGACGCTCACACCAACACCGCCGACACCTGTCGCGCCGGCGACGCCACGAGCGCCTGCTTCCACCCGAACGCCGCGCCCCACCGCCCCGCCCGCGCCGTCTCCCGCCGCCACCGACATGGGCGCGCTCGGCGACCTGGCCTGTATCCCCGGCGACCCCTTCGCGGCCATCCGCCAGGAGACGATGTTTGCCTACATGGAAGACTTGACCGCCATCCAGCCCTACTCCGGCTGGCGCAACTCCGGCACGGAAGGCGAGGCGGAAGCGCTGGATTACGTCGCGGCGCAAATGCAGGCGTTCGCCTTCCTGGAAAACATGGGATTGGAAGTGGAGCGCCAGCAGTTCAACGTCTTTATGACGACGGAGTTGTGGGAGACGCAACTCTGGCTGACGATGAACGGCGCGGAAGTGGAAGTGCCCGCCGACGGCCTGCGCGGCCCGCGCGACGACATCCCGCAGGCGCTGCGCTTCGATTCCGACGGCGTGCTCAACGACAATCAGCGCGACCCGGCGACGGCGCAGGGCGAGACGGCGCTGCTTCGCTCAACAGAAGACCTGGATGCATTGGATGATACAGCCCTGCGCGGCAAAATCGCCTTCCTGGATTACGCCCTGATTGATCGCGCCCTGATGCCCTCGGCGCGCGGCACAGGGCGGGTGGAGCAGGTGTTGGCGGCGGGGCCGGCGGCGCTGGTGCTGGTCACACAGTTTTCCGATGTGCAGGGCGAAAGCCACGGTTTTGCGGTGGCCGACAACAGCGTGCTCAACTTTGCGGAGACCAAACCGGCGGTGCCCGTGCTCTACGTCCGCCTGGAAGACCTGGCCCCGGCAGGCGTCGCTGATTGGGACGACCTCGCGCAGCTCGAAGCGGCGCGGCTGACCTGGGACGCCGACGTGTTCCAGCCGGGCGCGTCGGGCAACGTCATCGTCCACATCCCCGGCGTGGATACGACGCGCGCGGTCATCCTCGGCGCGCACATTGACAGCCCCAACGTCCCCGGCGCGATGGACGACGGCAGCGGGAGCGTCATCCTGCTGGAAATCGCCCGCGTGCTGAACGCGACTTGCACCCAGCCGCAGCTCGACCTCTACCTCGTCTGGTTCGGCAGCGAGGAGATCGGACTGTACGGCGGCGCGCACTTCGTCCTGACGCACCAGGAATTGCTGGATCGCGCCGTGGGGATGCTGCAAATTGATGACCTCACCAATCCGGTAGAAGGCTTTGACCCAACGGTAGACCTGGTGGGCTGGTCTTATGCCCGTTTTGGCGACCGGCAAATGGCGTGGCTAGAGGCAATTCAAGCGACGGCGGCGGAGCGCGGCCTGGAGACGGTGGTGCAGGACTTCCCCTATGCCTACTCCGACAACTCGACGTTTACCGGCTTCGACGTGCCCAACGCCGACCTGATCTACCAGGAGGCCGAGGCGATGGAGGCCACCGGCAGCTTCCACAACGCCGCGCACATCCACGATCCCTACGATACGGTGGAACTGGCGCGCGAAGTCGGCGACGTGCTGGAACAGATGGCGCACGTGGCGCTGGGGGCCGCGCTCGACGCGGGCGCGGCGGAATATCGCATCACGCCGGCAACCGACCGCCGCGCCGTCTTCGTCGCCAGCCACACCGAGTCGTCCCACATGACGCCGGCCTCCTTCAGCGACGTGGGGATGGTGCTCTCCTGGGCCGGCTTCGACGTAGATTTGATCCCCTACGGCCAGCCGATCGCGCCGGACGATCTGGCGGACGCCGCCCTCATCATCGTGTTGCCGCCGCACGATCACCCCAACGCGGAGGATGCGGCGGACGGCGTCGCGGCCTACGACACGGCCTGGGAGCCGGCGGAGGTGGAGGCGCTGGCGGCTTACGTGGAAGAGGGCGGCTTCCTGGTGCTGGCGAACAGCGCGGCCCGCATCCGCTTCGGCACGCCCTACGACGAAAACGAGGATTGGGCGGACCTCAACGCGCTGGCGGAACGCTTTGGCGTCACCTACGAAACAGGCGCCCTTGCTACCGGCTCGGTGCGGGTGCGCAGCGCGCATCCCTTGATGGCCGGCGTCACGCGCCTGGAAGGTCTCGACAACAACGGCGTTCCCTTGGCGCTGGAGGCCGGAGAGACGCTGGCGGGGAGCAACGATCGTCCGGCGGTGGGGCTGACGGCCTTTGAGAAGGGCGAAGTCCTGGCGCTGGCCGACATCGGCTTTATGAACATCACCGACGCGGCGGATAACTTGCGCTTCTGGCAAAATCTGGCAGAGTATGCGCGGGAACGGTAATTTGGAAATGAGAAAAGAGAAATGAGTAACGAGTAACCAGTTTCCGGCTACTCATTTCTCATTACTTATTTCTCATAACCATCAAACGGAGGAATCACGTTGACTGCATTACCTGAAGGCTTTACGGCGCGTCCGGCGACGCTGGACGATGTGGAAGCATTTACGGAGATAATCAATCGCTGCGCGGTGGCGCGGGTGGGCAAGCCATTCACAGCGGTGGAGGAGATGCGCACCGACTGGCAGTCGCCGGTGTTCAACCCGGAGACTCACACGCGCCTGGTCTACGCGGCGGATGGAACGCTGGCGGCGGTGGCGGAAGTGTGGCAAGAGGCGCCTTACGTCTCCCTCTTTGGCTGGGTGGAAGTGACGCCGGAGTATGGCGGGCGCGGTTTGGGGGCATATTTGGGGGCGTGGGTCGAGGAACGGTCGCTGGAGGTAGTTCCCAAGGCGCCGCCGGAGGCGCGGGTGATCGTGCAGCAGGAAGCGGTGAGCACAGATGACGCTATGCGGGTGGCGTTGCTCGCGCAGGGCTATCAGTTGGTGCGGCACAGCCTGTACCTGCGCATAGATCAAACCACGCCGCCGCCGGAACCGCAACTCCCAGCCGGCATCGTCATCCGTCCCTTTCTGCCGGGGGAGGAGCGCACCTTCATTGGCGTAATCCGCGAGTGCTTCAAGGATCACTGGGGTTACGTGGACAATCCCTTTGAAGAGTATTACGAGCAGTGGATGCACTTCATGCACACCGATCCCCACATTGACCCGGCGCTGTGGTTCGTGGCGATGGAAGGCGACGAAATGGTGGGCACCTCGTTTTGCAGCCTGGAGATGGCCGAAGAACCCGATCTGGGCTGGGTATTTGCGCTGGGCGTGCGGCGTCTCTGGCGGAAGCGCGGCCTGGGAGAGGCGCTGCTGCGGCACTGCTTCAGCGCGCTGTACCGGCGCGGCAAACCCAACATCGGCCTGCGAGCCGACGCGCAGAACCTCACCGGCGCCATGCGCCTCTACCGGAAAGTCGGGATGCGCATTGAACGGCAGTACGACATCTACGAGAAAGAGCTGCGCGCCGGCGTGAATATGAGCACGCAGACAATTAGCGAGTAAGGAGTAAGGAGTTAGGAGTTAGGAGTTAGGAGACCTTACTTCTTACTCCTTACTTCTTACTCCTTACTCATTTCCTCTTAATTCTTCCGAGGAGCACTATGCCTGACCTGAAACGTGTTGATCTCTGGAAAATTATCGCCGTCGTCATCCTGATTCTGGCGGTGGTCAGCCGGTTTTACATGCTCGGCGAGCGGGCGGTGAGTCACGACGAGACGACGCACGCCAAGTATTCGTGGAATTTTTATGCAGGGAAGGGGTTTCAGCACGATCCGCTGATGCACGGAACGTTGTTGTTTGAGGCGACCGCGCTGTTCTACTTCCTCTTTGGCGTGAGCGATTTCACAGCGCGGTTGTACGCGGCGCTGGCAGGCATCGCGCTGGTGATGGCGCCGCTGTTGTTCCACCGGTGGCTGGGACGGCGCGGCGCGCTGCTGGCCTCGTTCATGGTGTTGATTTCGCCGGCCATCACCTACTACTCCCGCTACACCCGGCACGACATCCCACTATTGCTCTACATGACGCTGTTTCTCTGGACGATCTTGCGCTATCTGGACGAGGGCAAGCCCAAATGGCTCTATGGGATGGCCGCGTTCTTCCCCCTGATGTACGCCACGAAAGAAAACGCCTACATCTACACCGCGATCTTCGTGGTGCTGCTGGCGTTGCCGTTCGCCTGGCAGGTCTTCCGCGCGCGCTGGGCGCGGCCGGAACTATTGCAAATCCTGCTGATCGTTCTGGTCGTCGCGCTGCTGCTGGGAGCGGTGTTTGCCATCTCCTTCCGCAGCGGGCAGGTGACGATCTACAAGGAAGAAGGCTCCGACCGCGCCGACGAAGTCCACGTCATCGTGCCGGTGTGGGGACGGGCGGCGTTGGGGCTGGCGGTGGTGCTGGCGCTGGGCGCGGTGGTCGTAGTCTACAACGGGGTGGGCGCGGAAACGATGCGCGACCTGCGCCTCTTCGACGTGCTGATGACCCTGGGCACGCTCACCCTACCCCTGGGGTCGGCCCTCCTCATCAACTTCGTCGTCGGCGCGGACATGAAAACGTTTTACACCGCGCTGATGGCGCCGGCGAGCAACAGCCTGCCCGGCCCCACCCTCTTCGGCGTCGTCCTGGCGGTGCTGGCGACGCTGGGCCTCTCGATTGCACTGGGTCTGTGGTGGAATTCCGCCCGCTGGCCTATTATCGCGCTCATCCACTACGGCATCTTCTTTGTGACCTACAGCTCCTTCTTCACCTACGGCTGGGGGATGTTCACCGGCTTGATCGGCGGGCTGGCCTACTGGATGGCGCAGCAGGGCGTTCAACGGGGCACACAGCCCTGGTACTACTACGGACTCGTCGGCCCGCTGTACGAATACCTGCCCCTCCTCTTTTCCATTCCGGCGGGCGTGGCAGCCATAGGCCATGCCTTCAAAATCAGCAAATCAGCGGATCAGCGAGTCAGCGAATCAGCGAATCAGCAAAGCGATGGATCGGCGATCTCGGAACCCCAAACCCCAAACCCCAAACCCCAAACCCAGCACTCAGCACTCGTCAACCGCCTGTTTCCGCTTTTCCTGTTGGCCTGGGCCTTGCTTTCCTGGGTCGCCTACGCCTACGCCGGGGAGAAAATGCCCTGGTTGTTCGTCCATATCGCGTTCCCGCACCTCCTGCTGGCCGCGTGGGGACTGGGCCGCTGGCTAGAAGACGTGACGTGGGACGACCTCATCGCGCGGCGCGGGTGGGTGCTGCCGGTCGCGCTGTTTTTCCTATGGCGCGCGTTGGCCGCGTACCTGGGCGCCACCGCCGACATCCGGGAAGCGTTCTTCGGCGAAGAGGGCATCAAGATGACTCTGGAACGTTTGCAACCTCTGGGAACCGTATCGGGCGTGTTCGGCGGCGTGCTGTTGTTCGGCGGGCTGACCTTCTGGGCGGCGGATGCGTTGGGCTGGCGGCGCGCGGGGAAGCTGACGCTGCTGACGATCACAGGCATCATCGCCGGCTTTACCGTGCGCACGATGATCATGCTGAATTACATCAACGCCGAACTGCCCACCGAGTACATGGTCTACGCGCACGCCACGCCGGACGTGAAAGTGGCCCTACGGCAAATCGAGGACGTCTCCTGGCGGTTGACGGGCACGCCACACAACGTCCAGGTGGCCTTTGATTGGGACATCGCCTGGCCGTTTATGTGGTACATGGACACACAATACCCGAATCACTACACGCTGCCCGACCCCATTGACGCGGAACGCCTGTTGAACAGCCCCGTGATCCTGGTCGGCAGAGATAAGTGGGCCGAAGTGGAAACCATCGTTGGCGACACCTACGAAGCGTTCAACTACAAATCCATCTGGTGGCCGATTGAGGACTACAAAGACTTAACACTGGAGCGCATACAGACGGCTTTAGCCGATCCCCTCCGGCGCGCGGCCCTCATGGACATCATCCGCGACCGGGACTACACCGCGTACGCCCGGCTGCGGGACCCGGAAGCGTCGTTCACCCTCCAGACATGGCCGCACCGTGTGGAATTCCGCCTGTACGTGCGGCGCGATCTGTCGCCGGAAGTGTGGCGCTACCGACTGGAGACGGACGGTGTCAGCGATACGCCGCAGGCGGAGACGGACACCGTTCAGGACATATTTGCAGAAAAGGTGCGCGCGTTGGCGGCGACGTTGCGTACCAACCTGCCGAAGGCCGCCGCGCGCGGCCTCGCCGTGGCACCGGACGGCACCCTCTACGTGAGCGATACAGCGCAGCATCGCCTCTGGCATCTGGCGACGAATGGCGCCCTGTTAGACGACTGGGGCGGTTACGGCGCAGGGGAAGGCCAGTTCAACGAACCCTGGGGGGTGGCCGTAGACGCGCAGGGCAACGTCTACGTGGCGGATACGTGGAATCACCGCGTGCAGAAGTTTGACGCACAGGGGCAGTTCCTTCTGAGCTGGGGGCATTTCTCCCAGGTGCAGGCGTATGACCTGGGCGGGCAGGGCGTGTTCTACGGGCCGCGCGGCATCGCGGTCGGGCCGGAGGGGGCGATCTACGTGGCCGACACTGGCAACCAGCGCGTACAGGTGTTCGACGCCGAGGGCCGCTTCCTGACCGAGTTCGGCGGCGCGGGCGATGCGTTGGGCCGTTTGAACGAGCCGACCGGCATCGCGGTGGACGCGGGCGGCCAGGTGTTCGTCGCCGACACATGGAACCGGCGCGTGCAAGTCTTTACGGCAGAGGGCGTCCCTTTGCGGGAGTGGACGATCCCGACCTGGACAGGCTCCGATCCGGAAGAAAAGCCGGCTCTCGCCGTACGCGCCGACATGGTGTATGTGGCCGATCCCGTCAATGGGCGCGTGTTGGTATGGACTGATACGGGAACCGCTGCCTGGGCGCTAAGAGATGTGGCAGACGAGTTAACCTTGTTGGGTGGGATCGCGCTTTCTCAAACCACGATATATGTAGTGGATGCGCACACCGGAGGAGTTCGAGGATATCCATTGCCATAGTCTCTCGCGCCGGCTGCCCGGAAACGTGACCCCACGCATTTCACACTGCACACCCCAGTCACGATACAATGCCGGGACGACTTAAATCTCGAAATCCCCTGATACAAAACACAGCCAATAGGTGAACCTTTTCCTTTTGAGAAATGTATGAATCATGGGCTTGGGTTAGAATAAAGAACCCTTTGCAAATTAGTTGAAAAAGCCTATAATGAACGTTGAATTTTAATCACACCGCCCCACCAACGATGGGATTGAAGCGTTTGATGGATGGCAAGCCGTAGTTATTAACGTAACAAACGAGGAATTTTTATGGCGAGTACACCACATCTACTGGATATCAGAAACCTAGTTACACGTTTTTATACGGAAGATGGCGTGGTTCACGCTGTCAATGATGTTTCCTATACTTTGGATGAAGGGGAAACATTGGGCGTAGTGGGGGAAAGCGGTTGTGGCAAGAGCGTCCATGCTCTCTCCATTATGCGTTTGATTGCCACTCCCCCCGGCAAAATTGAGGGAGGGCAAATTCTCTTTCGGGGACAGGATTTGTTGTCCCTGAAGGACGATGATATGCGCCGGGTGCGGGGAGCGGAAATCGCAATGATTTTCCAGGATCCTATGACCTCCCTGAACCCGGTAAAAACCGTGGGGTTCCAGATTATGGAAGCCCTAATGCTTCATGAAGGGATGGACAAAACCCGCGCCAGGGAACGCACCGAGGAATTGCTCAACCTGGTGGGCATCCCCGAAGCGAAGCAACGAGTGGACGACTACCCCCACCAGTTCTCCGGTGGGATGCGTCAGCGCGCAATGATTGCGATGGGGCTGTCGTGCAATCCGAGCATCCTGATCGCCGACGAACCAACCACCGCGTTGGACGTCACCATCCAGGCGCAGATCGTAGACCTGGTGAAGCGCTTGCAGCAGAAAATAGGGATGACCGTCATCTGGATTACGCACGACCTGGGGGTGGTGGCCAGGTTGGCGCAGCGCGTCAACGTAATGTACGCCGGTAAGATTATTGAGGCCGGGCCGGTCAAGCAGATTTACAGCAACCCCAACCATCCCTATACAGTAGGGCTATTGGGATCGCTGCCCAGTCACGGCACCAAGCGGGCCGCGCGCTTGTTCTCCATTCCGGGGGAGCCGCCGGACCTGGTGGGAGGCGCCGTGGGCTGTGCGTTTGCTCCTCGCTGTAACTACAAGGTTCCCCAGTGCTTGAAGGAAACCCCGGTATTGGAACAAGTCGCGCCTGGTCACATCGCGGCGTGTTGGGAAAAGGATAAAGTGAGGAGAATGTAACATGGCCGAAGTAGTGCAAACAACTACCCCATCCAAGAAAGAAGCAGTCCTGCAAGTCAAGGGCTTGAAGAAGTATTTCCCGATTCGGCGGGGGCTTTTCCAGCGTCACGTTGGCGATGTCAAGGCCGTGGACGGCGTCAGTTTTGATGTGTACCAGGGCGAAACGCTCGGCTTGGTAGGCGAAAGCGGTTGTGGTAAAACCACTGCTGGCCGTACCATCATCCGCATTTATGAGCCGACCGATGGGCAAGTGCTCTTCAAGGGACAGGACCTGGCTCGCCTCAACGCCAACGAGATGCGGGAGAAGCGGCGCAGTATACAAATGATTTTCCAGGACCCCTATGCGTCCCTGAATCCGCGTATGAGCGTGCTGCAAATTGTCGGCGAACCATTGGAAGTGTTCCGCCTGGCAAACAAGGAAGAACGCCGCGAACGGGTAGCCCATTTGCTGCAACTGGTGGGTCTGAACCCCGATTTTATGATTCGTTACCCGCACGAGTTCTCCGGCGGCCAACGCCAGCGGATTGGCCTGGCCCGTTCCCTGGCCCTGAACCCCGACTTGATCATCTGCGATGAGCCGATCTCCGCTCTGGACGTGTCCATCCAGGCCCAGGTAGTCAACCTGCTGGAGGATTTGCAGCAGCAGTTGGGGTTGACTTACGTATTCATCGCGCACGATCTGAGCATGGTGCGCCACATCAGCGACCGCGTGGCGGTGATGTATTTGGGCAAGATCGTGGAATTGACCGACCGGGAGACGCTCTATGCCAATCCCCTGCATCCCTATACGGAGGCGTTGTTATCGGCGATCCCGATCCCTGACCCCGTGGAGGAAGAAAAACGCCACCGCATCTTGTTGGAAGGCGATCTACCCAGCCCGGCGAATCCCCCGAAGGGCTGCCACTTCAGCACTCGCTGCGCCAAACGGATTGATATTTGCGGCGAAGTGGAACCTGAATTTATCGAGGTCGAGCCAAATCATTTCTGCGCGTGCCATTTGGTCAAGCCGCGCGGGGTGAAGTGAGGCGGTGTCATTCCGAGCAAAGCGAGGAATCTCGTCCAGTGGCGTGACAGACCCTTCACTTCGTTCAGGGTGACGGTGTTGGTTTTGAGAGTTTGTGATTTGTAGAGCTTGTGATGGATGTAAGGAGGTGATGTGTAGTCAGTGACTATTTATAGAAAAGTGTTAACCATGTCAATTTGAATATCCCCAATTAGAAAATCCAATTTGAAGGAGGATGAACGTGTTTAAGAAAGCATTGTGGACAATGGCTGGTCTGTTGATCGTTGCCAGCATGGTGTTGGCCGCTTGCGCGACCCCCACCCCCCAGGTGGTTAAGGTTGTCGAGACGGTAGAGAAGGTCGTCGAGAAAGAGGGTGAGAAAGTCACCGTCGTCGAGACGAAAGAAGTACAGGTCGTCGTTACCGCGACGCCGGAGCCGGTGGAAGAGGTGGAATTCAAAGCCGCTGATCCTAACACACTGGTGGTGGTTGCTATCAGTGAAGGGATTGACACGCTGGACCCGGCCTGGAACTATGAGAGCGACGGCGATGATGTCATCCTCAACCTCTATGATCAGTTGGTCACCTACAAGGGTGGCTCCGCTACCGAGTTTGTCCCCTCCCTGGCCGAGAGCTGGGAAGTAAAAAATGATGGCAAAACTTACGTCTTTACCATCCGCAAGGGTGTGAAGTTCCACGATGGCGCCGATCTGACCGCCGCTGACGTGGCGTACACTCTGCAGCGCGGTGTGCTGCAGGGTGGCCTCAGCTCCCCGCAGTGGTTGTACACCGAGCCGTTCTTTGGTGTCGGCATCTACGATGTGGCCGAGCTGGTGGATCCCGAGGGTGCATTGGATGACGATGCCGAGGGTCTGAAAGCTGCCGATCCCGCCAAACTGGCGGAAGCCTGCCAGAAAGTCATGGACGCGATTGTGGTCGATGAAGCCGCCGGCACCGTGACCTTCAATCTGGCAACATCGTGGGGGCCGTTCCTGGCAACCCTGGCGCAGAGCTGGGGATCCATCCTGGACAAGGATTGGACTGTAGCGAACGGCGGCTGGGATGGCGATTGCGCGACCTGGCAGAACTTCTACGGCATTTCCTCTGAAACCAGCCCCATCCGCGACAAGACGAACGGCACCGGCCCTTACATGCTGGAAAGCTGGACGCCTGGCGAGGAAAAGGTTCTGGTGAAGAACCCCAATTGGTGGCGCACCGAGCCGGTTGCCGAGGGCATTGCCGCGCAGCCCAGTGTCGAGCGTGTTGTGGTCAAAGGTGTGACCGAGTGGGGTACCCGCTTCGCCATGCTCCAGGCCGGCGACGCCGACTGGGTGGGTGTGCCGGGTGAGAGCTTCTCGCAGGTTGATCCGATGGTGGGTGAATGGTGCGAGTATAATTTGGAGACCGGTAGCCACGACTGCGCGCCCACCGAGAATCCCGACGCCCCGTTGCGCCTGTACAGAGGGCAGCCTTCGACGACCCGCACGGATGTGATGTTCAACTTCAACATTGCGACCGAGGGTGGCAACCCCTTCGTGGGCAGCGGCCAGTTGGACGGCAATGGTATTCCCGCCGATTTCTTCTCCGATATCCATGTCCGCAAGGCCTTCAACTACTGCTTTGATTTCGAGGCTTACATTGCGGATGCTTTGGCCGGCGAAGCCGTGCAAGTTTCTGGTTTCTCGATCCCCGGAATGCTTGGCTACGATCAGAATGGCCCCATGTATCACTTCGATATGGACAAATGCGCCGAGGAACTGCAACAGGCATGGGATGGTCAGGTCTGGGAGAAGGGTTTCCGCCTGCAAATTGCCTATAACACCGGCAACGTTGCGCGCCAGACGGTTTCACAAATTCTACAGACCAACCTGTCCGCGGTTGATGCCAAGTTCCAGGTGGAAGTTATCGGGCTGCCGTGGCCAAGCTTCCTGGCCGCGCAGCGCGCCAGCCGCTTGCCCGTTTACGTGAGCGGTTGGGCGGAAGACCTGCACGATCCGCACAACTGGGCGCAGCCTTTCTTGGTCGGCACGTATGCCAGCCGCCAGCGGTTGCCCGATGATCTGAAAGCTCAGTTCAATGAGTTGGTGATGGCGGGCGTGAGCGCCCCCACGGACGATGAGCGCGCTGCTATCTACAAGGAACTCACCCAGTTGGACTACGATAGCGCGATCGCTATTCGTCTGGCTGTAGGGACTTCCCGTCGCTATGAGCAGCGTTGGGTTGGTGGGTACTACTACAACCCCATTCAGGACCGTCAGGCCGCTTACTACGCCTGGACCAAGCAGTAACTAACCCACTTTTCACGATAAAGCAGGAGAGAGCCAGTGGCTCTCTCCTGCCTCTCCGGGAGGGAAAGAATGGTCAATTATATTATTCGTCGTTTGATCGCCGTGCCCTTTTTATTGCTCGGCGTAACCATGTTGATCTTCTTAATGTTATTGGCTTTAAGCCCCATGGAACGCACCGCCCTGTATGTGCGCGAGATCCCCAGAAATGAACGTGTACTAGAGGGAATTATTAGAAGATATGGTTTGGACCGGCCCTGGTATGAGCAATACTGGCGCTGGTTGTTTGGCACGACCGTCACGACCACGGAAAATGGCGTGACGACGGAGGAACGGGTGGGGGGCATTTTGCGGGGCGACTTGGGTTATTCGCGCACCGCTTCCCAGCCAGTGGCAGAACTCTTGGCCCGTCGTTTCCCGGCGACGTTAGAGTTAACATTGTACAGTGTGATCCCGGTGGTGGCCGGCGGTATCCTGTTGGGGGTGATTGGCGCCGTCAAACACAATAAGCCGGCCGACCATATCGTGCGGATTTTCGGCATCGTGGGATGGTCGTTCCCCGATTTTGTCTTCGGCCTGCTCCTGTTGATGGCCTTCTACGCCGGAACAGGGTGGTTTCCGCCGGGGCGCGTTTCTGATTGGGCCAACAAGATTGTGATGTCGCCCGAATTTCACAATTATACCAGCATGATCAGCATAGATGCGCTGCTCAATTTGCGGTTTGACATCTTCTTTGACGCTCTGCGGCATTTGGTGCTGCCGGTTATCTCCCTGGCCTACCTGTGGTGGGCGTTGACGCTGCGGGTGACGCGTTCCTCGATGTTGGAAACACTGCGCCAGGATTACATTACGACGGCGCGCGCCAAAGGGTTGAGTGAGAACGCAGTCATTAACCAACATGCACTGCCCAATGCCTTGATGCCGGTGGTCACCTTATCTGGCGGCACGGTCGTGGGTCTATTGGCGGGTGTGGTCATTATTGAAACCGTCTTCAATTATCCCGGCATGGGCGCCGCCGCCGCCAGGGCCGCTTCGCAGTTGGATGTGGTCACGGAACTGGCTTTTGTGTTATTTAACGGCCTGATCCTGGTGGTGGCGAATGTGATCGTGGATATTTTGTATGCCTATATTGACCCGCGAGTCCGGTTGGATTAAGGTTGTGAGGAGATACTGATGACAGCACAAGAAATAACTACAGAAATTCTGGCGCCCAGGACGCGTCGCCCACCCAACTGGCTGGAGAACTGGCTCGGCCATGAAGTGTATCGCACCTTAAAAGGGTTGGTAACAAACCCAATTTCGGTGATTGGACTGGTGTTGTTAGCACTGTTCCTATTTGTCGCCGCTGCCGCGCCAATTCTGGCGCCGCCCCTACCCAACAGCGACCCCTACCGGATTCCCCGTGATGGGTACAGCGCCGTGCCTAAGTCCCCGGGGACTGAATGGAAAACGCGCCAGCCGCCGCTACCATTCTGGTGGAAGGCCGTGACTGGCAAGGACAAGTGGGTCCATTTGATGGGGACAGCCAGCGGACAGTGGGACATTTACTATGGCGTGATCTGGGGGACGCGCACGGCCCTCTTTGCCGGCCTGACCATCACATTCGTGGGGGTCATTATCGGGGTGACGCTTGGCGCCATTTCAGCCTACTATGGTGGATGGGTGGACATGGTCCTGATGCGCATCACCGATCTGTTCCAGGCTTTCCCCTTCCTGTTGACGGCGATGACGTTGTCGGCGGTGCTGACGCCTCGCCTGGGCAAAGGCTTACTGGCGCCCATGGTGGCGCTGATCGTCTTTAGCTGGATGGGATTTGCGCGTTTGCTGCGCAGTGATATTCTTTCGCTGCGGGAGCGAGAATACGTCCTGGCGGCGCGCGTCATTGGCGTCCGGGACAGCCGGATTCTGTTCCGCCACATCCTGCCGAATGCCATCTTCCCCACCCTAGTACTGGCTTCCATGCGGATTGGCAGCTATGCCATCACCTTCGCTGGCCTGAGCTTCCTCGGCATTGGGGCGGAAGTAGGCTTTGCTGACTGGGGGCAATTGCTTTCCTTCGCCCGCGACTGGATGACGCAGTTGGGTGAATACTGGTACATCATCATGTTCCCCGGCGTGACGCTGGTGCTGTTCGTCCTCTCGTGGAACCTGGTGGGCGACGCTCTGCGCGATGTGCTCGACCCGCGCTTGCAAGGTTCGCGCTAACCCTTCATGCACCCGCCCCCAGCAAAGGAAGCGGGTAAGTCCCAATAGTCTGATCATTCTTTCCAAAAACTTAAAAAGACCTGACAATCCCTCTGTCAGGTCTTTTTTTGCGCCTATGCCCTTGCTTCTGTCCCACTTCACAGTACAATTTCGGCTAATGATCAGAGAAATTCAGGCTAAAACACTGCTGTCTTCGACCAAGCAACCCGACGATTTCTTCGGCCTTAAGTACAATATGAATTTGTACAGAGGTTGTATTCATAGATGCGTATATTGCGACAGCAGGAGTGAGTGCTATCAAATCGAAGACTTTGACGGAGAAGTGTTGGTCAAAGCCAACGCGATTGAACTGTTGCGAGACGAGCTATCTCGCAAGCAGGTCAAGGGGACGATTGGCCTGGGCTCGATGAATGATCCTTTTATGCCGATAGAAGCGGAGATCAACCTGGCGGGACGCGCCCTGGCGGTGATTGCGGAGTTCGGGTTCCCGGTTCACATCATCACCAAAAGCGCATTGGTGCTGAAGGATTTGGAGACGTTGCGGCAAATCGCACAAACCTATGCAGCGATCAGCTTCACCGTCACCACCGCCGACGACGCGCTGGCGGCCAAGCTCGAACCGGGCGCCTCTCGCCCCTCGGCGCGCTTTGCGGCGATGAAGATATTGGCCGAAAACGGCATCCACACCGGCGTGACCATGATGCCCATTCTTCCCTTCATCGAAGACACCGAGGAGAATCTGGCCGCCATCGTCGGCCAGGCCGTGGCAAGTGGGGCAACCTACGTTCTCCCCTGGATAGGGATGTCGTTGCGCGACCGACAACGGGACTATTACTACGCACAGTTAGATCGCCTGTTTCCCGGATTGCGGCAAAAATATGAGCGAACCTACGGGGAACGGTACTCCTGTGAGGCGCCGAACGCGCGGGCGCTGTATCGCTTTGTGGAGAAGCAATGCGCACAGCATGGTCTCGCCCTGCGGATGCCCCGGTATGCGCCTCAGACTGTGCAGCAATTAAGTTTGTTCTGAATCACCTCAGCGCGCTACAACACACGTACCTAACGGCGCATCAGGATGCAGCAACGCCTGGGTGAGATTGCCCGATTCCAATCCGGTAAGGATACGCACTTGCAAATCAGGGATACGCTGGACGAGCGCCACCATCTGTTCAACCTTATCCGCCATCCCCCCGGTGACATCCGTGTAGCGCGCGCCATAAAGATGCGGCTTGACCTGGGGATAGGTCTCCGGTGTAATGCGGGGAATCACGCAACGCGCGTCGTCCAACACTCCTGGCGCATTGCCGAGCAACAAAATTCGGGCGGGACGTAGTTCTTCTGCCAGATGAAAGAACAGATCTTCGGTGGATAGGATCGTGCCCCCCCATTGCCGGTCAAAAGCCACGTCGCCAAAAATCAAGGGAACCAACCCTACATCCAATGCGTGGCGAATGGGTTCAGAAGTCAAGGTGACGATATGGCCTCCATCAGCCAGCAGTGAGGCGGAAGGCGGCAAACTGAGGATGGCGACATCCGCCGCCAAGAAAGCGTCCGCCACGATGCGATCGAGCGTGGCCGCAGCCGCACTCACCCGCGCAAAGCCCGCCCACTGTGCAGCCGTCGCCACGCCCTGACGGGTGCCATAGCGCTTCGCTTCCCAGTGCCCAAACGAGCCGGAACCGTGCCCCAATAGCACCCGTAAAGTGGGGCGCGCCGTCAACGCCTCGCGTAACTCGTGCGCCATACGGCGTAACACTCCCCGGCGCAGCGTCGCCTGTTCTCGCTTATCCGTGATAAGCGATCCCCCCAGCTTAACAAAAACCAGTTCTTCCATCCAAAATCTGATATCTAAAATTCAGATGACACCGTTGCCCCGACCTGGGTGTGCCAGACGTTCACGGCACCGCCGTCAGTCAGGGCCTCTCTCACCGCCTGAGCGTGAGCGGCATCGGCCACCGCAATCACATTGCCCCCCAACCCGGAACCGGTCAGCTTCGCGCCAAACGCGCCGGCCCGCAGCGCCGCCTGGGTCATCCGATCCAGCTCCGGCAAGGAGACGCCCAGCATTTGCAGCAGTCGGTGGTTCTCATTGAGCAAAACCCCTAACGTCTGTAGCGCGCCTTCCTGTACCGCCGCACGGGCAGCTCTGGCAATGTTGCCAATGCAGTTGAAAATCATATCGTAGTGGCCCGGTGCCGCCGACCATTGAGACCGCACGTCCGCCACCGCCTCGCGGGTCGAACTGGCGATGCCGCTGTTGGCAATCAGCAGATGAAAAGGCTTGCCGATGTCAAATATCTGGGGAGGTTGTCCTCTGACAAAGTAGACCGGCTTCTCCCACGCAACCACGGTATTGTCAATGCCGCTAGGGTTGCCATGATGGATTTTTTCCACTTCGTAAGTCAACGCGCTGACGGCGTCGGGAGACAACTCCTCCCCCAAATACGCGCTCAGGGCGCGGGCAATCGCCACGGTGACGGCGGCGCCGCTGCCCATCCCCGAAGCAATCGGTAAATCCGACTTGAGCGTCACCGTCACATCGGGTTCCGCCAGGTTGAAATACGACAACACCAGGCGCACCGTCTTGCCCAGCGGATGATCCACTGCCGCGTCTTGCAAGCGGACTTCCTGCCCCAGGTCGAGCGCGTGAACTCGCACTCCCCTGTGACGCAATCCGCCTTTGGCATAAGCGTGGGCGCGCAAGTCACTGACCGGCACTGCAATTGCCGGCCGCCCATACACGACGCTGTGCTCGCCGCACAAAATCACTTTTCCTGGTGCCGAACGTTCTACAATCGAATTTTCCATAGGCTTACTACCCCAGATACAGAATTCCTGTGGCCGTCAGTCCCCACAACACAAAGGCTACCTGCAAAGGGCGGTCGGTCAAAACGACCTCGTCCGGCGCCAACGTGGTGCCCTGAACGTGAATCAAATAGAGATAGCGGAAAAAGCAATAGATAACAAACGGGATCGTCAACATCATCCCATGATTGGCCGGTAAATTAGGGGCGGAAAAAGTATAGAAGGCATAGGCCAAGATGGTGGCCGAGGTGATGGCGCCGATCAACTGATCCAACAAGGCGAAATTGTATTCCTTAAGGATATCTCGATGATTCCCCGCCTCTGCTCCCAAGAGGACTAACTCGCCCCGGCGTTTTCCCAACGCCATAAACAGAGCCACCAGCGTCATGCAAAGGTATAGCCAGGGCGAAAAACGCTCGGCATTGACCAGCAAGGCGCCGCCGGCCACCCGCAGTACAAAACCCATCGCCACAGTAATCACGTCCAGCAGCACAATGGACTTGAGCCAGAAAGAATAGGCCAGTTGTAACAACCAATACCCCAGCAAGATCACCCCAAAAGCAGGGAAGAACCACAACCCCACACCCAACGCCGTCAGGCTGCCTACTATGGCAAAAACCAACGCCACGCGCGGCGATAATTCACCTGAGGCCAGGGGGCGGCGCGATTTTTTGGGATGCTGACGGTCGCGTTTCATGTCCGCCAGGTCATTGATGACGTACACGATGCCCGATACCAAAACAAACAGGATAAAACCGGCCAACGCCCGCCAGGCATAGGGCCATTGCGTCGCTTTGGCATCGAACACCAGCGCCGCAAACACAAAGCCATTCTTGATCCATTGCTTGGGGCGCATGGTTTTGATAAGCCCGCGAATATTATTCATCATTCGTCTCCACCATGCAATGATACCAGAATCATACAAACGAGCAAACCAGCAGTCCCAAATCCCAAACAATAAATTCCAAATTCAAATTGACTTTTATTAAAAACTTACTATAATGTAACCTACTATGTCACAAGGAACCCACGACCAATAAGCGCTGAGGGGGATCATGTCTCATGCGCTTGTTTTTTTGTTGCTATTATACAGGAGGGATAAATGAATCGTGAAGAACGAGTAACCGAAGCCCGTACCTTCAAGATGTTGCGTATCAGTCTAGCTTCCCCCGACGACATCCTGTCCTGGTCTTACGGAGAAATTACGAAGCCGGAGACCATTAACTATCGGCGGCTGCGCCCAGAAAAAGACGGCCTCTTTTGTGAAGCCATCTTCGGCCCGACCCGCGATTATCAATGTTATTGTGGCAAATATAAGGGCATCCGCTATCGCGGCATCGTCTGTGACAAATGCGGCGTCGAAGTCACCCGCACGTCCGTGCGACGGGAACGGATGGGACACATCACCCTGGCCGCGCCGGTGGCCCACATCTGGTACACCCGCCGCATCCCCAGCCACCTGAGCATTTTGCTGGACATCAGCAAGCGCAATCTTGACCGAGTCTTGTATTTTGCCCAGTACATCGTCACCTCGGTGGATGAAGAAGCCCGCCAGCGCGCACTCAAGCGCATTGACGAGGAAGAGCGGTCACGCATGACCACGATGGAGGACGCCGCTACCACGCGCATCGGCGACCTGGAAGGACGCCAGGCAAAAGAGCGCCAACAAATGGTAGCGGCGCAGGATGAGGTAAAAGCCAAACTTGAAGAAGAGATGAACACCCGCACCGAAACCATTCTGGCCGAAGCCAAGCGCCTGCGCGATCGGTTGGAAGGAATGATGGGACGGGTCACTACTGAGCCGATTGTGCTCACGGCGACCGAAACCGTCATTGTCGAAGCCGACACGGTCATCACCCGCGACCAATATGCCACCCTCAATACCATCGCCCAGGATGCACTCGACGCTCTGGAACAGGAAATCCGTGGGCGGGAAAAGGATGCATTGGCGCCGGAAAGTGCGGGCGGCAGCGGGCAGGGCAGCGGCGAAGCCCAGGAAGAAATTCAGCGGGTGCGTGAGGAACTCCACGACAAGCTCACGATCATTCGGGATCACTACGACGAGCTGCGCGAAGAATTGCTGAGCATCGCGCCGTTGCAATTCTTCAACGAGCAACGCTACCGCGAACTGCGCCAGCGTTGGGGTCAGGTTTTCCACGCCGGGATGGGCGCCGAAGCCGTCTACGAACTGCTGGCGACGCTCGACCTGGAAACGATGTCCAACGAATTGTGGCACGAAGTCCGCTTTGGCCGCTCGGCGCAGCGCCGCAAGAAGGCCACCCGCCAGTTGCGGGTCGTCGAGGCGCTCCGCAAGAGTCACAACCGCGCCGAGTGGATGATCCTCACGGTGCTGCCGGTGTTGCCGCCGGAACTGCGCCCGATGGTGCAGTTGGACGGCGGTCGCTTCGCCACCTCCGACCTCAACGATTTGTACCGGCGGGTCATCAACCGCAACAACCGCCTCAAGCGCCTGTTGGAATTGGGCGCGCCAGAAGTGATCATCAACAACGAAAAACGGATGTTGCAGGAAGCGGTGGACAGCCTCATTGACAACAGCCAGCGAGGCAAGGCCATGAGCCGACGCGGACGGCGGCAACTCAAGTCGCTCAGCGATATGCTCAAAGGGAAGAAAGGCCGCTTCCGCCGCAACCTGCTCGGCAAGCGCGTGGACTATTCCGGGCGCTCGGTCATCGTCGTCGGCCCAGAGTTGAAAGTCCATCAGTGCGGCCTGCCCAAAACGATGGCGCTGGAATTGTATCGGCCCTTCATCATCCAACGACTGGTGGAATACAACTACGCCACCAACGTCAAAGCCGCTAAACGGCTCATCGAGCGGCAGCGTCCCGAAGTCTGGGAGGTATTGGAGGAAGTCATTTCCGACCGCCCGGTGATGCTCAACCGCGCGCCGACGCTGCACCGCCTGGGCATCCAGGCCTTCGAGCCGCTTCTGGTCGAAGGCAAGGCCATCCAACTACACCCCCTGGTCTGCTCGGCCTTCAACGCCGACTTCGACGGCGACCAGATGGCCGTCCACGTGCCGCTGTCGCGCAAAGCGGTGGAAGAAGCCCGCAAGCTGATGCTGGCGTCCCACAACCTGCTCAAGCCCGCTGACGGACAGCCGGTCATTGGCCCGTCCAAAGATATGTGCATGGGCATTTACTACATGACGATGGATGTGGCCCAGGCCAAGGGCGACGGCAAGGTCTTCGCCGACCTGGACGAGGTCGAAATGGCCTACGCGGTGGGGGCGGTGAGCCTCCACGCCAAAGTCAAAGTGGGGCAAGTCTACGATCACCGGCCGGCCCCCAAACAACCCGTGGAAACGACCGTGGGGCGCGCGATTTTTAACCGCATTGTGCCCGACGCGCTGCGCTTCATCAATCGCCCCCTGGATAAGGGCGCGCTGCAAGACCTGATTGCGTTGTGCTACCGCCGGTTGGATGCAGACTCTACGGTAGAATTTGCCGACGCGATCAAAGCCTTGGGCTTCAAGTACGCCACTATTTCCGGCGTCACTATCTCCGTCTATGACCTGACTGTGCCGGAGGAAAAGACTGAAATCTTGAATCAGGCCACGCAGGAAGTCGCGGAGATTGAACGGCAGTACCGGCGCGGGTTGTTGACCGAAGAAGAGCAGTACAACCGCACCATCGAAATCTGGTCGCGCGCGCGCGATCTGGTCTCGAAGGCCGTCTCCAACCGATTGGAACCGGAAGGCCCCATCTCGGTGATGGCGAAGTCCGGCGCATCCAAGGGCGGTTTCGGCCCGATTGCGCAGCTTTCCGGGATGCGTGGCCTCATGGCTGATCCCTCCGGGCGGATCATTCCGCTGCCCATTCGCTCGAACTTGCGCGAAGGGTTAACCGCGTTGGAATACTTCATCTCCACGCACGGCTCGCGCAAGGGGTTGGCCGACACCGCGCTCCGCACTGCCGACGCCGGGTATCTGACGCGCCGCCTGGTGGATACGGCGCAGGACATCATCATCAACGCGCACGACTGCGGCACGCGCACCGGCATCTGGATCCGGCGTAAGGACAACATCGCCGGTCAGCCGATGACGACCCGTCTCCTGGGCCGCGCCGCCGCTGCGCCGGTGATCCATCCGCAAACCGGCGAAGTCATCGTGGAACGCAACGAAGAGATTGACGAAGACAAAGCGGACCTCATTGACCGCCTGGAAATTGAGGAAGTTTACGTCCGCTCGCCGATGACATGCGAGTTGGAACTGGGCATCTGCAGCCTGTGCTACGGGCGTGACCTGGGCCGCGGCGGCCCGGCCAAAATCGGGACGGCCGTGGGCATCATTGCGGCGCAGTCCATCGGCGAGCCGGGTACCCAACTGACCCTGCGAACTTTCCATACGGGTGGGACGGCCTCTTCCGGCGGGGACATCACCAGCGGTCTGCCGCGCGTAGAAGAGTTGTTGGAAGCGCGCAAGTCGCCGCGCGGTGAGGCCGAAATCACCGATATTGACGGCATCATCCACGTCACCCGCGAAGGAGACGTGACGACGGTGTCGGTGGTGAACAGCCAGGTGAAAAAAGTTAGCTACGACATTCCTGAGGATTGGGAAATCCTGGTTGAAGATGGAGATACGATCGAACATGAAGCGCTGATGGCCCGCAACAACGCCGAACCGCCCCAGGAATTGCGCGCCAAGTCTAAGGGCCGCATTCACCGCGACGGGCAGGACATCATCCTGATCTACGAGGTTCGGGAAGAACGCGCCTACCCGGTACCGGCGACCGCCCGGTTATTGGTAGCGGAGGGCCAGCAGGTTGAAGTGGGCACGCAGTTGTACGAAGGCGTCCCCAACCCGCACCGCATCCTCAACGTTCAGGGGCGCGAAGCCGTCCAGGTGCATTTGCTGAGTGAAGTGCAGCAAGTTTATCGCTCGCAGGGCGTCAACATTTCCGACAAGCACTTCGAGATCATCATCCGCAAGATGCTCTGCCGGGTGCTGGTGTCAGAATCCGGTGACACCGAATTTTTGCCCGGCGACCTGGTGGATCGCGTGGTGTTTGAGCACATCAACCGCCAGTTGGTGTCCGAAGGCAAGACGCCGGCGCGCGCCCGGCAGGTGCTCCTGGGTCTGACCAAAGCGGCGCTGGCCTCAGAGTCGTTCCTGTCCGCCGCGTCTTTCCAGCACACCATCAAAATTCTCTCGAACGCCGCCGTGCGGTCGGACGAGGATCACTTGTACGGCCTCAAGGAAAACGTCATCATCGGCAAGCTCATTCCTGCCGGAACTGGCTACCGGGGTGACATTCGCGGGTCTGACGGCCCGATTGAGGAGTACGAAGGCGTTGTTATCGAGAAGGAACTGCCAAAGGGAACGTTGTTGAGCGAAGAGGACGAAGAACCGGAATCTTTCCTGCTCAACGACATCCAGCAACCAGCCAGAATCTAAGCCGCGCGTCCGGCGCGCACCTACCTGTAACACAATTTTCCAGGGGCGACGTAAAGTCGCCCCTTTTTGCAACTCCCCCATTTCTTCTGCGTATGCTATACAACAGGTGATCACAGATGGACGAGGATGGTTTACAACTAGCACAACGTGGGGACAAAGAGGCTATCAATCAACTCATTGTAGCCTATCAACAGTCAGTTTTCAATCTCTGTTACCGGATGCTCGGAGAAACCACCGAAGCAGAAGACGCCACCCAGGAAGCTCTGGTCAAGGCGGTATTGAACTTACATACGTATGACGCCGAGCGGCCCTTCAAACCCTGGCTCTTGCGGATTGCGTCCAACGAGTGCATTGACCGAATCCGCCGCCGTCGCCCGACGACCTCACTAGATGGCATGGGAGAGGACGGCGCCTGGGAATGGCAGGCAGGACACAGCCCGACGCCGGAAGCATCCCTTTTACAACAGGAAGAACAAACTCGGATACGGATGTTGTTGGAAACTTTGCCGCCCGTTGAGCGCACGATTATTGCGCTGTTTTACTGGGAGGGGCTTTCTTACAATGAAATCGGCGAAATCACCGGCCTGACGGTTTCCGCCATTAAATCCAGACTTTTTAGGGCACGACGCACAATGGCGACGTTATTAGTTCAGGAGGGAAATTATGCGTAACCCAATCCAATCACCCAATCTCGACTGGCACAGCGAAGAATGGTGGCTGCGCGCATTCGAGGACGATCTTACGGCCCAAGAAGCTCACTTATGGGAAGAGCATCTGGGGCAATGCGCCGAGTGTCGCCTGGAATGGGATGCTTTGCACCAGGTAGACACTATCCTGCGCACGGCACCACCTCCCCCCGTCCTCAACGTCAACTTCACCGCACAGACCGTAACGCAAGTAACCCAGAAACAGCATTTGCGCATCCTGCTCAGTTTCCTGGGCAGCGCCTTTATTATCATCCTGGTTTCGTGGTCAGTTTTGAGTTTCCTAGGCAACGCCTATGTCTCAGTAGGGCACACCCTGCATGTGGTGTTTACCGAGCGCCAGATGCTGTTCAGCTCGCTGGTGCAAACGCTGTTGGCCCTGATCACGAGCTGGAAAATGATCCTTCCCTTTTTACTGGGGTTGGCCGGGCTGAGTTTTCTGTTGTTGATGCCCAATAGTATGTTGGCAACGCTGCTGTTCCTCTGGCTGTCACGCCGGAAGCCCGCAGCGCTCGCAGTGATGAACTAAAAAGATTAACAAAAGGGAGGTTACAAACAATGAAACAACGATGGTTCTTAGCTGTAGTATTGAGTGGGCTATTCTTATGGATAGCCGCGCCGGTTGCGGCCGGCCCGGGGACGCAAGGGGGTGGTATTCACTTTGGCCCTTACACGCTGGCCTCTGGCGACTCGGCCTCTGGCGATCTCACGGTGTTCGGGCCGGCCACTCTGGAGGCTAACACGCAATTCGATGGCGATCTGACAGTGATGGGCGCAGCGATCATCCAGAATGGCGCCAGAGTGGATGGCAATCTGGTGGTATTTGGCGCAGCCGACATTGCCGGCGAAGTAGATGGCGATGTCTTCACGGCAGGCGCAGTAACGTTACAAGAAACCGCCGATGTCAGCGGCGATGTTTCCGCGCTCGGGCCGATCAGCCAACAAGAAGGCGCTGAGGTGGAAGGCGAGGTCACACCTATGGAAGAGGAAGATTTTGAGTGGGATTTTCCTGTCCAGGAACCGCCGATCGTGACGCCCGAAATTCATATCGAGCGTCAGCCGGGCTGGGTGCGGGGATTGTGGGGAATCGTCCGCAACATGATCAACGTGTTGGTTATGGGGCTGCTGGCGCTGGTGGTGGCGAGCATCTGGCCGCGCCCCCTGGAACGGGTCAGCCGGGTGATCGAAGAGACACCGCTGACAGCTTTCGGGATGGGGTTGCTGATGCTTCTGATGGTGCCACTGATCTTCGTATTGCTCGCCGTCACTATCTGCCTCCTCCCTCTGGGCATCGTCGGATTGATTATCGTCGGCGTCGGTATGGTGTTGGGCTGGATCGCCCTGGGTTCTATTGTGGGCCGCCGGGTTTTGGGTGGGCTGCTTAATCAGGCGCAGCCGAACCTGGTCGCCGCGGCGGTACTGGGGACGACATTGACGCTCTTGGTCGTGGCTCTGACCAAAATCATCTGGCCAGTCTACGGACTGCTGATGTTCGCCCTGACGCCCCTGGCTGCCGGCGCCGTGCTGCTGACACGTTTCGGCACGATGCCCTACGCCACACAGGGACGTGCCTTCACTCCCGTCGCGCCGCACCCTTACCCGCGCCCGGCTCCTATGCCCGCCGCCAAAGAAACCACGCCGTCATCCAACATCCCCTCCACCATGCCGCCGGGGCAAAATGAAGTGGACCGCCTGCCGCCCTCCGAATAACGGAGGACAGCCATCAACAACACCAATGACCGGGGAGATCACCTCCCCGGTCATTGCATTTTCGGTTCACTGTAGCTACAGTCGCGGGTAAAAAGACATTTTGCGATGACGGAAATAGCCCATCACCGCAAAAACCCAGAAAACCATCTTGCTTGGCGGGAAGAAAGGCTGAGGGTATAATACGGTCGCATTGACTAACCACTAAACTCTCTCACCTCGGAGGCATTATGATGGACGAACGTTACTCACGGCAAACCGTCATCCCAGAGATCGGCCCGGCAGGCCAGGCCAGATTACATCAGACGCGTGTGTTGGTCGTCGGCGCGGGAGGGCTTGGCTCACCCATCTTGCTTTATCTGGCAGCCGCTGGCGTCGGCGTGCTGGGGATCGCCGACAATGACCGCATTACGGCCTCTAACTTAAACCGGCAAATTCTCTACGCCGCCCAGGATGTGGGACGCAGCAAGGCGCTGACCGCCGTGCAGCGCGTGCGCGCGCTCAACCCGGATGTCAAGGCAATCCCGTATGAAGAACGAGTGCTGCGCGAGAACGGCCTCGCGCTGATGTCCCAATACGATCTGGTGGTAGAAGCCAGCGATAACCTGGAAACCAAAGCCCTGATGAACGAGCTATGCGTTCAGGCAGGGCTGCCGCTGGTGTGGGGCGCGGTCGCCCGCTTCGAGGGGCAGATGGGGACGTATCTCCCCGGCCACGCCTGCCGCAGTTGCGTCTTCCCGCAGCTCCCCGCGCCAGGAACGTACCCGACGCCGGCCGAATTGGGCATCGTCGGCGCAGCGGCGGGGGTCATCGGGGCGCTGCAAGCGACCGAAGCGCTCAAGGTACTGCTAGGCATCGGCGCGCCACTGGTGGACAAGATTTTGCTCTGGGAAGGGCTGAGCGGGACGTTCGATGGGGTGCAGTTGGAGCGCAATCCACAATGTCCGGTGTGTGGAACCGCGTGAGGGATAATTTGTCAGCAGATTGAGCAGATTACGGCTATAAGAGAAACCGGGGTTCTGAGAGAACCCCGGTTTCTGATTTTTTAGTAAGCGCGCCCAAAAATGGCGATTTCTTGGGCTTCTTTGCCGGTCAACACACACCGCCCCCCGCCGCCCGGCTGCTCCATCGGGATACAGCGCACGGTCGCCTTCGTTTCCTCTTTGAGACGCGCCTCGTCTTCCCGCCCGCCGGCCCACCACGCCCGCGCAAATCCCGTCTGGACGGCCTCTTGGAGTTCCTCATAGGTGTTCACGTCAGCGATGTGGCTCTCGCGGAAGTCGAGCGCTTTCTGGTAGATAGCCTGCTGCACAGTCGCCAGCATCTCTGCCACGCTCTGCGGCAGCCCGGCCTGCGCCACGGACGTCTTCCCTTCGCGGCCCGGCATGTCGCGGCGGGCCAGCATCACGGTCTGCTGCGCCACGTCGCGCGGGCCGACTTCAATTCGCAGCGGCACGCCGCGCATCTCCCAATCGTTGAACTTCCAGCCGGGGGACAGCTCGTCGCGGTCGTCCAGTTTGACGCGGACGGTCGGCGCGAGTTGCTGGTAGAGGGCGCGGGCGGCTTCGAGAACTGCCGCGCGCTCCTGATCCTTGCGCCAGATGGGGACGATGACGGCCTGAATGGGCGCGAGGCGCGGCGGCAGCACCAATCCCTGGTCGTCGCCGTGGGTCATCACGACCGCGCCCACCATGCGCGTGCTGACGCCCCAGGAGGTCGTCCAGGCGTACTGTTGGACGTTGCCCTCGTCCAGGAATTTGATGTCGAAGGCTTTGGCGAAGTTCTGCCCCAGGAAATGGCTGGTGCCCGATTGCAGCGCCTTGCCATCCTTCATCATCGCCTCGATGGTGTAGCTGGCGACGGCGCCGGCGAACTTCTCGCTCTCGCTTTTGCGGCCGGGCAGCACGGGGATGGCGGCTTCGTTGACGGCGAAGTCGGTGTAAACGTCCAGCATCCGCAGCGTCTCCGCTTGAGCCTCCGCCTCCGTGGCGTGCGCCGTGTGGCCTTCCTGCCAGAGGAATTCGGTGGTGCGCAGGAAAAGGCGCGTGCGCAGTTCCCAGCGGACGACGTTGGCCCACTGGTTGATGAGCACCGGTAAATCCCGGTAGGACTGAATCCACTTGGCGTACATGTGCCCGATGATCGTCTCGGACGTAGGGCGCACCACCAGCGGCTCTTCCAGTTCCTCCCCGCCGCCGTGCGTCACCACGGCCAGCTCCGGCGAGAAGCCCTCGACGTGTTCGGCCTCTTTCTGCAAGAAGCTCATAGGGATGAACAGTGGGAAGTAGGCGTTGACGTGCCCCGTCTCCTTGAAACGGCGATCCAGCTCGTCACGGATGCGCTCCCACAGCGTGTAACCGTAGGGTTTGATGACCATGCAGCCCCGCACGGGGGAATAGTCGGCCAGGTCGGCCTTTTGCACGATCTCGTTGTACCATTTTGAGAAATCTTCACTCTGCGATGTTAGAAAGTCTGCCATCATGCCCTCGAGAAATGTGGAAATGGGTAATGAGTAATGAGAAATTGGTAATCGGAAATCGGTCGTCGGTCACGGATTACCAATTTCTGATTTCTGATTACCGTTGACGGGGCCGAAGCGACGGTAGTTGATCGCCAGTTTGTCCATGATCGCCTGCCCCAGGTCTATCTGTGTCACGTAGGCCAGTTGCAGCAAATAGAGCGCCACATCCGCCAGTTCTTCGGCCAGCGCGTCCGCCTGCGCCGTTTCGCCCCACTGGAAATGCTCCAACACCTCCGCCGCCTCCAACGACAAGGAGATGGCGATGTTGCGCGGCGTCTGTTGGACGGGCGAATCCGGCCCGTACCAGCCCATCGCGCCCACGAAGCGGTTCATCGCGTCGGTTAATTCGGCAACGGTGTAGTCCTTTGTCATCCCCTACCCTGCCGACCAGGTGCGCAGCAATTCCACAAAAAGCCGCACGCCCATCCCGGTCGCGCCCTTGGGGACGTAGGGCTGATCCTTCTCGGTGAATTCCAGCCCGGCAATGTCAATGTGAACCCAGGGGACGTCGTCCGGCGTGAACTTACTGAGGAAGCAGCCGCCCATAATCGCGCTGGCCTCGCGCGATCCGCCAATATTTTTGATGTCGGCCACGTCGCTCTTGAGGGCCTCGTGGTACTCGTCGAAAAGCGGCAGCGGCCAGACGCGCTCGTAGACGGCCTGTCCCGCCGTTTGCAAACGCGCGCAAAGCGCGTCGTCGCCCATCACGGCGGCGGCGTGCGCGCCCAGGGCGATCACACGCCCGCCGGTCAACGTGGCGATGTCCAGCACAGCCGCCGGCGCGAAGTTGCCGGCGTAGGTCAGGGCATCCGCCAAAACGAGGCGGCCTTCGGCGTCCGTGTTGAGAATCTCGATGGTCAGGCCCTTGAGGGAGCGCACCACGTCGCCGGGTTTGATCGCCTGCGCGTCGGGCATGTTTTCCGTCAATGGCAGCAGCCCCACGAGGTGCAGCGGCAAATCGAGCAGGGCCGCCGCCCGCAGCGCGCCCAGCACCGCCGCCGCGCCGCCCATGTCGCCCTTCATGCGATCCATCCCCTGACCCGGCTTCAGTGAGATGCCGCCGGTGTCGAAGGTGATGCCCTTGCCCACCAGCGCCACCGTCGGCAGATCATCGCGCCCGAGGTTGTGCTCCAAAATCACCATGCGGGCCGGTTCGTCGCCGCCCTGATTGACGCTGAGGAAAGACCCCATCCCCAGCGCGGTCAGCGCGTCTTTTTCCAGCACCGTGCAACCCATCCCGACCTCTCCGGCCATCTGTCGGGCCACCTCCGCAATGTAGGAGGGGGTGGCGACGTTGGAGGGGCGGTTTACCAGGTCGCGGGTCAGGGCGGTGGATTCGGCGATCACCTGCCCCACGCGCGCGCCGGTTTCCATGGCGGCTTTGCGCCCGGCGTCCAATTCCACTAGCGTCAGCGTTTCGATGTCGGGGCGCACGTCGTCCAGTTTGGTTTTCAACTCGTTGAAACGATACAGGCCCAGCAGCGTGCCTTCCACGACGGCCTCGGCGGCCTTCTCCGGGTCAAGGCCGCCGCTCCCCGCGCCGTGCAAGATGGTGTGAAAGTGCGTCACGCCCAGCTCGCGGGCCTTCTTCGCAGCGGTCGCGGCGGCCTGCCGCGCACCATCAAGCGTAAACTTTTCCGCCTTGCCCAGCCCGACCAGAATCACGCGCTGCGCCGGGATCGCGCCGGCGGGGTAGAGCACGGCCACTTCGTTGGGCTTTCCCCGAAAGTCGCCCCCGGCAAGCAACGCCCGGAGCTGCCCGTTCAGGGCCTGGTCTACTGCGCCAGTTGCCCCCGCCGGTTCCGTCACGCCCTCGAATAAATTGACGACGATGGCCTCCGCGGGCTGTGTTTGAATTGCGCCTATCGCGATTTCAATCTGCATACTATCTCCTCAAAAATGGCTCTACAGCCTTTAGTTTAGTGACAATGAATAGGTAAGATTATAACATGGTTATACCGAATATCCAGGTGTTTGCTTTCTCCGGTTTTTGATTCATAATGAGTGATATGGGGCCTGGTGTTAAACTTATGGTCAAAGACTCAATGTACGCGCTCCTAGGCGCTGATAAGAGGAACAAGGATGAATACAACAGAACTATCTGAAATCCACAAAGTCTTACAAAGTCGCCAACAGGAAATTGCAGATGCCTGGATGGGCGCTCTCGTAAACCTGACACCCATCGCCCTGGATGTATCCCAACTCCGGGCGCGTTTTGAAGGTTTCGTGGATCGGTTAGCCTCATTGCTGGTTTCTGAACCCTTTACCCCAAGTCCAGCGCAAGAAGTCGGCGTTGCCCTGGATATGCTAGAAAACTTCCAGAGCAAAGACATGGTCAAGGTCCAGGAAGTGTTGGCCGATGGACTGGTGAAGGGGATGTCACCTGAGCAAGTGCGCGCTTTGCTGCCACGCATTGTGGCGGTGTTATCGGAATTGGAAAGTGGTTTTTTCACCGGAAAAACCAACCGCGCCAAACGCTTTGATATGGAAGCGATGTCCAAGATGGGACACGACCTGAAAACGCCGATTAACGCCATCACCGGCTTCTCACGGGTCATTTTGAAGGGGATTGACGGGCCGATTACCGAATTTCAACAACAAGACCTGACCTCCATCTACGATGCCGGGAAGAAATTGCTGGACATGATCAATGATATGTTCGAGGTCGCTAAAAGCGACGCCGCCAAAACGAACCTGTACGAGAGGTCTTTTGACGTGTCGGATTTACTGGGTGATCTGCTCAAGACAACGCAGCCGATCCTGGCGAAACGCGAACACGCCATTGACATGTGGACCAGCGGCGACCTCGGCAAGATGCAGGCAGATGCGTCTCAGGTGCGGTGGATCGTGATCGGCCTGCTGTTCCACGCGGCCCGGCTCGCCGAAAAGGGGGGCGTTTCCCTGGCGGCGGCCCGTGAACGAGTGCAAAACTCCGACTGGCTGCTGTTTGAAGTGACCCGGACGAACGAAGAAAAATCCCTGACGTATGAGCCGCAAGGTCATCAGCCTATGATTGAGGAACCCGACAAGGATATGGACATCGGCCTGATCACCGCGCTGCGCTTCTGCAAAGAAATGGGTGGCGCCATCACTCTGGCAAGGGGGGAGGATGGCACGCCCAAGTTCCTGTTGCGCCTCCCCGCACGGGGGATCGCTACAGAACCAGCCTGACGAGTTGGGCTGGCTTGCGCACAAAAGCCCCCATGATCGGGGGCTTTTGTGCGTAGACAAACTCAATGCGATTTCGATTGCAGGGAGCCGCTAAGGGGCCGGCGCAACAGTGGCCGTGGGGGTGGGCGTAGGCGCCGGAGCGACGTTCCAGCGCGCGGTGACGGTCCCAACGCAGGGGTCGTAATTCGTGCCCAACGTCACCTGGAAATCTACCGGGCTGCCCTCGGTGGGCTGGGCGACCACCGCGCTCTGGGATAACTTGTAGAGTTGTAGCAAGCGGGCAATCGGCGAACCTTTACTGGTCGTGGTGAAATCCACCACCGATGTTGTGGGAACCACTTCAACATCCTGAATATCTGTGACCCAAAAGCCCTCCAGACCCAACCGGTAGGCCGCCACCTGTCCCCACCCGCTGTTGCCGGTGCCGTTGAGTACCTGGACACGGTAGGCGCGTTGAGACGCCCGGCTGGTCACAGGAGGCTGCGCCGCCTCCTGAATGAACTCGTACAACGCGTCATACTTCGGCACCAGGACCGCACCGCCGTTGGGCGCTGTCCACGAGGTCAGCAGCGTGCCCCCTCGGATGAAGCGGCTTTTAACGTCGCTTTCGTCCAGCCGTGCTGCCACCGATGCCATGTACGCCAATTCTGGCAGGCCCATATCGCTCTCGACGTCGTCCTGATAAACGTTCCACATGTCGTTAATCTGGGGCAGCATGTTCTGGCTGAGCGCCTGGTGGAAGATCGCGCGCAGGACTTGCTGCTGGCGGCGGTGCCGGTCAAAATCGGACGTATTCCAGCGCGAACGGACATACCACAGGGCAAATTTCCCATTCAGGTGATGAAGACCCGGCTCCAGATCAATGTCGGTCACACCGCTTTCGACTTCAGTATCGGGGTACGTATCGTGGAGAGGACACTCTACGACAATATCCACTCCCCCGACCGCGTCCACAATGCTGCGGTAGCTGCTGAAGTCTACCAGGGCGTAATAATGAATGGGGATGCCGAAGTTATACTCGATGGTGGCCTTTGCCAAAGACGGCGCACCGCCCGGATAACCATTTTTGGACCCACGCAGGTAGGCGGTGTTGATTTTGTCCAGCCCCCAGTTAGGAATCCAGGCATAATAATCCCGGGGAATGGAAATCAGACTGACCGAGGGCACGCTGGGGTAAATGACGGCGATCATCATCACATCGGTGCGTGCGACTTTTTCGCCGTTCTGACGGTCGCTGCCCAGCAGCAGAATATTGATGGCGCCTTTGGGTTGTGAGATAATGGGCATCGGCGTGGGCTGCGGCAGCGTTGAAGTGACAACAGCCGTGCCGGTCAACACCGGAGCGGAAGCCACCGGCGAGATTGACGCCAGGGTGGGTGTAACGGTGGGCGTCTCCGTCGGCGTGGGCGTCTCTGTCGGAACCGGGGTTTCGGTCGGCGGAGGCGTGAAGGTCCACGTCGGGGGCAACGGGGCGAGCGGGGTATCAGTCGGCGTAACGGAAGGTGTCCATGGAGGCGACGCTATCGCTGTAGCGGTTGCGCTGGATGGCGCAGGAGCCAGTACTGTTGGGGTGACAATTACCACCAGTGTCTGAGCGCCGATGGATTGCCAGGCATACAGGCCACCGAGTAAGAGCAGCGCCAGCCCTACGACGATCAACCATTTAAAAGAGCGTATCCAGTGATACATACCTTTTCCCATTGATGATGTATTTTTCATAAGTGTAAAGCAGTTGCTATAATAACATTTATCGGCGGAAAGGCAAAGGCTTTGGGGTATAAAGACGCGCCGCCTGAGCGGCGCATTTTCACAGAGGTGATTATGCAAGACAATAAGACAATGCAAACCCAGCCATCCCGCAAGGCGTCCACGGCGGTATTGCGGATGGCCGGCGCCGGCTATGGCGTCTTTTTCGGGTTAGGATTGGGGCTGTTGGTATGGGGATATGACAGTTTCACGTTGGCGCGCGCTTCTGCCGATCTGGCGTGGGGGACGTTCAGCATCGGCTTTCCCTGCGCCCTGGTCGTCGGCGGCGTCATAGGATACCTGGGCATCCGCCTGCCGGGGCTGGGCTGGACAACCCTGCTCTGGGCGGTGAGTCTGGGCGCACTTACCTGGGGCGCCGGACATCTGCCCTTTGAAGGGTTTGACTTCCTGACCGGGATGGCCGATCCGCGCTTCGCCGGCCTGACGCTGCGACCTTATCTGGAAGCCCATCAGGTGCGCACCCTCATCGCGATCATCCCCAACGTCGCCTTAGGCTTTGGGATCGGTTACCTTGAAACCCTGGCGGTAGATTCTGCCTGGGATCACACCAATGCGCGCGGGCGTATGGGGCTGCGTTCGTGGCTCACCTTGATGCTTGGCCTGCTGGTCGCCAGCGTTCCGGCGTGGATTATCCAGTCGCTGATTATGCAGCCCACCCGCGACCCGCAGTTACGCGTCGCCAACCTGGTGGCGACCACGTTGCAAGGCGGCGTGGAGGCCGTCAAGGCAAGCGGGCAGAACGGCATCGAAGCGCAGAACCATGGGCAACACTTTACACCGCGCTATACTGTTCAATTGGTCGAATTCTCCACCCTCACCCAAGACCTCCATACGTCCTACGTCACGGTTGCCTTTGACAATAACTTTGCTTTGCAGTGCATTGTCATGGGCGAGCTGGTCACTTACTGCGAAGATCTGACGAAGAAATTCGACGCGCGCATCGGCGATATGATCTACGCCGGGCTGACCGGGGAGGAGCGCTGGCTCAGCGATCCGACGAAGACGTTTGTGGTAGAAGACGAGGTAGTGGATTGGCTGCGCAGCCGGCGCGAGCGGCTCAGCGAGAGTTACAGCGTCATCCGCGCCGGACAAAAAGGGCCTATCACGCTGATGACCGTTCAGTTCGACACCGGCTTCAGGATGACCTGCCGCTTTTCCGGCGCCGCCATCACCCGCGCAGTCGTCTGTGAAGAGGACTAGTGGCCCATGCCGCCTTTGCTCAAATTCATCGTCCGCCGGCTGTTAGCCGTGCCTGTCACCTTGCTGATTATCACCGCGACACTGTACGGTATCCTGATGTTGGCGCCGGTGGAATTGCGCGCCGAGTTGTACATGCCCCGCAGCGCCTCCAACAACCCCAATTACAACCCGGAACTGCTCAGGCAACAAATCATCAAGGAGCAACGACTTGACGATCCCTACCCCGTGCAATACCTCCGCTGGGTCGGAAACCTGTTCCGGGGGGATTGGGGCTGGAGTCCGGGGTTCCGCAGCGATGTTCTACCGGCGTTGCTGGCCCGGACGCCGGCCACCGCCGAGTTGACGTTGTACTCGGTGCTGCTGCTCGTTCCGTTGGGGATCATCGGGGGGGGCATCGCCGGAGCGCGGCCCGACCGCCCGGCAGATTACGGCTTCCGACTGCTGGCGTTCGTCGCTACCGCCATGCCGCCTTTCATCCTGGCGCTGGTACTGCTGGCGGTCTTTTACGTCGGCCTCCACTGGTTTCCGCTGGGACGGTTGGGCATTTCTGAACAATATCTGGTCCAGGCACCGACTTTTAAATCCTATACCGGCCTGTTGACGGTGGACGGGCTGCTCAACGGGCAGCCTCACATCACCCTGGATGCTTTGCGGCGGCTAGTGCTTCCCTGCGTCACGTTGAGTATGGTGCATTGGGCCACGTTGGGACGCATTACCCGCGCCGCTATGATCGAAGAAATGACCAAAGATTACGTGATGGCGGCGCGCGGCCGGGGACTGCGCCAACATTTCATCGTCTGGAGACACGTGCTGCACAATGCGATGCTCCCCGCGCTAAACAGTATCGCCTTGTCCGCCGCTTCTCTCATCATGGGAGTCTTCGTCATCGAAGTGGTCTTCACCATCCCCGGGGTGTCAGAACTCATCGTCGCTTCCGCGCGCGGCGCGCCAGACCTGCCTATGGCAATGGGATTTGCACTCTACAGTGTGGGGCTGGTGCTGCCGGTGATGCTCATTCTGGACGTGGTCCAGGCGCTCGTGGACCCGCGCGTGCGCGAAGGGGTACATGATCAATGACGCAACTCCGCCGCTTCCTCACCCATTGGCAAAATCTGCTGGCCCTCCTGATCATTGGCGGTTACGTATTCGTCGCGCTGGCCGCGCCGTGGTTAGCCCCCCAGGCAGACCCCGCCCACCCCACCGCAATGCGGCTCTTTCCCGGCGTCCGTCCGTGGGCGTTGCACGTACCGCGCCCGCCCAGCTCTGCGGCGCTACTCGGCACAACGCCCGGTGGGTGGGACATCTACTACAGCCTGATCTGGGGCATATGGCCGGCGCTGCACTTCGGGCTGCTCACGGCCGGATTCACGGCGGGATTTGGGGTGATTGTGGGGGCTATCAGCGGGTACGCCGGCGGCGCGGTCAACCGCCTACTGATGCGCGTCACCGACGCCTTTCTCACCTTCCCGGCCATTGCCGGTATTTTTCTCTTTCGGTACATTCTGACGCCAGCAACCCCGGACGCGCCCCCCAACCTCTTGGAGGCGGTCTGTGATTTCTTGCAGATCGATCCGGCGATGCTGGCATTGATCGCTTTTTCGTGGATGCCCTACGCGCGGCTCATCCATGCCAACATGCTCACGCTGAAACAAACGGAATACGCGATGGCGGCCAAGACCACCGGGGCGAGACCGCTGCGGATCATCTTCCGTCACTTGCTACCCAACGCCATCGCGCCGGCCATTGTGCTGGCAGCGCGAGACGTGGGGGGGATGGTCATTCTGGAGGCTGCGTTTACCTTCATTGGGATTGGCGCAGGACTGCCGTGGGGGATACTGTTGGTGACCGGGCGCGACTGGATTATCGGCGTTGGCGGCAACCCTTTTACGCACTGGTGGGTCTTCGCGCCGGCGACTCTGGCGCTCATCCTGTTCAGCATCGGGTGGAATTTATTGGGGGATGGACTCAATACGTTGTTGAATCCTCATTCGCTCAGACGGCGCAAAGGGTAGGCCCTTGCAGATACGTGAAACGTGATGATTTCACTATAAAAGTCTCACGTTTCACGTTTTGCTCATACCGCCAATCAACGAAAAATCACTCTTTTTGTCGGCCTAATGCCCCCTCATCATACGCCGGGACGACGCCCACTATAGACGATCGTCTGGCTGTCCTTTGTCGCAGGGGCATCGGTGTAGTCGCCATAGGTTATGATGTCCTCAAATCCGGCGCGCTCGAGCATCATGAAAAATTCATAGTGAAAGTACCACCGCAGGAAATGCGCGTGGACTTCGGAGCGCACACATTTCCCAGCTACATACAGGTCATACCGCCGTTTTGACAGCAGCACTTGCTCGAAGAGATCCACGGATTCTGACCACAGGGTAGTGACGACCTCCCCTTCTGCCTCTCGACGGGGGATGGGGTCCCAAAGTATCGGATGTTCGACATCCTGACAGGTCGCCCCTTGCGTAACTTCCGGCGGCACAGCCAGCTCAAGCAGCAATTCGCCGCCGGGAACAAGGTGACGCCAGAACCGCTGTAATGTGGCGAGCGCCTGGTCTCGATCGGTGATGATCTGGAACGTGCAATTCGCAACGTAGATCGTCCCATACTGGTGAGGGATGTCGCACGCTTCCATCGGTTGGTGGTAAAGCGCGAGGCGAATTCCCTGCGCTTCTGCCGCTTTCTCGGCAAGGCTCAGGGCGTCGCCCGAAATATCCGCGCCGTGAACCTCCAGGCCGCGCGCAGTCAACGGGAAAATATGCCGTCCCGTCCCGCAGGCCTGGTCGAGCGTCAGCCCGCCATTGGCGCGGATCCGACGCTCATAGAACGCCAGTTCGTCGGCAGGGACGCCATCGTTCATGCAGGCATAGAGCATTTCCGCAGCAAGGCGGTTCCAACCCTGGCTCAAATCGTAAGTTTCTTCGGACATAAGGCTTCTCCCCCATAAAACTGGAATCAATCCCGCTATCTCCTGGATAGCTTTTCCATGTCGGTCTCTCATCTCTTTTTGACGGGATACCCTACCAGGTAGGTGAATACGAATAGCGGCGTTCCCGTGGACGCTTGCCCGGCCTCCCAGGTGTAATCGTTATGGGGGAACGTTCCGATCAACTCCTTCAATTCCTGAACCGAATATACTCTCAGGAGCGATACGATCCCATCCCAACACGTCGCCAATGGAACGAGAGGGATGAGATACGTCCAGAAAAAACGGGAGAAGGTGCGCGGTTTGATGAAGGGCGTGACCACGAAGTAGCCTAACAGAGTCATCAAAGGCGCCAACAACAAAAGGAAAAGCCCCAAGGGAGGCTTCAGGCTGGCGTCGAAAATGCCTATTGCCACCTTTTTCTCAACCGCGTCCTGTAAAATGCTCCTGGCTTGTTCGGGCCGGAAATGGTGAAACCCCTCAAAGAGCGTGCGCATCCCCTTCAGGTGCGCAGGGACTTCCATAGCATCCACCGGCTCGGCGAGATAGCGGATCCCCTGCCGCGAAGTCTCCGACCACTTTTGAATCGCTGCGGGATCGGGGTATTTGTCGGTGAGGTTGATCTTGAGCGACAATCCCGCCTGGTTGAATTCCTCCTGCAACCGCACCCACGGCCCGCTGCCGCCAGAACACAAGTCCACAATCTCCATCGTTTGGGCATGATCCAGCGCCTTTTTGAACAGCGGGATCAGGTGCTTGTGCCCCGATCCAAGCGTCGCCGCAAACTGCAAGTAATCGGTCTGGATGCGCCGAAAGGTCTGCGGATACCAGGGCAGGTCCATAAACTCAAACAGGTGAATGTGTCGCATAGTCCACAACCTCGTCGTAACTACTTTGTGCTCCGACACTTTTCCAGACTTTGCTGCATTTCCCGGCAGCGGTTGTGCCACAGCACTTCATAGTCCTCCGGCGAGATAATTCTATCTTTCAGGCCGGCAATGGTGAAAATGCCCTCCGTTTTGCACCATTCCACGCAGATTCTATAGGCATCCCAATCCAGGTCATCCTCATCCCAGAACACCCTGACCTCTGGAAGTCCGCTCAAGAAGACGGCCAAAGCCCTGGTGTGACCGTCTGTGAAGATCACGTCGCCATCCAGCGCTTTCACCGGGATGGGATCAAGCGAGTCAGGGTTTGGTGGATCAAATCTCTCCATCACATAAGCCAGTTTGCCTGAACTGACGAGCAGTTGGCTGGGCTGAATTTCGTCCAGGCTTTTCAGGAATACGCCCAGGTCTTTTTCCATGTGGATGACGGGCAGTGGAATCCCATTCAAGTCGTTATCAAGGCGTTTCACAATGGCGTACCCCAACTTTTGATAAAATCCCTGCGCCGATAATCCTGACAACAGAAACACCTTCTTGAGGCGGCGTTGTCTGGCAGAATCTTCAATAGCGCGCATGAGGCCCTTCCCAACGCCTCTTCTGTGCAACGCCACCTCAACGAAGACATTTCGCACCCGGTCGCAGTCAAGCGTGGCCGTGCCAACAATCTTATCCCCCACCGTGCTTACCAGCGTTAGTTGTTGCCCGGCCAGTTCGATCAACTTTTCGAGGGTGTACGATGGGATTAGGGCTTCGATGGCTTCTGGGGAATAATCCTGGCTGTTGACCTGCCGCAAATTCTGGATGATTAATCTGCTCAGGCTCTCAGCGTCTTCAGGCACAAAGCTTCTTATGATCATGGTCTTGCTCAATAGTCAAACAGAGCAACGATTTCACTAGCTAACCCGACACACGCTTTACCACAATCAATAAAGTACTCCATACGATTGGGCACGGGGGCGAGCGCCTTTTTAGCCTGCTTTGTGAGTCGCCACAAGTTTTGGGCAAAACTCCACTTATTTGACCGGGGCATCTTATCCCAGCGCTCGGCGCCAATCCTATCGGCATACCAGCGCAGATCGTCAATAACGGTAAACAATCGCCGCGCCTCATCCTTGGCGGGCTGTTCGAGCTGTACCAGCGCGTGATAGGCGGCCTCTAACTGTTCCAACATGGCGGGTACACTGGGACGCGGCTCTGGTTCAACGATGGCGGTAACTCTGCCGAGAATGTCTTGCGCACTGACCCACCCATTGACTTTGCCCAAGCTGTTGACGATCAAAAACTGATCGCCCTGAATGTCGCCCACCAGATGGAAGATGTCCCCTTTGTGCCATCTGACGAGCACGCGATCTCCCACCTGGATTTCGCCAGGGTCAGTAATAGGCGACATAGTGAGCGTTTGCCCGTGTTTAATCGCTTCCCGCATCGAGGCCAGGTCGCCGCCATCGGGTATGGTCCAGGTGAAGGATTTACCTTCTCTGAGAGCTTCAAGCAAAGGGTCTTTGTGTTTAACCATTGACATCCTCTCGGTGCGATTAGGCCAGTCTGAATTGAATTGCTGCGAGAGTATACCGAGAACCGCAGCCCGAAACGGCAGGGAGGGTCAGATTGTTAGAAATGATCGTTCTGGAGCAAGAAACTACTTCAAAACATACTGCGCCAGGATTTTTTGAACACCCACAATATCGGTCCCCCGCTTGAATTCACGCTCAATGGGCGTCATATTGCCGGAAATATAAATCTTCATTTCAGCATCCATATCAAAGCTGCCGGCCGTTTCTACTGAAAAGTGACTGATAGAGCGATAAGGAATGGAGTGATACTCCGCTTTCTTACCAGTGAGACCCTGTTTATCCACCAGGATGAGCCGCTTATCCGTGAAAACGAAAAGGTCACGAATAACTCGAAACGCTTTAATTAAGCCCTCGCCTTCAACCAGGATGGCATCTAAATCTTTCTGTAGACTCTTGATATCAACCTCTGATGCGTTTCCAAAAAGCCCTTGAAGCATAATATCCTCCATTTGCGCGATAGTTTTTACCCGGCTAGAGTCATTATATACTCGCCCCCCACCCCCGTCAACGCAAGAACCTTGCCTCCCAAATCTAAAATCCAAAATCGCCTTGACACTATTCCGCTTTATGTTAAAATCTTTCTTGTTGCCCCCATCGTCTAGTCTGGTCAGGACACAGGCCTTTCAAGCCTGGCACATGGGTTCGAATCCCGTTGGGGGCACACTTTCTAGGGCGGGGCGCGCCCGAAGTCACGCCGGGGGTAGGTCACCTCGGAAGCGGTATCCACCGCCCGCCACCAAACAACTTTATCCATCCCGGCGCTATGCCCGTGGAATGTATGTTTAACAGCCAACGGCCCGGCCTAGCACCGGGCCGTTTTGCTTGAATGGAGTACCCCTCAAATGGAAAAACTACAGATTATCCCCCTCGGCGGCTTAGGCGAAGTCGGCAAGAATATGCTGGCCCTGGAATACGGGCGCAACATCCTGGTGGTGGACGCCGGCATTATGTTCCCCGAAAGCGACATGCCCGGCGTGGATTACATTATCCCCGATTACAGCTATTTGCGCGGCAAGGAAGACCGGCTGCGCGGCATCGTCATCACGCACGGCCACGAAGACCACATCGGCGCGCTGCCTCACTTCTTGCAGGACTTTAACGCGCCGGTGTATGCCACCAAACTCACGCGCGGCCTGATCGAGGTGAAACTGTCCAGCAACCTGCAAAAGCGCGTCAAGCTACAAACGATGGAACCGGGCGACGTGGTCCATCTCGGTCCATTCGAGGTCGAACCGTACCACGTCTGCCACAGCATCCCCGACTCGGTGGGCCTGGGCATCACCACGCCCGTCGGCCTGATCGTCCACAGCGGGGATTATAAGCTGGATCACACGCCGGTGGACGGTTGGCCGACCGATCTGGCGAAGCTGGCGGAATTCAACCAGCGCGGCGTGCTGGCGCTGCTGGCCGACAGCACCAACTCGGTCAACGCCGGCTCCACCCCCTCGGAACGCACGCTGACAACGGCGTTGGAGGACGTGTTCCGGGGCGCCAAGGGCCGCGTGATTGTCGCTACCTTTGCCTCGCTGATCTCGCGCATCCAGCAAGTGGTGGAAGTTGCGCAGCGGTTTGGGCGGAAGATCGCCGTCGCCGGTTCAACAATGGTGAAGAATATCAAGATGGCCCGCAAACTGGGCTACCTTGACATCCCTGACGACGCGATTCTCTCTTTGCAAGACATCAATCGCCTTCAACCGTCCCAGGTTGCCATCCTGGCGACCGGCTCGCAGGGCGAACCCAGCTCTATTCTGGGCCGCCTGGCGCTGGGACGCCATCCCGCGCTGCGCGTGACGCCGGGGGATACAATTGTGTTATCGTCGCACACCATCCCCGGCAACGAGGAGACGGTCAACGCCGTCATCAACCGGCTGTTCCAGCGCGGCGCCAACGTGGTCTACCACCCCGTGGCGCCGGTGCATGTCTCCGGCCACGCCAGCCAGGAAGAGCAGAAGATGTTGCTGAGCGTCGTGCGTCCCAAGTTCTTCGTGCCCGTCCACGGCGAACTGCGCCACCTGAAGCAGCACGCCGTGTTGGCGCAGGAAGTAGGGCTGGCTCGGACGGACATCGCCGTCGTCGAGAACGGCTACATGCTGCGCTTTTCTGCGGATACGATGGAGATCGGCGAGCGCATCCCCGGCGGGTACGTCTTCGTGGATGGCAATTGGGTCGGGGACGCGGTCAGCGCGCAAGTGATCCGGGAACGGGATACGATAGCGGCTTCGGGCGTGCTCAGTGTGGTGTTCTGCTACGCGCGCGGCGCGGTCGTCGGCGCCCCGCACATCACGGCGCGGGGCGTGGCCTCGGGACAGACGATGACGGCCATGACCGACGACGTCGCGCGCCTGGTGCGGCGCACGGTGCAGACCGCCGGCGCGACCCAACCGCAGGATCAAATGGAAGCCGCCGTGCGGCAAGCCGTTTCCGACTTCTTCTATCAGGAAGCTCGCAACCGTCCCGAAATTCTCGTGACGGCTCTCCCGATCAGTTGACCTTGGCGCATATTCTCTTTGCCTACAAGCAATTTCCCGCCCCCTCGGTTGGTCATGCCGGGGGGGAATCGCTTTTTAAATTGATGGCTGAATGGCGCCGGCGCGGCCACCGGCTGACGTTGGTGGCCCGTATCCTGGACGAGGAACGCGCGCAGTTGCCAGCAGTGGAGGCGCTCTGCGACGCGATCTACACCGTCTCGCATCATCGCTCCTTACCAGGTCCGCGTCCACTGGCGATGCTGCGCAGTTATGTCGCCTTCCGTCGCATGGCGGCGCGCGCGCTGCGCGAGACTTCCCCGGATTTCCTCCATGTGGAAACTACCCAGACGGCGGTGGTATTGGCCGGGCTGCGGCTGCCGCCGGCCTCTTTCCGTACTCAAGACGTGAACTGGTTTCTCCACGAACAGAGCGCAGTTCACGCGCGCGGCTGGGCGCATTGGCTGGCGCAGGGGAAGGCCGCTTTCTTCCACCGGTTTGAGCCGTGGCTGTGGCGCCGCTACGCCGTGATGCTGGCGATCTCGGAAGGAGATCGCTGCCTGCTTGCGCCGTACTGCGCGCAGCGCCCCCTGCTGATGCTGCCCCTGACGCCGGCCGTGTTCCCCACCCCGCCGGAGGCGACATCTCCGCCCGCATCCCCCATTGCGCCTGGCCCCAACCTGTTGTTCGTCGGCGCGATGTCCCGCGATCACAACCTCGCGGGCGTAGGGTGGTTCCTCGACGAAGTGTGGCCCCGCATCCGGGCGGAAGTACCGGACGCGCGCTTCTTCATCGTGGGCGGCAATCCCCCGGAGACGCTGCGCGCGCGCGCCGATGGGCAGTCCGTGGTCGTTACTGGCTTTGTGGACGACCTGGTGCCCTGGTATCGCGCCGCCGCCGTCTTCGTGTCGCCGCTGCTGGTGGCCGGCGGCCTGCTGCAAAAGGTAGTGGACGCGATGGCGTTGGGCACGCCCATCGTGGCGACGTCCGTGTGCAATCACGGCCTGGGGACGACACCCGGCGTCCACCTGCTGACCGCCGACGCGCCGGAGGACTTCGCCGCCGCCGTCATCCGCCTGCTACGCGACCCGCAGGCGCGCGCCCGGATCGCCGCCGCCGGTCAGACCTTCATCCAACCCTACTGCGACATTGCCGCCGCCGTGGATGCGTGGGAACAGGCGCTGTTGCGAGTGAGCAATAAAGCGAGTGAGCGATAAAGCGAGTGAGCGAAGTATCACTACTCGTGGTATAATGCAACCGAAATACCATAGGGAGTTGCAATGATTATGACAAAAGGGCGCGCCCCCCGGTCTCGTAGCGTCTTGCCGATTTTGATGACGGCTGTGTTGATCATTATGTTGTTAGCCATTGGCGTAGGCGTGGCTTCTTTTGTGCTCTCCTGGCTGCGCGGCTCATTGACCACCCCCGGCAGCATTGTCCCCGGCCTGCCGAGCAGCACCCAGCCAAGCGAGAACGTCAAATATGAGTTCGGCGCCATATTGCCCACCTGGACCAGCAAGGATCGCGTCACCGTCCTGCTTCTGGGGATTGACGAGCGTGCACAGGAAACCGGCCCCTTCCGCACGGATACGATGATGGTGTTGACGCTTGATCCCGTGACCAAACAGGGCGGCGTGCTTTCCATCCCCCGTGACCTCTGGGTGCCGATCCCCGGCTACCAGGATGGGCGGATCAACACGGCGCACTTCCTCGGCGACCTCTATGGCTATACCGGCGGCGGCCCGGCACTGGCGCAAGCGACCGTTGAGTACAACCTGGGGGTTCAGGTAGATTATTACGTGCGCGTCAATTTCCAGGGGTTCGTCACGTTGGTGAACGCCGTGGGTGGCGTCAACATCTACGTCGAAGAGCCAATTAGCGACCCGACGTACCCTGATTACCACTACGGCTATGAGCCGTTGTACATTGAGGCCGGGTGGCAACATTTCGATGGCGAAATGGCCTTGAAATACGCCCGCACCCGCCACGGCAGCAGTGACTTCGACCGCGCCCGCCGCCAACAACAGGTGATGCTGGCGGTGCTGAATCAGGTGATAGACCTGAATATGGCGCCCACGTTGGCCCGCAACGCCTCCGAATTGTACGAGACGCTGCAAGCCTCGGTGCAGACGAATCTGGCATTGGATCAAATTTTGGCCCTGGCGAACCTGGTGCAAGAGGTTGATCGCTCCCAAATCCGTTTCGGGGTTATTGACAACACTTGCACGCAGTCCTGGGTGACGCCCGAAGGTTGGCAAGTCCTGGTGCCGCTGCGCGATCAGATGCGCGCCGTGCGGGATTACGTCTTCTTTGCGGATCAACCGCAGGCTACAGGGAGCGTGGACGAAGCGGGGCAGCCCCTGCCCACCGCAACGCCGGAAATGGCAACCATCTCCGTCCTGAACGGAACCGCACAGGCCGGATTGGCCGGTGGCACCGGCGATTATTTGAGCGCAAACGGGTTAACGGTGACAAATGTGGGCAACGCCGAAGATGCGACCTACGCCAAGAGCCTGATCATTATGAACCGGGATAAGTCCGCAACGGCTAACCGCATTGCGACGTTATTGGGGTTGACGTCGGCGGCTATCGTGCATGGGACGGACGCGAACGCCGCCCACGACATCGTGGTAATTCTCGGCGCGGACTATGCCGGGCCGCCCTAATAGCTAAACGATATTGTGCCAAGTTTTACTCGTTCTTCTATAAGCGAGTAGGTGGGGAATGAATGAAATAAACACTACGGTGCCGGCCCCTGCCGCCGCGCGCCAACAATTTCCGGTTAAACTGCTGCTGAGAATTAGCCTCGTCGTGCTCTACCTGATCATCATCCTGAGCGCGGGCTACGCCATCTTCGCCAAGGTGCGGGAGCAAGTCGCCGGCTCTAGCATTCTGCCGGAATTTACCATCAAACGTGCCGAAGGCGAGGGAAGTCCCAACATCGAGATCAAAGAGGGGGAGACGTGGCCGGAGTGGACCAACACCGAGCCGGTCACCTTCTTGATCATGGGCATTGATGAGCGCATGCAAGAGGATGAAAAGTATTGGCGCACCGATACCATGATTATCGCCACCCTCGACCCGGTCACGATGAAAGCCGGTGTGCTTTCGATTCCACGCGACCTGTGGGTTCACATTCCCGGTTACACCGAGGATCGCATCAACACCGCGCATCGCATCGGCGACATGTACGAACATCCGGGTGGTGGGCCAGCGCTCGCCATCGAGACGGTGGAGTACAACCTGGGCGTAGAGATTAACTACTACGTCCGATTCAATTTCCAGGCGTTTGTTGAGATCGTGGACCGGATTGGAGGCATTGACATTGACGTGCCAGAGGAGATTCACGACACGCAATATCCTACCCCTGACTTTGGTTACGAAGTGTTCCACGTGGACGCCGGTCTGCATCACTTCTATGGGGAAGAAGCACTCAAGTATGCACGCACCCGCCATACCAACGGCGGCGATTTTGACCGGGCGCGCCGCCAACAACAAGTGCTCAAGGCTATCTTCAAGCAAGTCACAAAGGCCGATATGTTCCCGCAACTGGCCGCGCAGGCCCCGGAGATGTTGGAAATCCTGCAAAACTCCATCAAGATTGATCCCAAGCTGCAACTGGACGAGTTGATCGCCCTGGCGAACCTGGCGCGAAAGGTCAACATGGACGAAGATGTCACCTTCCGCGTCATTGACGAACGCTGCACCTTGTTTAAGACTACGCCGGACGAAATGATGATTCTGGTGCCGCTGCGCGATGAGATTCGAGTGGTGCGGGACGAAGTGTTTGGCCTGCGAGCGGAAAGCGAAGGAGTACAAACCGTAGAGGAAGAAGCCCCCACCATCTCCGTCCTCAACGGCACCGGGACGGCGGGCCTGGCCTACGCCGCCGCCGAATTTTTGCAGGCCAACGGTATCCCGGTGACCAATTACGACAACGCCGACCGCCAGGACTACGACACCTCGCTGGTCATCCTCAATCGCGCCAAGCCGGCGACCGCGCTGCAAATTCTCTCCCTGTTGGAGTTGCCTCAGTCTGCCGTCATCAACGGCGCCAACCCCACCGCCCAATACGACGTGGTTATCATCCTGGGCGCAGACTACGCCGCGCAGCAGCCCTGATTTTTTACGCAAAGGCGCAAAGACGCTAAGAAAGAAAACCTGGCGTCTTTGCGCCTTTGCGTGAAACGCTCTTTGTTTACTCTGGATTCCCCAACGGCTGCATCACGATGTACTGGAAGCCGTTCATCGGCACGTGTTCCACCAGGCCGTAATGCTGACCGATGGCGGCGAGCACCGGCGGCGGGTAGAACTGCGCCCGCATGATGACAAGGCCGAATTCTTCCCGGCGCACCATCGCTTCCAACTCTGTGGTATCTAGCAGGCCGTTGTTGTAGAGGTTGAGCAACTGCGTGGGATTCGTGACCACCGGCTTGCCCGCCAGCATCGTGAACGCGGCCTCCTCGCTGAAGACCGGCCCATCAGCCGCGCGGACGTAGGCCAGCAGCTTCGCGCCGCCCTCGTAATCGCGCGGCAGCATCAGATGTCCCACCTGCGAATAGCCGACGGCATCGTAGTAAGGGTAATCGGCGTAGGCGGATTTCCCCGCCACACCGAGAATGCGCGCTATCGTCCCCCACACCGGCCCGGCAGTGGGCAGATGCAACATCCGCGTGGATTGGAGCAAGAGCAGCAGCGGCAGCGCCACTGCGACGTAATCCTGCCAGTGCGGTTGCAGCCGCGTGGCCCAATCGCGCAGCTTGCCGAGCGCAAACCCTGACAGCACCAGCGCCGCCGCCACCGACGTAGCCCAGTACGCCTCCCCCGCGCCCCACTTGCCGGACATCGCCCCCGTGCCGAGCGCGGCGACGAACCACAGCGTGTAGACCGAGAATTGCCCACCATAAGCCTCGTAGAGCGTCATGCCGAAGGCCAGCAGCACAAACAGCAGGTGAATTTTGAACCAGGACTGAATCAGCCCCCACAATTGTGGGAAGATAAACTCGTTGACGTTGGCCGAAATGGTGTTGATCCACCACTGCCCGTCCGTGGCCCAGTTGATGCTCAGGAAGACTAGCCCGAAGACCGCCCCAAAGACAATCACCCACCCCACCGCGCGGCGCGGATTCCGCAAGAAGAGGTAGCCGAAGACTGCCGCCGCCGTGAACACAGCCAGTTGTTTGCAGTAGCCGGCGAACAGCAGAAACGTCAGCCCCAGCGCCACATTCTGCGGCCCGCGCGCGGGGTCTTCGGCTTTGGCGATGAAGTATACACACAATGCTTCAAAGAACACCATCATCAAATGCTGGCGGCACAGCGGCCCGATGTGGTAGATGAAATTCGAGGCCAGGTACGCCAGCCCCATCAGCAGTGGAAGGAAGACCCCGCCGGTGCGCCGCCGCACCGTCAGCCCGATGACCGCCGCCGTGAGCAGCGTGACGACAAACGAGAGCACCCGCCCGGAGAGCAGCGTCGGCCCAAACAGTGGAAACAGCAGGATGTTGAGGATGTGGAACACCGGCGGGTAATTGGAGGAATAAAACGGGTACGCGCTGCTGTCGCGGTAGGGCCACTCACCCCGGCTGTGCAACACCGCGTCGTACAACTCGAAACTTTCGCCCTGGTCATAGTCGTAAGGCCAGCGGAACAGGTCGGCGGCGTAGGCCACGTAGACGGCGAAGTAACCTAAGAACGCCAACAGCGCCAGCACAGCCAGCACCTTTTCTATCACGCGCCAGCCGGGGTCCGTGATGCGCGACGCATCCGCGTAGCGCGGCTCTGACTCGGCGGCGGCCGGCAGCGCGCCCAGCCGCAAGAAGGGGACGCCGGCCAGCGCCGCGAGCAGCCCGGCCAGCAGCAGATTCCGCTCCACCGGCCCGACGCCGCTCCACGCCCCGCCGCCCAACCTTCCGACGATCAGCAGCGCCGCGTCGCCGCCCAGCCCCAAGGCGATAAAAAGCCAACCCAGTTGACGTTTGGTGATGGGAGTATTCATGGGAAATGCGTAAGAAGTAATGAGAAATGAGTACAGGGTAATGGGAAATCGGAAATCGGAAATCGGTGATCGGTGAGTAGAGCCATCTTACTCATTACCCATTACTGATTTCTGATTTCCATTCACCAACTTCCGCAGCACGGCGCCCGTCTCCTCAATCGCGTCCACGGCGAAGTCCACGCCAGGGCCGACTTGCCCGCCAGGGCGGACGAGGACGGTGCGCATCCCGAAGGCGGCGGCCTGCTCCAGATTGCGCGGCTGATCGTCCACCAGGGCGCATGAGGCGCCCTCACATCCCAGGAGGTCGAGCGCGCGCCGATAGGCTTCCGGCCAGGGCTTGCCGCGATAGTCCGTGGCGCGCACGTCAATGATGGGGCCGAAATGCCGGCGAATCGCCATTTTCTGCAAAATGCGGTCGGCCCAACTGGCAATGCCATTGGTGAAGATGCCTTTTGTTGCAAGAATAGCGGTCAGCATCGTGTCCAAATCCGACCGGGGCGTCAGATAAGCACTCACGTCTACCTCGTGGACGTAGTCGAGATAGTCGTCTATGTCCAGTTCAGGGTGATGGTGACGCAACCCCATCATCGTGGTCCCGTAAGCCTCGAAGTATTCACGGCGCAGCGCCTTGGCTTCCTCCGGGGTGAGGGCTAGTTTCTGGCACACCCACGCCTCAATGCGCGCGCCGACTTCCTTGAAAAGGCCGGAGCTATAGCTGTACAACGTATCGTCAAGATCAAAGAGAATGTATTGTATAGGCATGATGAATCAGCGGATCAGCGAATTACGAATTACGAATTACGAATTACGAATTACGAATTACGAATTGCGAATTGCGAATTGCGAATTGCGAATTGCGAATTGCGAATTACGAATTACGTAGTGCGTATTCCGCAGGGCTTAACCTACAGAATACGCACTACGCACTACGGGGTTAAATCTCACCGGTCAGCGGCAGCGCGACCAGGCCGCTGATCACTTTGGGGAAGAAGTCGGTGGACTTTTGGGGCATTCGCTCGCCGGCGGCAGTGCAGGCGCGTACTTGCTCAATGCGGGTGGGGTTGAGCAGGAAAAGGAAGTTAGCCTCGCCGTTATCCACCGCCGCGAAGCCGGACGCCGGATCGCGCAGGTACGAGAGGTTTTCCTTGCGTGCCACACTCTCCTTGCTCAAGCCCATCACCTTTTCGATGATGAGTTCGTGCAGCACGGTCACGTCAAGGGCGCGGAAACTGGCGTCCCGGTCGGGCAGCAGCGCGGCCATCGTGTCCAGCGACTTGAGCGTGAGCAGCGTGTACTCGCCGTCGTAGAAGCCGAAGCGCGGTTGCTCCGACGTGGCCTCGGCCAGCGCGTCGCGCAGCGTGCCCAGGTCGCATTGCGGCGTGATCGTGAAATACGCCTTGAGCGCGCTCAGCAGCGCCTTGCTATCCAGCCGCGTGTAGTCATAAATCAGCCGGTGCGTCGGCAGAATCACCAGGCCGGGGTCGCTCATACTCACCAGCGTCGCCATCACGTAGTTGAAGGCCGCGTTCGCGGGCGCGTCGGGATGCTGCGCGCGCATCTGCTCGCGGTAATTCAGCGCGGTCTCGTAGCGATGATGCCCATCGGCGATGATGAGCGGGCCTTTGCTCTTGAGTGCGGCGCCCACGGCTGCGACGACTTGCGGATCGTTGACGACCCAGAACGCCTGCTCCACCTCCGGCTCGATGACGCGCTCGCGCACGATGGCGGGCATGTGGGTGTCGAGGAAAGGTTGCAGCAGCCCGTTGACCTCCGCTTCGGCGTCGGGGTAAAGCATAAAGATGTGCTCCCAGCCCATCTGCGTGGCCTGCGTGAGATTCAGCCGGTCCACTTTTGGCCCGCTGAGCGTGCGCTCGTGGGGCAAGACGACGCCCTCGTCAAACGTCGTCAACTCCAACGCTACCGTGAGACCGCGCCGGGTGTACTCCACGCCGTCCGGCGTCGTGAAGGTCTGTTCCAGCACGTACAGCGCCGGTTCGGGGTCGGTGAGCAACACCTGTTCGGCCATCCAGTTCTGCAAATAGCCGCGCGCGCGGGTGTAGACGTTGTTGTCCGGCTCATCCGGCGCGCGCAGTCCCCAGATCGTGCGGACGAAGTTGTAAGGCGACAGCTCGTAATACTGCGACTGCTCGGCGTCGTGAATGCGATCATAAGGCTGCGTGATCACATCCGACAAATCGCAAAACTTGTCTGGGTTATAACGTAATCCTCGAAACGGTTTAATATTGACCATAGCGCCTCCAAAAAGTTGCGAGTTGCGAGTTGCGAGTTAGGAGTGAGGAATAACCTTCTTCCTAACTCGCAACTCCTAACTCCTAACTCAAATGCTCTTTCACCAACGCCACAATCTCGTCGCCGATCTTCTCCTGCGCCTCAACCGTCGCGGCGCCGATGTGTGGGGTGACGATCACCTGCGGCAGCGCAATGAGCTTGAGCAGGGCTTCGCTCTTGGGCGGTTCCTCAGTGAAGACATCGAGGGCGGCTCCGGCGATATGCCCGCTGACGAGCGCCTCATACAGCGCAGCCTCGTCCACGGTGCCGCCGCGCGACGCCTGGATGACGCGCGCGCCCTTCTTCAGCAGCGCGAATTGCGCCGTGCTGAGCATGTGGTGCGTCTCAGCGGTGTGCGGCAGGTGCAGGCTCACGTAGTCGCTGGCCTTGAGCAGGTCATCCAGCGAGACGAGGCTGTCGTCCTTGACGTAAGGGTCGTAAGCCAGCACAGTCATCCCAAGCGCGCGCGCCTTCGCGGCCAGCGTGCGCCCGATGCGCCCGTAGCCGATGACGCCGAGCGTCTTCCCGGCCAGTTCCGCGCCCTCGAACAGCTTCTTGTCCCAGCGCCCGGCCTTCATCGAGGCGTCGGCCCTGCACAGCTCGCGGGCCAGTGCGAACATCATCGCCAGCGCCAGCTCGGCCACCGCGTTGGAACTCGCCGCCGGGGTGTTGAGAACTTTGATGCCCTTGCTCTTGGCGTAATCGGCGTCAATATTATCCACTCCCACGCCGCCCCGGATGATGACCTTGAGGTTGGTCGCCTTGTCAATCAGCGGCACGCGCACTTTCGTGCGACTGCGCACCACCATCCCGTCGTAGTCCGCAATCACGCCCATTAACTCTTCCGGCGTGATCGTGTCACGCACATCCACCGTCACACCCGCCGCCCGCATCGCCTCCACGGCCGGCGCAGCCACAGAATCGCAAATCAGTAATTTCGCCATGGTTTGTCTCCTGGTTTAGAAATGGGAAATGAGTAATAAGAAATGAGTAATAAGTCATAGCCACTCATTACTCATTTCTCTTAACTCATTACTTGAGTCCCAAAATGTCGTTAATCTCCCCCAACAGCCACTCGATGTCCGCCGGGGTGATGTCGCCCATGTGGGCAATGCGGAAGGTCTTCTCTTTGAAGGGGCCGTAGCCGTTGGAGATGGTTGCGCCGCGCTTACCCAACTCTTTGTTCAGGTCGCCCACGTTGATGCCGCGTGTATTTTTGACCGTGCTGACGGTGTTGGAGTAGAAACGTGGATCGGGGAACATCTCCCAATACTTGACGGCCCACGCCTGCACCATCTGCGCCATCGTGAGGTGCCGCGCCCAGCGATTCTCCAGCCCCTCGGCCAGAATGTCATCCATCTGCTTGTTGAGGGCGTTCATCAGGCTAATGGCGGGGGTGGCCGGCGTCTGGTTCTTCTTGTAGAACTTCAGCATATCAATAAAATCGAAATAATAGCCGCGATTCGGCACTTGCTCGGCTCGCTTGAGCGCGCGCTCGCTGACGGCGGCGACTGTGAGGCCGGGCGGCAGCGCGAAGCATTTCTGCGAGCTGGCGAGCACCACGTCCAAATCCCAAGCGTCGAACTCGATCTTCACGCCGGCCATCGCCGAGACCGCGTCCACCAAAATGAGGATGTCTGGATACTTGGCGCGCACTGCTGCCGCGATCTCCTTGAGGGGGTTCATCACGCCGGTGGACGTCTCGTTGAGGGTGACGGTCAGGGCGTCGTAATCGCCCTTTCCTAACGCCTCCACTACTTGGTCGGGGGTGAAACCCTGTCCGGCTTCCACGTCCAACCGGTCGCAGGGGACGCCGTTCGCCTTTGTGATTTCGTACCAGCGCGAGGAGAACTCGCCGCAGACTGTGACGAGCGCGCGCTTGAGTACGGCCTGGCGGATGCTGCCCTCCATCACCCCGGTGCCGGAGCTGGCATAAATGAAGACCGGCTGCTGCGTGTACAGCAGTTGTTGCAGTTTGGGGGTGATGGCTGCCTGCAAGTCCGAGTAGGCGGAACTGCGGTGGCCGATCATCGGCTCAGTCTGCGCCTGCAAAATCTCGTCCCGCACATGGGTCGGGCCTGGAATAAACAACTTCTTGTACATAGAAACCTCCTGTCATTTGCTTGAAGTTTTATGATGGGGCATTTCACTGATACACTGGCGTGTACATCATACCCTATTTTGAACATAATACCACCGAGAGGTTGGAAAGAACAGTCTTTTTCACCCTGTAAAAAGTTGACATTCTGACGGTTTTTGGATATATTTGAGGCAAATTTTGAGACTTTGATCTCACAGCCCAGGAGGGAGATATGGCTAGGTGTCCGGAGTGTCATTCCAAGTTGATTATCCCGGCTGATGTAGAATTATCAGATCGTATTGTATGTGAATCGTGTGGGACGGAACTGGAAGTGGTCCATAAGGTGCCGTTGGAATTGGAAGTCGTGCTGGCCTTAGATGATGACCACGACGACAGCCTGCTGGATGAGCTTGAAGAAGATATAGACGACTTAGGGTGGGAGGAAGACGAGGAAGCGGACGAAGACGAAGAGTGGTAAGGTATCAATCCGATCGTGTCAAATCATACAGGCCATCCCAAGGGATGGCCTGTGCTGTTTTCTTTATCCGATGTAAACCCATCACACACGGCGCGACAGGATAAAATACACCGCACTGACTACGGCTAACAACAGGATTCCCCCCCCGACGATGCGCAAGCTCAGATTCAGACCAGGCATCACGCCGGGAGCCGCAGACGGATCGCGGGTGCAGGCCAGCTCGACGTGATAAACCTGCCCACCGCTCAGGCGCAACTGCCACGGCCCTACAGTGGCGTTGTAGCCCGGCGGCGGCGTGTGGCGGACAATGTACTGTTGCCCGATGGGCAGATCCTGGAAGCAGTACGGCTCGCTGCCATCCGTGCGATAGGAGGTAATGAGGCTGCCATCAGCGTCTACGAGCGCAATGTCCGCATCGGGCAAGGCCATCTCGTCATCTGCGCCTTGCCGGAACATATCGCCGTTGGCATCATTGAAGGCCAGAACACAAATTGTGCCTTTGTCGCCGGCGGGGAGATTGGGCTGGACAGAGGCGTCCGGCAACCCGGGCAAAGCCGTCGCGACCTCCGCCATAGCCAGGCCTTCCCTGGGGCCAATCCTCACGACAACCTCCCGCCCAACAGCGAGGCTCTCGTTACCCCTCCCGGCATTGAGCCGAAGGAGATCAAACGGCTCCACCCCATAAAGCAACGAAATGCCCAACCATGTCTCTCCTTCTTCTACCGTGTGGATGATTGAGCCTTCCGGCAGAGGCGTAGGCGTGAACTGCGGCGTTGCCGTCGGCTGGATTGGGCCGGAGGTCGGGGGCGGGGGCGGCGGCGTAGCAGTGGGCAATGTCCCTGTCACCACGATGTTCAACCGGGCATTATCCCAGTAAGCGTCGTTGTGTTTATTGGGCCACTTCGCCGTCGCCTCCAGAAAAAGCGTCGCCACACCAGTGATCCCCACCGTCGCCTGAACCGGCCCTACCCTGGCAAATTTGTCGAAGTTGTAGTAACGCTCACTCCACACAATGTTCTCGGAAAACGGATCGGTATCGCCATCAGGATCGATCCCGACTCGAAAGTAAAAAGCGGTAAAGTCACCGCACGACAAGGGTGGATTATCTTCCCCGCACGACCAGGCATGGGCCATGACGGCAGCTTCCACGATCGAAGCTGGCGGGATATTTCGCACCACTTGATAGAAACCCGCGTGGGGAATGCGATAGAAACCAAAACAAAGGGCGGAATAATACCCTTGATAGATGCGAACCGGATCGATATTGAAGGGTGGCTCATTGGGAATAACCTTACATTCTGGCCGGCCGTACTCCCCCTCCTCCCACCACGCGGCCCAGCCCTCCGGGGTGAAAATCTCACCGTATTGCGCCCCATTAAAAGTATCCCGCGTCCAATTGCCAGGATTAGGTGCCGGATTATCCATCGGCTTATCCATTCCCTCAAAACCCGGATTGATCAGAAGATTGGGACCGATTTCCTGGGAGGGAGGCGGCGTTTTCTCTTGAGCCTGGAGGGCCGGCGCGGGGGCGAGCAGCAGCGCCAGCAAGAATAAGCCGGCTCCTATCCCGTACCACCGCTTGAGTCTCATAGTTTCAACCCGTTAGAGTGTGTGACCCTTAACACACAGGCCATCCCAGAGGATGGCCTGTGTCAGTTGATTCATAGGATATAGCGCAGGTTACGCGCGCCGCGACACGAAAAAGAGCACCACGATGACCACCGCCAACAACAGCACAATGCCGCCGCTGATGCGCAGAATCAGATTCAGAATATCAGTCATTCCGCCGCCATCCTCAGTCTCTTTCGTCGGCTCTTCCTCGGCTGACGGGGTTGTCTTGCTGTCAGGGCTGACCGTGCCATCGGCGCTCGGCACCGTCCCCTGCTCGCGCGTATAGGCCAGTTCCACATTATACACTTGCCCGCCGCTCACGATCAGATTCCAGGGGCCGACATCGGTCTTATAACCTGCCGGCGGCGTATGGCGCACAATGTATTGCTGCCCGGCCGCCAGGTCCTGGAAGCAATACGGCTCACTGAAACCATCGGTGCGGTAAGGGGTGAGCGCGCCGCCCGTTCCCACGACCGTAATTTCCGCATTGGGCAAGGCCATTTCGCCGCTTTCACTCTGGCGGAACATATCCCCATTGGCATCATTAAAAGCCAGGACACAGATCACGCCTTTATCAGCGGCCGGCGCCCCGCCGGGGCTGGTCGCCTGCACAGTGGGAGTCGGCAATGTCGCCGGAGGTTGCACAACTTCCGGTGTGGCCGTCGGTTGCACGTCGCCGCCAGTGCCGGGTTTCACGACGATCTCTTGCCCAATAGAGAGCATATCGTTAGGCCCTAACGTCCCGGCATTAAGCCGGCGCAGTTCGTCCAAATCCACCCCATAGTCAATAGCAATCCCGAACAGTGTATCCCCGGCCACCACAGTATGGATAGTCGAACCGCCGGGTGAAGGCGTGGCCGTATAGTACGGGCCAACCGTGGGCTGCGGTTGATCGGACGTCGGCGGCGGGGGCGCCAGCGTTTCTGTAGGCGGCGTTCCCAACGTCACCAACTTCAAGACGGGGTTATCAAAATAGGCGTCGTTATGCTTGTTGGGCCACTTCCCCAGCGCTTCGATGAAAAGCGTCGCCACACCGTTGGCCCCGACGGTAGTCTGGACCGGCCCAACTCCGCCAAAGGTGTCGTAATTGTAGTAGGGCGCGCTCCACACAATACTCGCGGCGTAGGGGTTGGTGCCCCCGGTCGGATCAATCCCCACCCGGAAGTAGAAAGAGTTCGGATCGCCGCAAGACTTGACGGGTTCGTCTTCCCCGCATGACCAGGCGTGGGCCACAAACGACCCCTCAACCACCGAATTGGGGGGAATGTTGCGCACGACCTGATAATAGCCGGCATGGATTCTGCGGTAGAACCCAAAACACATCCCGGCGTAATACCCTTGATAGATGCGAACCGGGGGCGAATTGAAGGGATGTTGATTAGGGATAACCTTACATTCTGGTCGGCCATAGTCGCCCTCTTCCCACCAGGTGACCCAACCTTCCGGGGTAAAAATCTCGCCATACTGCGCCCCGTTGAACGTGTCCCGCGTCCAGTTGCCGTAGTTCTCGTAGGCATTGTCAACGGGCTTGCCGATCCCCTCAAAGCCTGGATTGACCAAGAGATTGGTGCCGATTTCCTGGCGAACGGGCTGCGCCCCATCTTTGGCCTGAAGAGCCAACGCAGGCGCGAGCAGTGTCGCCAACAAAAAAAGCGCCGCCACCCCATACCACTTTTTGAACTTCATGATTTTCTCGCCTCCATTTCACAACCTCATAACACACAACGCCGCCAGCTTTGAAAACGTTCCATTGCCGGCGGTCTATGAGATGTGAAGCTTAAAGTGGGAAAAATTATAGCATAGGGGAATGGCTTGTCAAACTCCACTTGACTTCTCCTCCGTCTTTACCTATACTTTGCCTAGATTTCCAGGCAGGAGGGGAAAACCATGTTCCACGCAGCCGACCGGGTGTTAGTGGGGGTGCTGAACCGCCCGCGGGATTTCGAGATCGCCCGCGACGAGGGGTGGTATCGCATCCCGGAGCGGCACGCGCCAGACTGCATCACCGACGCGGCCGTCCTGGCCTTCTATTTCACGGCCCCGTTTGGCGCAGAAAAATGGGCGATCCACTGGTACGCCGAGGTGCGCGGTTACGAACTGGTCGTGCGACGCGACCTTTTTCCACAAGAAGCGCAGCACCCGCGCGCTAGTGATCGTTACTACAAAGTACAAATCGGCCCGCTGATTCAGCGCGAGCCGGCCATCCCCAGTCTGCGCTGGCGACGGATTACGTTCATTGAGAGCACCTGGGATCGCTTTGCGGCAGCCACAGAAGTCAACGACCTGTATGTCTCCGGCGCGGATGGCCTCTACGTCACGCTCAAGGAAAGTGGCTTTTTCCCGGAACGTGAATATCTGATTTGTGAAGCAGGGAGCGAATACGTCGCCGACCTGGTCATCCCCTGCCAGGAAGGGTTAGTGGCCATGACGGTGGGAGAGAGGCCGATGCCGTCCGGCGTGCTGCACAATCCTAATGTAGCCGCCGTGCGGGAAGCCGTGACGCGCATGGGCGGCGTCGCGCCCCGGCAGAATTCTTAGGTGCGGTGCGCCTGAATGAGTCGCGCGTCGCATCTGCATCTATGTTCAGCGTGATGGAGGTGAACGATGTTTGGTGGAAGTTTTCGACGAATACAGCGCCGCTTGCAGCGTGCTTATCAGCGTGGAGAACGTATGGGAGAACGGCGGGCAGCGCGGCGGGCAGCGCGCCGCGCCGTGAAACGCCGCGGCTGTATGTGGTGGCCGCTGTTCTGGATGTGACCGGCGGGCGATTGACAGGTCATTAATTTAATCTATAATCGTATTTAATAATAAAATATTCTTTTTATCTCAGGAGGCTGATATGGAATTGATGGATGTTTTGACGCAAGCGATGAAACTCGAAACAGACGGCAAGGACTTGTATCTGGAAATGGCGGCCATCCTGCCGGACACCGACGTTCAACAGATATTCAAGCAATTGGCCGATGACGAAGTAGACCATTTCAACTACATTCAGCGGCAATATGAAATGCTGCGCGCGGGCAAGGGCTGGTCAGCGATCCCGGAGATGGCCCAAATAGCGGCGGAAGACGCCGTATCCCTCGTTTTCCCACCGACGAAAGAGGCTCTCAAAGAACTACCGTCCCACCCCACCGAGGAAGACGCCCTGTTGTTCGCGATGGGAGCGGAGGACAAATCTTTCCAGTTGTACTACAACAGCGCGCAAATTGCCCAAGACATGGAGGCGAAGAAAATGTTCATGCAGTTGGCTCAGGCGGAACACACCCACTTCAACATCCTGATGCAGCGCTACGAATCCCGCTACCCCTACCCCCGTTGATCCGAACCCCAGGGTATGCCCGAACTACCTGAAGTCGAAACGATTGCGCGCAAACTGCGACCGGCATTGACCGGTCGCAGCTTTGTACAGGTGGACGTGTTGTGGGCGCGCACCGTGGCGCGCCCTGACCTGGCGAGTTTCCGCGCTGCCCTGCCGGGCGCGACGGTGCAGGAAGTGGGACGGCGCGGCAAGTATCTGGTGCTGCCGTTGAGCGTCGGCCAGACGCTGCTGGTACACCTGCGCATGACCGGCAAATTCAGCCTCCTGGCGCCCCATGTCGGTCCCGGCGACGATCAGCACACACGGATCCGCTTGCGCCTGGACGACGGCGTGTGGGTCATCTACAGCGACCCGCGCAAATTTGGGCGTTTCTTCCTGGTAGCGGACCCGGCGGAGGTGTTGGGGAGCTTAGGGCCGGAACCGCTGTCGGCAGAGTTTACGGTGGATTGGCTGCAACAACACCTTGTGGGTCGCCAGAGTGAAATCAAGCGGTTGCTGCTCGACCAAAGTTTTGTAGCCGGCCTGGGCAACATTTACGCGAGCGAGGCCCTCTGGCACGCGCAAATTCATCCTCTGCGCACGGCGGAGAGTTTGACTGCTGCCGAAGGGGAACGCCTCCACCACGCCATCGTGATGGTGCTCGGCGGGGGGATCGCCAACGGCGGCACCAGCCTGGGGGATCGCCAATACGTCTATCCCGACGGCGGCCTGGGGAATCATCAGCACTACCTCCAGGTCTACGACCGGGCCGGTGACCGTTGCCCGCGTTGCGGTTATGCTTTGGAGCGTATCGTCCAGGGGCAGCGCAGCACCTATTACTGTCCCGTCTGCCAGCGGGCAGAGCCATAACCATCTTCTATCAGCAGCAGATTAAGCGGATTGAGCTTAAACTCTGCTCAAACGGTTGAATCTGCTGACAAAAAATAAAACGCCGGATACGGAAGCCGTATCCGGCGTTTGAGTAGATTATCCAACCCTTACGGCGTCGGAAAACCGAACTGGCCGAGGATTTGCTGCCAAACCTCCGGCGCGGCAAACCAGATATACGCTGCCAGCGCCAGACACAACACAATCAGCAACAGCAGCAATCCAATGATAATGCGATACCCCAGGCGTGGGGAGCGCGCCGAGACAGGTGAGCCGGCTTTATCGTTCGCCTTGTCGCCCATCAGCCAGGATGGCGTCGTTCCGCGCGGCGTCTCGCTCTCGACAGGGACATCCGGCGGTGGAATCAGCGCCTCGGGCAGCACCTCTTCCTGGAAGCCAAACTCAAGCGTCACGTTGTCGGCCAGTTGAATGATATCGCCCGCGGCCAACACACAGGGACGGGTGAGTTGTTCCCCGTTGACCCAGGTGCCGTTGGTGCTCCCCAGGTCTTCCAGCGCGAAACTACCCAGCGTCGGTTGCAGCCGGGCGTGATGACGCGAAACGCTCAACTCGTCAATCATAATCTTGTTATCCGGCGTGCGCCCCAGGGTATACTCAATGTTTTCCAACACCAGCACTTCCCCGGCTTTTGGGCCTTCCGTAATGGTCAGCGTATAGCGTTTGGGACGATTCATAGTTCCTCTTTGGGCATCCCCGCCCAGTGTCCTTGTTTGCATTTCAGTTCAGAGTATAACGCCAAACCAGGGATTTTGTCAAATGCAGCAATGCCATTATACTCAACGGATTGAACGGATTTCAACGGATTTTTGATCCTATCATTCCGTAAATCCCGTTATTGTTGGAGGAAACCATGCCTCTCATCGTAGACGCCCATCTGGATCTAGCCTACAACGCCGTGGTGTTGAACCGCGATCTGTTACGTCCCTTGCAAGAAGTCCGCGAGCAGGACGCACGGACCCCGCCGCCCGGCCTCCCCTGCGGCTCTGGCCTGGTCAGCCTGCCCGAATTATGGCGCGGGCAAATCCCTGTGATCGGCGCGAGCATTTTTACTTGCCCGGCGCTTCGCAGATGGGAACGGGAAGCGCAAGTTTACCACACCTCAGATGAGGCGCACGCGCAGGGTGTGGCCCAATTGGATTACTACCGTCGCCTGGCCGATGAACAGAAACGGGTGCGGCCCTTGCTCACCGAGGCGGACCTGGATGCTGTGTGGGCTTCTTGGGAGACACCGCAACCCCAACTCGGCCTGTTCATCGTGATGGAGGGCGCCGACCCGATCCGCGAGCCAGGCGAGCTGGCCTGGTGGATCGAGCGCGGCCTGCGCGGCGTGGGATTGGCCTGGTCGGCAGGGACGCGCTACGCTGGCGGCTGCGCTGCGCCGGGTGGTATCTCAGAGGAAGGCGATCGTCTGCTATCCCGGATGGCGGAGGCCAACCTGTTGCTGGACGTGAGCCACTTGTGGGAAGAGGCCGTCTACGCAGCCCTGGATAGCTACCCCGGCCCCCTCGTCGCCACCCATGCCAACCCGCGCACGCTGGTGGATACCCCACGCCAGCTCTCCGACGACCTCATCCGGCGCATCGCAGAACGCGCCGGCGTGATGGGCGTCGTCCCCTTCAACGCGATGCTCCAGGCTGGCTGGCGCGTCGGCGACCCGCGTCTGCCGCTCACCTGTCTCATTGAAGCGATTGATCACATTTGCCAGATCACAGGACAAGCCGGTTGCGTGGGCCTTGGCTCCGATTTCGATGGCGGCTTCGGCCTGGAAGCTGTGCCGGAAGCACTGAATTCTATCGCCGACCTGGGCAAGATTGCGCCACTGCTGCATGAACGCGGTTACTCCGAGGCTGATGTCGCCGCGATCCTGCACGGCAACTGGCTGCGCATCTTCCGCCAAGTGCTCCGCGCCATGTAATGTTTCGCTCAACGGATTCAACGGAAAAACGTTCGTTCAATCCGTCGAGACATTTTCTAAAGTAAGAAAGGCGACTTGACGTTTGACGCTTGACGCTTGACGGTTGCCATCCCAATGAAGTGTGGTATTATACCGCTACACCTGCCGTGTGCGTGATGCCGACACGGGGTTTTGAGCCAACAGTTTATTATAAGGGAATCCTGTCTTAGGAAGTAGACGCGGTAGCCTTCGGGCAAGGCGAAACCTTCCGGCTGATTCCCACCTGCGAAAGCAGGGTCAAAACCAGCGGCGCACGGCACGGCGGGCCAGTCCTTATGAACACAAAAACCACGCTTATTGTTAAGCGTGGTTTTTGTTTGTGGCTTACAGTATAATGCAGGTATGGATGTGAGTAATGCCATAATACCACGCAGCAATACCCTGGGTCAACGTAGGGTATGGCTCCTGATTTTGCTCCTGGCGTTCGCTCTCCGCGTTGCCGGCCTCGCCGATCAAAATATCTGGTGGGATGAAGGGTGGAGTGCCTCACTCGCGCGCCGGCCGCTCACCGACATCCTCCAGGTTGCCGCGCACGACAATCACCCACCGTTGCATAACCTCATCCTGCGCGGGTGGTGGCTGCTCGTGGGCGATGGCGAGTATGAAATGCGCTTTCCCGCCGTACTGTTTAGCCTCGTGTGGCTGGCGCTGGTCTACCGGCTTGGCCGGACACTTGGCGGGCGGCGCGTGGGAACGCTTGCCATGCTCCTGCTCGCCCTCTCCCGCTTCGCCATCGCCTGGGCGCAATCGGTGCGGATGTACACCTGGGCCGCGCTTCTGACGACCGCTATGCTCTGGGCCGCGCTCGAGCTTTGGCGCAGCGGGCGCTGGCGCGCGTGGCTCGCTTACACACTCTGCCTCGCGGGGGGACTGCTCAGTTTGTATTTGACTGTAGCAGCGCCTTTGACCGCCAACCTCGTCTTCCCCTTCATCTGGTGGCGGCGGGGACGCCCGCGCCGGATGCTCATTCAATGGCTGACGGCGCATCTCGTCGCTTTCGTGTTTTTCCTGCCCTGGATGCTTCGCAATCTTACCACGGCCACCACCTGGGCCATTGTCGAACCCATTACACTCGGAGAATACCTCCATCTCTACGCCACCATGCTCGTGGTCGGCGTGCCGCTCAATCTGAATAGCTATCTGCCCCTGACGTTGCTTGGGTGCGGCATTGCGCTTGCCGGATGTATCGCTCTTTGGCGCACTCACAAAACGCGGGACCAACGGGCCGGACTCGCGGTGCTGGCGTTGGGCTTACTGGTACAGGCCGTTGTCGTTTACGCGATCTGCTTTGGCATTGTCCCCGGCTTTGCCCGGCCCCTCGAACCCCGCTACCTCCTGCTCCTGGCCGGGAACTTTTATGTGCTGATGGCCTGGGGGATAGACACAATGGGCAATGGGAAGTGGCGAAGGGCCAACCGACATACCGGCACATTTGCCCTTTTGCTCCCCGTTGTTTTTGCCGCCCTGCTCGGCTTGTGGACATTCTACCCTGGCCGCGCGCGGCGGGACGATTATACGAGTATCGCGGAGACGCTGCGCGCCTATGTCCGCCCTGACGACATTGTGGTGCTCTACGTGGACCGCGATTGGCCGCTGTTTGAGGCGCAGTACGCCGGAGCGCGCCACAATCTGGCGTATGGCGCGCCGCTCGATGCCGCGTCCGCTGAGGCGCGGCTGACCCCACTGTGGCAGCAGGCTGCCGGCCTCTGGCTGGTGACAACGCCCGAGGCGCAGCAGACGGACCCAACGCAGGCCATTCCCACATGGTTAGCAGCTCACGCCCTGTCCTGGCACACATGGATCGCCGGCGAAAATACCCTCACTTTTTATGCGCGCACGGAGGCCCGGCAGGGCACCCGCAATGCACTCGCGCCGGACTTTGTCGCGCCGGCGACTATTAACGCGCGCCTGGGAGAACAGGGGCTGTTGCTTGGGGCGACGCTGCCGCAATCCCGTTACCGCACTGGCGACACGGCGCGGCTCGTGCTCTACTGGGCGCCGCCGGCGGGGGATGTGACGGTGCTTCTATCCGGGCCGGAGACGCGCGAGATCGCCGCGCCCGCTCCGGCCGCGATGCCGGGGGTAACGCGCCAGGGGGTGGATATTCCGCTCACACCAGATTTGCCCGGCGGACGCTATCAGCTTTTTGTAGTATCCGGCGCTGACCGCGTGCGTGTGGGGCGCTTCACTCTGGTGCGCAGCGCCGCCGGGGCCGCCATCGCGCTCAGCGACATACCGCACCGCGTGGATTATCGTCTGGGTGAAACCATCCGCCTCATTGGCTACGATCTGCCGCAAACGACAGTGCAGCCCGCCGGGGTGATCGCGTTGACGCTTTACTGGCAGACATCAGGGACGATTCCCGCCCGCTACAAAGTTTTTACCCACCTGCTCGGCGACGTCTACAACGCCGCCTCGGACAACTTCCTCTGGGGGCAGCAGGATAACGAGCCGGGCGGCGGGCAGGCCTTGACGACGCTCTGGACGCCGGGTGCAATCATCGTGGACACGTACCGCATCCCCGTCGCGCCCAACGCGCCGCCGGGCGAGTATACCCTCGAAATTGGGATGTACGGGCTGGTGGACGCCGCCCGCCTGCCGGTGGTTGATGCCAACGGGCGTCCGTCTGGCGACGCCATCCGGCTGACCACCGTGCGCGTCACGACCACCGACTGACGTATCATTTTTTCTCAACGGATTCAACGGAATTTAACGGACATCTTTCCGTTTAATCCGTTCAATCCGTTGAAGCTACTTTCAGGGAGAATTTAATGACCAAACGTTGGCGGCGTAATCTATGGGCGACCTGGTTCGCGGAGTTGTTAGCTATTATGGGCTTCTCTTCCTCGACGCCGATCTGGTCCTACTATATTCAGGAGTTGGGCGTGCCGCCGGAGTCGGTGGCGCAGTGGAGTGGGATTATCATCTCGGCCTCCTCACTGACGATGGGGGTGATGGGGCCAATCTGGGGCGCGCTGAGCGACCGCTATGGGCGAAAGCTGATGGTGCTGCGGGCGATGTTCGGCGGCGCGGTGATTCTTGGGCTGATGGGCTTCGTCCGCTCGGTGGAGCAGATGACAGTGCTGCGCTTGCTCCAGGGCGCGTTGACCGGCACGGTGGCGGCGGCGACTACCCTGGTTGCCAGTAGCACCCCACGCGAGCGGTTGGGGGAGACGTTGGGGAAGTTGCAATTGGCGATCTTCTTGGGGCAGTCTATCGGGCCGATCACCGGCGGGCTGGTAGCCGACACGCTCGGCTATCGCGCCACTTTCTGGCTGACCTCTTTTTATCTGCTGGCGGCTTTTTTCTTGATGTTGTTTCTGGTCCACGAGGATTTCACCCCGCCCCCGCCCACCACAGGGCAGGGGCCGCTCTGGCGGCGTTTCTGGCAGGATACGACGGTGCTGTTCGCCGGGTCGGCGCTGGGGTTGGTGTTGTTGCTGCGTTTCGCCCTGCGGGTGGGGCTTCAAGTGCCGGCACCCACCTTGCCGCTGCTGGTACAGGAACTGTTGCCCGCAGGAACGTCGTGGTTGGGGTCGGCCTCCGGGCTGTTGACGACCGTTTCGGGCATCACCAGCGCGATCGCGGCGCCGCTGTTGGGCCGGCTGGGTGATCAACGGGGCGGGCGCGGGTTATTGCTGACCTCGGGGATGGTGATGGCCGGGGCGATTGGTATCCAGGCGTGGGCGCCAACCTACACCGTGTTGGTGGTAGCCCAGGCCATCCTGGGATTTGCGGTGGGGGGGACGTTGGCGATCATCAGCGCGTACATTGGCCGGTGCGCGCCGGAAGGCCGCGCGGGCGCCGCCTATGGATTGGACACGTTGGCCGTGGCGCTTTCCGGCGCAATCGGCCCGACGACGGGAGGCTGGCTGGGAAGCGCGTTCTCGCTGCGGATGCCGTTTTACGTGGGCGGCGTCTCGACGTTCCTGGCGGGTCTGGCCGTGCTGTGGCTGCCCCGCGATGCGAAAGTACGTGAAGCGTGAAACGTGAGGTCGTTATTGTAAAGTCATCACGTTTCACGTTTTACTTTCTGATTATTCCCGCAATGGCTTGCGTTTTTGGGATAGTTGTTTGGCAAGCGCCTGCGCGGCACCTCGGAAGCGGGTTGGATCGGCAATTTGCTTGCGCGTGGGACGCTCCATCTCCGGGCGGATCAAGACCTTGAGTTTCGCCAGATGGGTATCGCTCAGAGGCTCAGAGCGGAGCGCCAATCCCAGGGCGTAGTTGGCTGCGCCGAGCGCCCAATCCCACTCGCGGCGCAACTCGTCGGCGCGCACGTGATAGGCGCGTTTATCCCACGACTTGGACGATTCCTCGGCGTCCTCATAAATGGTGTTGAGCGCCTGCCCGGCTACCGATAGCAGGTCGTGCGCCAGAGGTTGGTCTTTCGCCAGATATTCCGGCAAATGGATCAGCAGAATTTCGGCGACAACACGTAATTGTTGAGTTCTTTCTTTAATAGCCACAGTATTTTCCTAGACAGTAGACTCGGCAGATCAAGCTGCCGTATTTGCCAGCTCGTTCAGCACCCGCTCGACCCAGCGGATGTGCTCAAGGTCGTGGTGCGCCATCACTTGCAAGATGTCGGCGACGGTGCGAGGGCGCTCTTCGTGGTTAACGGTGTGCAGCTTTTCGGGCGTCAGATCGGCCAAATACGCCAGCATCGCCGCGTGACTTTCGTCCCAAGCGGTCAGGATTGTCTCCAGGTCACGGCACGCATCGCTCCCCACTCCAGAAAACGCCGGATCGCCGGCGCTAAAGTCGGGCAGCAATCCCAGGGCGTGCAGCGGCGCGTCATTTTGCAGGATGCGGCGGTTGAGGAACAGGTCTTCGGCGAACACCAAATGCCGCACATGCTCCAACGCTGTCCAGCGATTGGGACCAGGAGACGTATTCAGCACTTCCGGCGGCGTGGCGCGGAGCCGTTCGCGGAAAGCCTGCCGCACCTCGGCCAGACGCGCCAACACCGCCTTCACGACCTGCGGATCATACCGATCGGACATCCGCAACCGCGCGCGCTCCGGGTCGCGGCGATCCTTTTCTGCTTCAATCAACTCGTCCACCCGCATACCAAAAATGGTCATTCCGCCGATATAGGCGTCGTCAATCCGCAAATCCCTGAGATTGGCGTTGCTGATGTGCGCGCCTTCCAGGTTCACGTTCTCAAAGACGGCCTGGGCCAAATTCACATCGTTAAACGTTACTTGCCCCAGGTTGACACGGTGAAACGTCGCCCCGGCCATGTCGCAGGCTTCAAACTGTTCGGCCATCGTTCCTCCTACCTCGCCTTGAGCGGGAAAAGAATTTGCGTCATCAGCCCCTCCGGCGGCGTATTGGAAGGATCATTCAAGTAAACCTCGTAGGCGACGCCGGTGGCTTCATAGCCATTCTCCATCACAAATTGCGTCAGCGCCGTGTAAGCTGCCCCGGCGGCATCGTAAGGCCCGGTATGGACGCATGTGGCATACTTGCCAGCAGGGATTTCTCCGGCGTAGATAGTATCCTTGCCGGGCAGCGCCCTGGCGACCGGTATTCCGATCTCCACATCGAGCGCCTGCATATCCATATTGTAGTAGGCCACAAACGGCGCGCCGACCGGCGGCTCCCCCATCATCCCCAGGTACTGGCCGATGGCGCCGTAACTCGCGCCCAACGCGGTCGGCAGCTCCTGGACGGCTACCGTCGTCCGAATCGCCAGGGTCGGCTGCGCCGCCTGGTCTTTGATCTCACATGGGTAAGTCATAACACCCTCCTCAATAGTAAGTAAGTTAGACCTTTTCGCAATTAGTTTTTAAAAACTCTTTCTTTGTCAAACAATTTCAGGATAGTGTATTTAAATGGCTATCCACCAAAACACACCAAACTTGTCTATCAAATTAGAACAGTACGAGTTCCAGGGGCATGGACCCAACGGGTCTATCACCGTACCACCGTCACACAGTATGTCATACGCATGACGTACAGCCTCTTCGCTGCCCATATCGTATACGTTAAATGCCATGGTCTGCCAGGCGCATTTTTTACTTACATCGCAATTATCTGGCGCTTCGCTTACAGCCATAAACAATTGACCACCAACCGATAATTCACAATGCCCGTATGCGTCGTTGTCTTTAATTTGAAAAGTGATTTCTGCACCGAAAGCTTTACAATACATTTCAACAGCTTCAATGCTACCTCTGACATACACCTGCGGACCTATTTTCATTACATTCCTCTTGTTTTAAACAATAGTGCTTTACTCGATGCGGCGGGTTAAAAGAGTTATTCTCGCGGGCGGTGTGTCGCCCGCGAGAATAACCTTTTATCAGGTCGCGCGTTCAAAGTTATAACGTCTGCCGAATCGCGTCCAACGTAACTTTCGCACCCGGCGCCTGTGCCAGGAACTCTTTTAGCAGATCGCAAGCATACATTTCACAATACGCACAGTTGGCGATCTTGAAGTCCCGCGCACAGGCGCGAATCTGACAAGTAAGACAGTAGCCGCTCAACCGCTTGCCTTCCGCCACACATCCATCACATGTGATCACCGAGGTTGTAATTTCCGGCGCGTTGAATTGTTCGCGCCACTGCGCCGCCACGTGCTCCAGCGCCGCCCAGTCATTGGCCTGTGTAGCCGTATAGGCCGGGCAATCCGTACAGGTTAATCCGCAGTAAGCAATTATGTTACCCATTTTTATGCCTCCCTATAGCTCATTTGTTCTAACAATGGTTTCAGTATAACAGAAGTATGTGTCACAACCTGTCATATTTTAGTCCAAACCGCCAAATGATCCATTGCCGATTGCAATTTTCAACGGTTACGGTGTACAATCGGTAACGGTAAATGAAAACTTCACCACCCATCTTCACGAGTCTGCTCTAATCTAACTTTTCATTCGTGAAAATTGGTGTAAATTCGTGGTTTATTTTGAAGGAGCAATCAGATGATGCCTCCCATCTACTCGATGTTGGACGTTGCACCAACCGTGAGCGCGATTTTAGGGTTGCCGGCTCCGGCGCAAGCTCAGGGCACACCGATCCCTGCCATCTTGGATGACCTGACCGGCGCGCGGCGCATCGTCATTTTGGCACTGGATGCATTCGGCTGGTTCGCATGGACGCTCTGGCAGAGCGAAATGCCCTACCTCCGTTCTCTCCACGCCGCCCGCAGCCTCATTCTGCGTTCTGTGCTGCCCTCCATCACCCCCGTGAACTTCGCCGCCATGGTCACAGGCGCCGATCTGGACGGTCACGGCGTCCGCACCTACAACCACGACTTTGCGTGCGAGACGCTGTTCGAAGTCGTGCGCCGGGCCGGAGGCGTCAGTGCAGGCATCGGCTTCGCAGGCTACACGGGCGGCAAGCTGTTGGGGCGTTTCGCAGATGTTGACGGCACCACCCCGCGCGGCGAAGACGATCTGATCGTGGACAAAGTTCTCACCATCGCGGAACAACGCGCGCCCACCTTCATCATTGCGCAACTGGGCCGGGTGGACGACGTGTTTCACCGGTACGGCCCGTCGTCGCCGGAGGTCGCGCCAATGGTGCGCGCCACCGACGCCCGGCTCCGGCGCGCTGTAGCGCGCCTCAAGTCATTCGGCTATGGCATCATCATCCTGGCCGACCACGGCCAGCACGACATCGTGAACGATCCCACGACAAAACTCAAAGGCGGTCACGGCTCCGACAGTGATATAGACTGCCTGGTTCCGTGTACGTGGGCAAGTTAAGTTTTAGTTGTCTTTTTACACAAAAAGTGAGATATGGAAAACTTGAAATATTCCATGCTATTAGGGTTCAGCATCATTTTTGTGTTTGGGTTTATTTGCCTTTTAGTTGGTGACTCAATAGCAGTCAAAGAATCGGAGAATGTGTCTAAGAATAAAGTCGCTCGCCGTATTTCTGGGTTTGGTGGACTGGTAGTTTTTCTCAGTATAGATGGTGTTCTTATCTACATCTTCCAGGGGTTTACCGCCATCCCTTTTTTAGGCCACTTTTTGCTAGACTACCTTCTTTTTCCCTTCATATCCATTATTTGGGTGTTGTCCCTGATTTTCCTTGATGGACATCATTCTTCCAACAGGGTGAACAAAGGTTTGAGTGTCGACAATTGATCCAAGAATTGTGCGGGCACTCGGTAGGAGAGCAGCTCAGCAGTCGTCCA